>JAZOWG010000001.1:0-7106 GCA_045659105.1 Acutalibacteraceae bacterium
TTCTCCGTATTTTTTTGCTCTTCTGCTGAAAAGGGGACGTACCTTTTTTGAACGGTATCTTGTAAAAAGTAGCGATACGGGAACCGTCAGGGCAAAAATCAGAATCATAGGCTTCGATATCTGCCACATAAAAACGAGCGAGCCCACAACGGTATAAATGCTTGTAAGTATCTGCACAAGGTCGTGGGAAAGCGTGCTGTTGATGGTGTCGATGTCGTAGGATAAATGGCTTATGATGTCACCCGTCGCGTGAGTGTCAAAGAAATTTACGGGAAGGGTAGTGAGCTTTTCAAAAACCTGTTTTCTCATCTTGTAAATTATTCGCTGGCTTAAGTGCATCATAACCAATGAGAGCACGTATGACAGAATTGCCGAGATTACATAACAGCCGAGCATAAGGGCAATGTTTTCCCATACTGCAGGAAAGTCCACTCCCGCTTCGAGCTCAATTGCATCAATAGCCGCACCCGAATATCTCGGACCCATAAGGGACAGCTGATTTGAGCCCAGTGTCAGGCATATAGCTAAAATAAACAACGGCCATTGCTCTAAAACGTATTTGCTAAGCCTTATAAAAATACCTTTTTTGTTTTTTTGCTTTATCTTCTTATCAGTCAAGGAAGGCACCTCCCATCTGAGAATCGCTGATTTCCTTATATTCGGGACAAGTGAGCATCAGCTCATCGTGCTTACCCTTGCCTATAATTTCACCGTTTTCAATAACGAGAATAAGGTCGCAGTTTTTTACGGAGCTGACTCTCTGGGCTACGGTTATAACTGTTGAATCGGGAAGAGCCTGCGAAAGTGCGCTTCGAAGACTTGCATCCGTCTTATAGTCAAGTGCCGAAGAGGAGTCGTCAAGAATGAGAATTTCGGGCTTTCCCGCAAGTGCACGGGAAATAAGCACTCTCTGTCTTTGTCCGCCCGAGAGATTTGTTCCTCCCGTCGAAACGCTGTGGGAAAATCCGTCTGAAAATGACGTGATAAAATCGTATGCCTGAGCCGTTTTTGTTGCACTTACTATATCGTCAAGAGATATATCACGGCCGAAGCGGATATTTTCTTCAATTGTATCGGCATACAGAAAATCGTTCTGAAAAACAACGCCGAACATAGCGGTCAGCTCTTCTCTTGTGTATGAGCGCACATCCTTACCGTTTATGCGGATAACACCCTCGTCAGCATCATAAAAGCGCATAAGAAGCCGCAGAATAGTGGATTTTCCGCTTCCCGTAGCACCGATAATGCCGAGTGTTTCTCCCTTCTTCAAAGAAAAGGATATATCCGTTAAGTTCTTTGCCTTGCCGAGATATGAAAAAGATACATTTTCAAAAGAAATGTGGTTTTCATAATTGTCCTTGCCGTCGTCGGGGATTATCTTAAGCTCGTTTTCTTCCTCTAATACCGTAGAAATTCTTTTTGCGGATGCGGCACACTTGGTATACATAACGAACATTCTTGAAAGGGACATCATTGCCATTGAAATAAGGGTGAAGTACTGCATAAAGGCGATAACCGTGGTTGCGGAGGACTGTCCCGTGGAAACAAAATATGCACTTACGGCAATAACAGCCACAATACCTATGTTCATTAAAAGTGTCATAACGGGATTTACGATGCCCATTATAGTGCCTGCCTTTGTTTCTCTTGCCTTAAGCGTTTTATTTGCCCTGTCATAACGGTTGTTTTCATAATTAACCTTAGAGAGTGCCTTTATCACACGTATGCCCTGAGCGTCCTCACGAACTACTCTTACCATAGAGTCAACAGCCTGCTGAACTTTTGTATAAAGGGGCACGCCCATACGGGAAATGCTGTATACAACGGCAAAAATAAAGGGAAGAGTTGCTATCATAACAAGGGCTAACTTTCTGTCCATAAGAAGGGTTATGATACTGCCTCCTAAAAGAAGAATCGGTGCACGTATACCCATTCTCTGCATCATACCGATAAAATTCTGTACGTTGTAGGTGTCTGTTGTGATTCTTGATTCGAGAGAGGGGATTGTAAAGCGGTCGGTGCTTCTTGCGGAAAGATAAAGTGTTTTTGAAAAGAGATTCCTTCTCATTGATGTCGCAAAAAGCATTGTGGTTTTTGCCGCCATACGGTTTGCAATAATATTGCCGAGACTGGCTGTAATTGCACACAGAGCCATTAATACACCGTAAAAAACTATTCTGCCGACATTGTTTGATTCAATTACGTTTTCGAGAATGTAGCTTAAAAGAAACGGAATGATAAGCTCTGCCACGGTGCCGATTATTTTGATTGTAATACCCATGGCAATACGTCCCGAAAGTGATTTCAGATACGATAATACCCACTTCATTTAACAGCTTCCCCCTTTTCGATGATTTCTCTTGCCTTTTCCTGCATACGCGAAAGCACGGAGTCGAAAACTTCAAGCTCGTCTTCGGGAATACCCTCCGACAAAAGGCTCATCCATTCCTTTGATGCATTTCTGATTTCGGGAAGGACAGCGAGCATTTTTTCTGTAGGACATACAGAAAGCTGTCTTTTGTCATTGGGAAGCGGCTGTCTTACAACGTAGCCTCTTTCCTCAAGATAATTGATATTTCTTGCGGCAGTGCTTTTGTTGACACAAAGCTCCCTTGCAATATCCTCCTGAGAGCGTCCGGGCTCACGGCATACGGTGAGCACGTAGGCATAGTGAGCGCTTTGCAGATCGTCTGCCGAAATTTTACTGCTTCTGTAAATTGCCTGTGAGCGGCTGATGTTATTGAGCATTTTCATAAATTTTGACATAAATATACCTCAGAAAAAAAATGGTTGCACACGCAACAGTTTCGTATGCAACCATTATAAATAAATCTCTTTTTTATGTCAATAAAAAAAGTTCTCCCTGTACGGGTGCGTACAGGGAGAAAAATGTAATTATTTAAGAACGTATTCGTTCAGATATTTCAACATAAGCTCGTCGGCATAGCTTGCCTGCTCCTTATCGCTTTCAAGACCGTGGCCCGAATTGGGGTAAGAAATAAAGTCGTGTGTAACACCGTATTCCGTAAGCTTTGCGTCAAGGGCAACTGCATTGGAGTAGGGAACAATGGTATCCTTCATTCCGTGACATATTATTGTGGGAACGGTGCTCCCGTTAACATAATAAAGAGGAGCAACCTTGTCGATTTCAGCTTTATTATCCTCGAAGTTTTCAAGGGTTATCTGCTTGCCCGCGGCATACGATACAAGCATAAGCACGTTATCCGTGCCGAGGTCGTTATTTACAAAGTAGTTCTTATCATTCAGATCTGTAGGACCGCTGAAATTTGCTACTGCAGCAGGAGTAATTGCTGCCGTATCTGCTTTGCTGTAGGCATAAAGCATTGACAGGTGACCGCCTGCGGAATGTCCCGTAAGAAGCATTTTATTTATGTTGGTACCGTTTTCCGTGCCGAGTTCTTTTATTTTCGAAACTGCTGCATCAATGTCGTCAATTATATCAGCCATTGTAACTTCTTCGGATAAATAGCGGTAGTTTATAGTTGCCGTCGCAACATTCATATTCCGGCATAAATCCTTAGCCGAATCTGTATATGCGCTCTTGTCTCCGCCTATCCATGCACCGCCGTGAATACAAAGAACAAGCCCCGTTACATCTGATAAATCCTCAGGCAAATAAAGGTCAAGCACCTGTCTTTCGTGTGTGCCGTATGAAACGTTTTCCATTTCTCTGATTCCTCCGCCAATCAAATGCTCAAGGCCGAAGAGTGACAGTAATGCCATAAGTATGGTCATAAAAAAAGCTATTATTTTTTCTAACATAGTTTTTTCTTTTCTCCTTAATAATCTGTTTAATTGGTATTTTTTTTCGAAAAGATTATACCACAATTTCATTATACAAAAATATGAGTGATTATAAATATGTAATTATCAACAAATTTTAATTGCATTTTTTGTTATTATCATTTCAGCCGGGATGTTGCACGCAGCAGAAGAAAATGGTAAAATCGAAATAAATAAATGCAAAGGAGAAAAATTATGAAAAATAAAAAAAAGATTATAATTACGGTTGTAGCGGCAGTTCTCGCTCTTGCGCTTCTCGGTACGGGTATTTATTTCGGACTTACAAAATATTCAACGGACGATGGTGATACGGAAGAATTTTACAGACAGAACGTTTCTGCCGTCGGTTATGAGAATACAATTGAAACTGCATATCCTCAGACAGACCTTTATAAAATAATTGATGAGCATTTCCGTTCTGAGCTTCCCGAGGGAAAGACAGAGAAAAAGGCTGTTATCATCGGTTATGACGGCGGACGTGCAGATATTCTTGCCGAAAGAAAAGAAGAGGGAGCCGTTTCTTATCTTCTCGGAAACGGTGCTTCAAATAATCTTCTTTATTGCGGCGGTGTGAATTATCCCTCTCCCAATACTCAGGCTACTTCAACTGCTCCCGGTTGGTGTTCAATTGTTACGGGCGTGTGGGCAGATGTTAACGGTATAACGGGTAACGGCATTACAAAAGCGGTTGAGCCCAAGACCCTTATGACAAGCCTTGTTGAAGAGGGAATAATTGACAGCTCCTCATTTATCACCAAGTGGAAGGGGCATTTTACGAATGACAATTCTACCTACAAAGATGAAAAGGCATACTGTGAGGAAAATAACCTTGACGTTGACTTTCAGCTTCGCAAAAACAAAAAGGACATTCACACGGGCGCTATGAAGGAAATCACAAGCGAGGATTGTGCGGATTTTGTATTTATCGTTTATGAGGATACCGATTCTGCAGGACACGATTTCGGCTTCACCTTCAATAACCCCGTCTATAAAAAGGCTTTCAATACAGAGGATGCCTACGGCTACGAGGTAATCAAGGCTATTGAAGCCAGAGATACCTATGAAACAGAGGATTGGCTTATTATCGTAACTTCAGATCACGGCGGTATCGGTACAGGTCACGGCGGACCCTCAATTCAGGAGAGAATGACCTTTGTCGTAATGAACAGGGAGTGGTAAAAACTTCAGATTTTGCTGCTGAGTATGCTTTTCAGATGCGTATAAGAGCCTTTTTGGTCAGATGTTAATTTGCATTGCTTGATGCAACTGCGTTTTGTAAATACAATATTGACATAATCTGTATCAAAGGAGGTCACAGCTTATGTTAAGTGACAATATTAAAAATTTCAGAAAAGCAAAGGGACTGTCTCAGGATGAGCTTGCCGCAAAGCTGAACGTTGTAAGACAGACTGTGTCGAAATGGGAAAACGGCTTATCTGTTCCAGATTCCGAAATGCTGTTAAAAATTGCTGAAGAGCTTGATACCTCTGTCAGCGTTTTGCTGGATGAAACCATAAAGCCCGACGATGAAACGGAGCTAAAAATTCTGTCAGCCAAGCTTGAGGTTATCAATAAGCAGCTGATAGAGCAGAACGAAAACCGCAGAAAAGCACGAAGGAATGTTTTTATTGTCGCTTTTGCTGTTTCTGTTTTTACGTTTATTGGCGGACTTATTAAATACATATTTTTTGTATATTCTGTGAATGATGTAAACTCAAGTCTCGCAATAATAGGCGGAGCAGACGGTCCCACCGCTATTTTTGTTTCGGATAAAATTTTTAATCTTCCGCTTCTTTTTATAGTGCTGATTCTTGCAGGTATTTCAGCCTTCGGAGTCTATAAGAACAGAAAGAATAAATAAGATTTTGCTGCTCTCGCTCAGGTGGGGGCAGTTTTTTAGTTTTAGTTGAATTGTTTTTTTTTCGTGCTATAATTATCTTATGATCATTCAGAAGAGCTTGCAAAGGACAAAAAGTTTACACTAAGGGCACTTACAAAATCACCGCAGAAATCGACGAATTCGTATCCTTTGTAAAATCAGGATCAGATGTAATAAAATGCTTCCGATAAGAAAGGTTTTCACAGATTAAAATGAATTACTTTATAAGAGCTTTTATGAACGCACTTCTCAGAAATGTTACTTTGGCATATTTTAAGAAATCAACGGAAACGGCAGAAGTAAAAGAAGGCAAGGTATTTCTATCGCCGGCTATTCTGATTTTCGGAATAATAATGACGGTTATTATTCTGATTCCTGCAGTTGTCTGTCTTTTTATTGACGGACTCCGATGGGCTTCTGTATTTCTTGCCGTTTTTTCTCTTCTTAGCTTTTCTATGATTATAGGCTTTATCAATTGCAGAATATATTATGATGAGGACGGGTTTGTTGCTAAGAATATACTCGGAATAAAAAGAAAATTCACGTATGACGAGGTAACGGGCTTAAAAGAAAACACTCATGAAAAGTATATTGTTGCGGGTAAGCGAAAGGTAATGATCGATGAATATGCCGTAGGAGGAGACGAATTCATTGATTTTGTGAGAAGGAAATACAGAATTATTCACAACAGACGGCATCTTCCTTTAGTGTATAAAACAAAATTTGATTTGTTTAACGGACACGTTCAGGATGCAGAGATTCTTTTATTTGGCTACATTCTCGGTTTTGTTACCTGTGTCGGCGTTTTCGTGTTTATGTTTTGTTCTGTTTTTGTTCCGAAGACTGAAAATAATACCGTTGAACAGACACATTGTTTTAAGTACTGTGAGGTGCAGCGGAATGAGGTTATTTTAACTACCGTTGATAATCAGGTGTTAAAAATCCGTTTTATTGATGAACAGTTTTCCCCTGAAGCCGTAAAGGCTGTCTGTGACGGCGAAACGGAATTGACCGTTTATTGTAAACATGTGAATCCGAAATATGAAAAAAGCTTTTATTTAATAAAGGCTATCAAAGAAAATGAAAACTACATCCTGAGCTTTGACGAAACTCACAGAATGTACAAGCAGGAATATTTACCGTTGCTTGTTTTTCCTGTTTTTTTCCTGCTTCTGTGGACAGGATTTGTTGTAACATCTGTTGTGGTCGGAAGAAATCCGAAAAAATACAGTAAAAAGCTTGTAAAAAAGCTGTTTGCAGACAAAAAGGTAAGATACTTTTAATCTGATTAAGGTGCCGTTTTTTTGCGGCATCTTTTTTTGTTGAAATTGTGAGAAATATGTGTTATAATCTTTTCGACAAAAGAATAGACGCAGATCATCGGGTGCTTTCAGTACCGTTGTCGGGCATATTTTTATGTTCG
>JAZOWG010000002.1:0-4431 GCA_045659105.1 Acutalibacteraceae bacterium
GCCATAAACTGCCCCTCACCCTTTGAGATGTAGGGGTAAAAGCGTCTTGCAAAATGAATGTTTTCGCATATGCAACCTTCGAATTTAATGCCGTCAGCCGTCGCATTTCTGACACTATCCTTTACGGGGACGATTTCAAAATCGGGGTGAGCCTTAAGGAAGCTGTCAATCAGCATCTCGTTTTCTACAAGAGAAAATGTGCAGGTAGCGTAGATTATGTAGCCTGAGGGGGAGAGGAGAGACACCGCATTTTCGAGAATTTCAGCTTGTCTTTCAGCGCACATCTTTACGTTTTCCTCGCTCCATTCATCAATTGCAATATCCTCTTTTCTGAACATACCCTCGCCCGAGCAGGGAGCGTCGCACATAATAAGGTCAAAAAGACCCGGGAAAAACTTCACGAGCTTTTTTGTATCCATGCAGGTTGTAACGGTGTTCAGAAGACCGAGTCTTTCAATGTTTCCCGTAAGAATACGGCAGCGGGATGATACGTATTCATTGGAGACAAGAAGCCCGTTTTCTCCGAGCTTATTTTTTAACTGGGTGCTTTTTCCTCCGGGAGCGGCGCACATATCAAGAATTTTCCAGTCGGGTTCAATATCAATACATTCTGCAGGTGCCATTGCACCGGGCTCCTGAATATAAATCATTCCTGCGTGGTGGTAGGGGTGGTTGCCTGCCTTTTCGTAATCAAGATAAAAGCCGTTTTTAACGTAAGGAATCTTTTCTTTCCCGAAAATATTTATTTTTTCAAAATCCTCAAGGCTTATTTTATCCGTATTCACACGAAAGCCCCTGACGGGAGCCTGCTCCAATGCCGTCATATAGGTATCGAAATCAAAGCCTTCAAGCTCTTTCATCCGTGTTATGAATTTTTCGGGTAAATTCTTCATCCGTTTTCTCCGTTTTCGTTCATTTCAACGTAAAGCATACACATTGAAAGTGCGGTGATTGCCGCCGTTTCCGTTCTTAAAATTCTTTTGCCGAGGGAAATAATTTCTCCGCCTGCCGTCAGTGCTTTCTCGATTTCTTTTTCGTCAAATCCGCCCTCGGGACCTATGAATATACCGACACTCTTTCCCGGAGTAATCGTTTCCAGGGCTTTTTTAGTGCTGAGCATTCCGTCCTTTGATTCGTAAGGGACTAAAATCAGGTCAAGATTTTTTGCGAACTGCAATGCTTCGCCGTAGGACATCACGTTCATAATTTCGGGTATAATATTTCTTTTGCTCTGCTTTGCCGCACTTTCGGAAATTGCCTGCCAGCGCTCAACTTTTGATTTTTTCTTCTTGTCTTCAAGCTTTACAACACATCTGCTCATTTCCGTGGGAATTACGGTATACACACCAAGCTCAACGGCTTTCTGAATTATCAGCTCCATCTTGTCGCTTTTCGGAAGCCCCTGAAAAAGATAAAGCTTTACGGGAAGCTCGGTATTTTTATAATTCTCTTCCTTTATTCTGACAACAGCGGTGTCCTCAGAGAGGCTTTCTATTTCACAAAGATGGCTTTCCCCGTCCTCGCTTACAAGAAGCTCGTCACCCGTGCGCATACGAAGCACGTTTTTAATATGATTAAGGTCGCTGCCTGTAATATAAAAGCAGTCTCCCTGCCTTGAATTTTCAGTAGCAAAAAAATTAAACATCGTTTTCACCGTACAAAATCAATTTTTTTTATTTTACCTTATTTTTACAGTATCTGCAATAAAATTTTCCGAACATTTTCAACTAAAACATAAAAATTAAGGAAAAGAATAAAAAAGGTTTTACAAACAGATTATTTTATGTTATAGTATGTATGATTATGATTTAAGGCGGTGTAAAAATGGCTGAAAACAAAAGTGCAATTGCTGAGCTTACCGCTATGAATTCCTTTGCTGAAAGACGTTTTGTCAGCAAGAAGGAAACAATAGCTTATGTGCTCAACGATGCATCATACAGTCTTAATATCAACGATTTCAAGGATCGTTATATTTACGACGTTGTAAAAATTGATTTTGACTTCCTTGCATTTCAGAATATTTTTGCAACAGTATGGGACACAATCAACGATACGTTTATCGGTACCGTGGTTGAAAAAACAAGAACACGTTGGGGTAAGTTCAGACCTTATCTTCTTTTAGGTGAATTCCCCCTTACAATTCTCGGTCTCTGGTATTGGTTTATTCCTTTCCTTTTTCCCGATACTCCCGATAACTACCTTCCCAAGCTTATTATGTACTTTGCAATGTCCATAATTACGGAAACAGTCGGAACCTTTACCGCAATTGCAAAATCGGGCTTCCTGTCGACGATAACCCCGTCGCCTATGGAAAGATCGCGGCTTATTGCTCTCGCAAACGTTGTAACTCATATCTTTGAGGATATACCGAAGCAGGTATTCGGTATTATCTATGACCTTGTAATAAGCAAGAAAATAAACATAAAGCTTCCCGTGCTTTTCTCAACCTTCGGTTCAGCATGTGCGTTGATTTCTGCCGGTCTTGCGGTTTATTTCTTCTATACTTCCAAGGAACGTGTTGCACAGACTATCTCAAAGCCCAAGTTTAAGCACAGCATCAAGTCGGTTATCAACAATAAGCCTATGCTTATTTCTCTTATTTCTTCCTTCCTCAGCGGCTTCTCAATAGGACAGAGCAGAACGAACTTCTACATAGACGTTATCGGCTCTATCACCTGGAAGACTATTGTTGGTATTCCCGCATTCCCTGTAAAGTTCATAAGCTACAGCTTTGTAAAGCCCCTCAGAAAGAGGTTCTCCACAAAGGCTCTCTGGATTTTCGAGGATGCATGGACGGATATGCTGTGGATGCTTGTTTTCGGTATCGGTTCAATCAACAACAACTTCCAGAAAAAACACATTATTCTTCCTCTTATGGGCCTTGAAGAAATTTTCGAAATGTGTGTTTACGGCTTAAGACGAGTTGTTCCTGCAGAAATCAACAACGAGACTATGGACTACTGCGAATGGAAAAACGGCTACCGTTCTGAGGCTATGACCGGTGTTACAATGTCTATTATACAGAAGCTTCAGCAGGCTGTTATGGGCAGTATCAACAGTATGGTTATGAAGAGAATCGGCTATGTTCAGGGTAAAGATATCGGTACACAGACTGATGCTACAAAGTGGTGGATTTTCGCTCTCGGTACAGGTATTCCGATTATCTCCTCAAGCCTTGGTATAATCCCTAAGTTCTTCTATCCTCTTTCTGCTGAAAAGCGTACACAGATGTACACTGAGCTTTACGAGCGCAGAGCAAAGAAGAATGAAATTATGACAAATGCTTCTCAGGAAGAAATTGCAGAATTCGTAAGCAATGAATTTGCAGACTGAGTCTAATAAGAAAGCTTCGCTTAATGCGGAGCTTTTTTTGTTGTCCTGAATAATTCTGTTGACCTTGGTGCTGTGTTTTGGTATAACAGATATAAAGAGGTGTTAAATATGAAGCTTAAAAATAAAATTCTTTTTACAACCGCTTTTGCCGGCGGAACTGCTCTTTTAATAAGCAATTATTTATTTCAGCGCAATCTCAGAAATGCCGTTATCCCCGAAGGTTTTACTCTTACGGCACATACGGGCTGTGAGGGGACAAAGGATAATTCTCTTGATGCAATAACTCTCGGCTTCGGCTGCGGTGCGGATATAGTCGAAGTTGACCTTAATTTCAATAGTGAAGGTATTGCTGTTCTTTCTCATAATGAGCCGAAGGGCAATGAGCCGACTCTTGACGAGGCTTTTGCTCTTGTGGCAGGCTACAAGGGACTCCGGGTAAATGTTGACGTTAAGAATACTCTTGACTTAAAGCAGGTAACGGAACTTGCTGAAAAACACGGAATTCTTGACAGAATTTTCTTTACGGGTGTAACAGAGGAGTTTGTTGATGCTGTTAAGGAACAGACTCCCGGTATGCTTTATTATTATAATAAGGGTATAGATAAGTCAAAAACGGAAGATAGCTCATATATTAATTCTCTTGTCGAAGAGGTGAAGCGTGTCGGCGCGGCAGGACTTAATATTCACCATAAATCCTGCTCTAAAAAAATGGTTGAAGAATTTCATAATGCAGGACTTCAGCTGTCAATATGGACCGTAAACAAAAAGCCTGATATGGCAAGAGCTCTGAAGCTGGGCTGTGACAACATCACAACAAGAAAGCCCTCTGAGCTTAAAAGCATTATTGATACAATAAAGTAAGGCGGTAGCTTATGCTTTTAAAAATAACTTCCGTTTTTGCGGCAATTGCTCTTTTCTTTTCGGGCGTTGGCTTGGGTGATATTATCCCGTGGCTTGACGTTATTCCCGATATGGTTGAAATGGGCATTGATTACATTTCCCTTGACAGATTCAAGGATGCGCCCGATAAGGGGGATATTCTTGAAAATCTCGAGAAAACAGAGGCTTCCCATCCCTTCATTTTTGCTGATGAGGAGC
>JAZOWG010000003.1:0-23180 GCA_045659105.1 Acutalibacteraceae bacterium
GCAGGCGGTGTTTCCGTTGCTATCGGTGAGCTTGCTCCCGGTCTTCAGATTGACCTTGATGCAGTACGCAAGAAGTATGAAGGTCTTGACGGTACAGAAATTGCTATTTCCGAATCTCAGGAGCGTATGGCTGTTGTTGTAGCAGCAGAGGATGCAGATAAATTCATTGAATTTGCAGAAAAAGAAAACCTTGAAGCTTACCGTGTTGCAGTTGTAACAGAGGAAGAGCGTATGGTTATGAAGTGGAAGGGCAACGTTATTGCCGACCCCAGCCGTGAATTCCTTGACACAAACGGTGCAGTAAAGCACGCAAACGGTCACATAACAGAAAAGGACCTTTCCGTTTTAAGTAAGGCAATGTTCGGCTCATTACGTGAAATGGCTTCCGATCTTCGTACAGCAAGCCAGAGAGGTCTTGTTGAAAGATTCGACTCAACAATCGGTGCAGGAAGTATCATTATGCCCTACGGCGGTAAGCGTCAGCTGACACCCTCTCAGTCTATGGCAGCTGTTCTTCCCGTGCTTCCCGGTCAGGAAACCGATGCGGCAAGCGTATTCAGCTGGGGCTGCGATCCCGACCACCTTTCCGTTGATCCTTATACAGGTGCTCACGCATCTATCTATAATTCAGTTGCAAAGCTTGTTGCCGCAGGCTGTGACTACAAGAAGGCATATCTTACATTACAGGAATTCTTCGAGAAGCTCAAAACTGAGCCCGCTCGCTGGGGCAAGCCCTTTGCAGCACTTCTCGGTGCACTTGATGCTCAGCTTGAATTAGGCGCTGCAGCTATAGGCGGTAAGGACTCAATGTCAGGCTCATTCCTTGACAAGGACGTTCCTCCCACACTTATTTCCTTCGCTATTGCTCCCATTAAAAAGCAGGACGTTATAAGCCCCGAATTCAAAGAAACAGGAAATCCCGTTTACCTCTTCGGTGCAGCAGACGACGCCGCAGACAGCCTGAAGGCTACGTGGGAAGAATTCCACAAGCTTTGTGAAGCCGGTAAGGTCAAGGCTTCATGGGCAGTAGAACGCGGCATCGGCGAAGCAGTTATGAAGATGTCCTTCGGTAACAACATCGGCTTCAAGGCATCCGCTGACCTTAAAGACAACTGGCATCTCGGTATGTGGGGCTTCATTGTTGCTGAGCTTACAGAGGATGTAGCACTTCCCGGTGTTATGAAAATCGGTACAACCACTGAAGAGGCAGTTATCGACCTTGGAAACGACAGCGCTTCCATTGAAGAGCTTTACAAATTACACACAGCTACTCTTGAGGACGTATACCCCACAAAGGCTAAGGAAGACAAGGGTGAAATTCCCACCTTCTCCTTTGACGGCAAGTGCAGTGCAAGACCTCAGAACAAGGTTGCACGTCCCAAGGTGCTTATCCCCGTATTCCCCGGCACAAACTGTGAATACGATTCAGCACGTGCAGTTGAAAAGGCAGGCGCAGAGGCTGAAATCTTCGTAATAAGAAACCTTACTGCCGAAGACGTTGCAAGAAGTGTTGAAGGCTTCTCTAAGAAGGTAAAGGAAAGTCAGATTATCTTCATTCCCGGCGGCTTCTCCGGCGGTGACGAGCCCGACGGCTCCGCAAAGTTCATTACTGCATTCTTCCGTAATCCTGCAGTCAAGGAAGCTGTAACTGACCTTCTTGACAACCGTGACGGTCTTATGTGCGGTATCTGTAACGGCTTCCAGGCTCTTATCAAGCTCGGTCTTGTCCCCTACGGCAAGATTATTGATACAGACGAAAGCTGTCCTACACTTACCTTTAACAACATCAACCGTCATCAGAGCAGAATCGTTCACACAAGAATCGCTTCAACAAAATCTCCCTGGCTTACATCTATGAACGTGGGCGACATCGTAAACGTACCCATTTCCCACGGTGAAGGTAAGTTCCTGGCTTCCCCCGAGCTTATCGCAGAGCTCAGCAAGAACGGACAGATTGCAACTCAGTACGTTGACCTTGAGGGCAACGCTACCGCAAACATCGACTTCAATCCCAACGGCTCTCTTTGCGCTATTGAGGGTATCACCTCCCCCGACGGCAGAGTATTCGGTAAGATGGGTCACTCAGAAAGAATCGGCGACGGTCTTTACAAAAACGTTCCCGGCGAATATGATATACAGATGTTCAAATCTGCAGTAGAATACTTCAAATAAGGTAAACTGTCCACAAATCACCGTCTTTGACGCAGGTTTTTTATAAAAAATCTCTGCATCGATTTAACTGAAAATTTTTTTTATTAATTTGTGCCACGGATAAAGTAAGTAACGTGCTTTATTTTCGGCGGTTCGGAGTACCAATGTACGCCTTGCCACCGCCGAAAACAACAAATACGGCAATTTCTGAACACTTTCCCGTGCCACAAAGAGAAATTTCTTGTTCTGCAAAAGGAGGACAAAAAATGGAATACAAATCCGATATAGAAATTGCTCAGAGCTGTCAGATGCGTCACATTACGGAAATCGCAAAATCTGCAAATGTTGACGAAAAATATATTGAACAGTACGGCAACTACAAGGCAAAAATTGACCCCGCACTTATTAAGGAAGCTGACAAGAAGGACGGCAAGCTTATTCTTGTTACGGCTATCACTCCCACACCTGCAGGCGAAGGAAAAACCACCACAACAATCGGTCTTGCAGACGGCCTCAAGAGAATCGGGAAGAACGTTACCGTTGCTCTTCGTGAGCCCTCTCTCGGCCCCGTTTTCGTTGTTAAGGGCGGTGCCGCAGGCGGCGGCTACGCACAGGCTGTTACCATGGAGGATATAAACCTTCACTTTACGGGTGACTTCCACGCAATCGGTGCCGCAAACAATCTTCTTGCAGCAATGCTTGATAACCACATTCAGCAGGGAAACCAGCTCGGTATTGACGTAAGAAAAATTACCTGGAAGCGCTGTGTTGATATGAATGACCGTCAGCTCCGCTTTATTGTTGACGGTATGGGCGGTAAGGCTAACGGCGTACCCCGTGAGGACGGCTTTGACATCACCGTTGCAAGTGAAATTATGGCAGTTCTCTGCCTTTCAAATTCAATAACTGAGCTTAAGGAAAAGCTTTCAAATATCATCGTAGGCTACACCTATGACGATAAGCCCGTAACCTGCGGACAACTCAAGGCTGCAGGTGCTATGACAGCACTTCTCAAGGATGCAATAAAGCCCAACCTTGTACAGACACTTGAAGGCACACCCGCATTCGTACACGGCGGTCCTTTCGCAAATATTGCACACGGCTGTAACTCTATTATGGCTACAAAGGTTGCTCTCAAGATGGGTGACTACACAGTAACAGAGGCAGGCTTCGGTGCTGATCTTGGTGCTGAAAAGTTCCTTGATATCAAGTGCCGTATGGCAGGTCTTACTCCCGATGCAGTTGTAGTTGTTGCAACCGTCAGAGCTCTCAAGATGCATGGCGGACTTCCCAAGACTGCACTGGGCACTGAAGATCTTACAGCTCTCGAAAAGGGCATTCCCAATCTTCTCAGACACGTTTCCAACATCAAGAATGTTTATAAGCTTCCCTGTGTTGTTGCAGTTAACCGCTTCCCCACTGACACGGATAACGAAATTGATTTCATTATCGCAAAATGCAAGGAGCTCGGTGTAAATACCGTTCTTTCTACCGTATGGGCAGAAGGCGGCAAGGGCGGCGAAGAGCTCGCCAAGGAAGTTGTTCGTCTTTGTGAAGAAGAAAAGGGCGATTTCACCTTTGCTTATGAGCTTGATACAACAATTGAAGAGAAGATTGAAGCTATCGTAAAGAAGGTTTACGGCGGAAACGGCATTATTCTTACCCCCAACGCAAAGAAGCAGGTTGAACAGTTAACTGCTCTCGGCTTCGGAAAGCTCCCCGTCTGTGTTGCAAAGACACAGTATTCCTTCTCAGACGACCCCACGAAGCTCGGTGCTCCCGAAGGCTTCACGGTAACAGTTAAGAATGTTAAGGTTTCCGCAGGCGCAGGCTTTATCGTTGTGCTTACAGGTGACATTCTTACAATGCCAGGTCTTCCCAAGGTTCCCGCCGCAGAAAAGATCGACGTTGACGAAAACGGCAAGATTACGGGACTTTTCTAAAATAAGAATAAACCCCTTCAGAGAAGAGGCTTTTCTGAAAAAACTTGCTGAAACAATTGACAGATAAAAACGAAAAAACCACGGTGAGGAGAACCGTGGTTTTTCCGTTGTGGAGATTATTTATGAAGAAAAACGAGCAAAGCATTTTAAGGCAACTCTTCGTTGCATACACAATATAAGGTATAAAACTGAAAACAAACTTAAAATTATTTCTTTTTTGAAAATATAATCAATTAAGCTTCATTTAAGCATTTTAACTTATACTGAAGGCACAGTAAGAATTGCTATCTCGTTTTCTTCATGAAAATCTCCTCAAAAAAAGCAGATGCGCTTCGGATACCCCCTTTCCGGAGCGTTTCTGCTTTTTAATCAATAAAGCCATTGACTTAAATTAATTTCGGGGTATAATATTGAAGTAATTTAAAAGAGGTGTTTTATTATGAGCGAAAATTGTACACACAACTGCGAAACCTGCTCAGCAAAATGCAGCAGCGCAGAAAAGAAAAAACCTATGACAGAACCCCAGAACAAGATGTCCGATATAAAGAACGTTATTGCCGTTGTAAGCGGTAAGGGCGGTGTCGGCAAATCACTTGTTACATCCCTTCTTGCCGTAGAATCACAGAGAAAGGGCTTCAAGACCGCAATTATTGACGGCGATATAACAGGTCCCTCAATGCCTCAGAGCTTCGGCATTCACGAAAAGGCAGTAGGCAATGACCTCGGCATTTTCCCTGCAAAGACATCCACTGGAATCGAGCTTATGTCCCTTAACCTTCTTCTTGAAAACGAAAAGGACCCCGTTATCTGGAGAGGTCCCGTTATTGCAGGTGCCGTCAAGCAGTTCTGGACAGATGTTGTATGGGGTGATATTGACTATATGTTCGTTGATATGCCTCCCGGAACAGGTGACGTTCCTCTTACTGTTTTCCAGTCACTTCCTGTCAAGGGCATTGTTGTTGTAACATCTCCTCAGGAGCTTGTTTCAATGATTGTTGACAAGGCTGTAAAGATGGCAAAAATGATGAACATTCCCGTTCTCGGTATTGTTGAAAACTATTCCTATTTTGAATGTCCCGACTGCGGTAAAAAGCATCACATCTACGGTGAAAGCCATATTGATGAGGTAGCAAAGGAACACGGAATTGAAACAATTGCAAAGCTTCCCATCAACCCCAAGCTTGCAGCAGCCTGCGATAAGGGTATGATTGAGCTTTCTGACTGCAAGGAAATAAAAGACCTTGCAGATGCAATAATCAAGTAATATGGCTTGTGAAAGAGCCTTTAAGGGCAAATGCATTACGGAATTCCCCAGAAGCTTTGTCTGCATAGATATTGAAACAACGGGCTTAAGTCCCCTTTATGACGACATAATCGAAGTTTCGGGAATAAGAGTGGAAAACGGAAGAACAACAGCCACCTTTTCCGAAACAATCAACATAGGAAGACCCTTGCCGCCTTTTATCACGGCACTGACGGGCATTACCGATAAGGAGCTTGCAAAAAGCAACTGTGCGGAAAACGTTCTGACAAGATTCTGCAGCTTTGTAGGCGGTGATATTCTCTTAGGTCATAACGTAAATTTCGATATTAATTTTCTTTACGACAAGTGTCTTGATAAAACGGGAATCCTTTTTGAAAACGATTTTGTTGATACACTTAAAATCGGCAAAAGACTTCTCCCCCACTTAAAGCATCATAAGCTTGATGATTTAGCGGAATATTACGACATTCCGCCGAGAACTCTCCACAGAGCCCTCGGAGACTGTGAAATGACCGTAAATTGCTATTTTAAGATGCTGGACGACATAGAAGACGAATTATCCTTTTACACCGCAAAACGGCGAAAATAAGCAAAAAAAATATACTCCTCTTTCTTTTTACGGAAAGAGGAGATTTTTTAATACTGAGTTTTAAGATTTATCCACAGCTCACTCTGAAGCACAAGAGTTTCCTTGTTAAGATTAATAAAAACCTCACACTTATCAAGAACCTCCCTGGGCGGATAAACAAGGGGATCCTCACTCTGCTCAGGATCAAGCGCCTCGTAAGCGGCAGTATGGGGAATTGCATACCATACCTCTTCGGCATTTCTTACGGCAATTTCAGTTTCACACATAAAGTTTATGAATTTCTCTGCGGCTTCTTTATTGCGTGAAGACTTAAGAACGCACATAGAGTCAAAGAACATATTTGCGCCCTCACGGGGAACGTATGCTGCAAGATTTTCATTCTCGTCCATCATTGTCATGGCATCGCCTGCATAATAAGCGGCAATATAAGCCTCTTCATTAAGCATTTTATCGAAAATCTGATCCATTACATAAGCCTGAACAATGGGCTTCTGCTTCTTGAGCTCTTCGGCAGCCTCATACCAGTCATCGGGATTCGTTGTGTTCATTGAATGTCCGAGCCTTATGTGAGCCAGAGCAAAGGCATCACGTGGGTTATCAAACATAAGGATATTTCCCGCATATTTTTCGTTCCAAAGAAGATTTATGCTCTCATCAGCAACATCTTCCTCGTCAACATACTTTGTATTGTAAACGATAACAACGGTACCCCAGGTATAGGGCACGGAAAACTTTTCATCGGGGTCATAGGAAAGACCTCGGTATTCCTCACCGATATACTTGTAATTGGGAATATTGTCAAAATTAAGCTCAGCGAGCAGATCCTCACTTATCATCTTTGAAATCATATATTCGGACGGAATAATGACGTCATAGGAAGCGGCGCCGCTGACAATTTTTGAATACATCTCCTCGTTGCTGGCATAGGTGGTATAATTTACCTTTATGCCCGTTTCGGCTTCAAAGTCGTCAAGCACACTCTGGTCGATATATTCGCCCCAGTTATATACGTTTATGGACTGTGCGTCTCCCCCGTTTCCGCTTTTACCGCAGGCGGCAAAGGAAAACAGCAGAAGGATAACAAGGACAAGGGAGATAATTTTCTTTTTCATAATTCTTCCCCCTTATCTCTTTGCCTTTTTGCCGGACTCGGGCTTTTTTATGTTGGAAATAAGCATAAGCGCGAGAATTACGACAAAAAGAAGTGTTGAAAGTGCATTAAGCTTAAGTGAATAGGGCTTCTTCGTCATTGAATATATGGTGACGGGAAGCGTCTGGAAGGTTGCACCCGAATTAAAGTAGCTGATTACAAAGTCGTCAAGAGAAAGGGTAAATGCCATAATCAGTCCCGAAATGATACCGGGAAGAATCTGAGGAATTACAACCTTGATAAATGACTTCACGGGAGGACAGCCGAGATCAAGGGCTGCATAGTAGATATTCTGATCCATTCCCTTGAGCTTAGGAAGAACGGACAGAACAACGTAAGGAATATTAAAGGTAATGTGGGAAATAAGTAGCGTACCGAAGCCCATTTCCATTCCGTTGAAGTGAGAAAGCACGAAAACAAACAGAATCATCATCGAAATAGCGGTAACTATTTCGGGATTTACAACAGGGATGTTGTTGATGCTTAAAAGTGCCGACTTTTTCCAGCCGCGCATTGAGTTTATACCCACAGCGGCAAGTGTGCCGATAAGGGTTGCAATAAGGGCTGACAGCACAGCAATAATTATTGAGTAGTAAAGGGACTGCAGAATCAGCTCATCCTGAAAAAGCTCAATATACCACTGCAGAGAAAAGCCCTCAAACTTAGCACGGGAAGTACCCGAGTTAAATGAGAAGAAAACGACAACAAGAATGGGCAGATACAGAAATGCAAGAATAAGAGCATTATAAACCTTGAGGAATTTTTTCATATTCTGCCACCTCCCGAGGTCTTTGCATCCTTGTCAAAGTGATTCATAAAGAAGGTTGCAACAAGAATAAGAATCATAAGCACCATCGAAAGAGCGGCGCCGATATTATAATTTACGACACCCGAATTTCCGAGGAAATAGTCCTCAATCAGATCACCGATAAGGAAGTCCTTACCGCCGCCGAGAATTCTTGAAATAATGAAGGTACTGATTGAAGGAATGAAAACCATAGTGATTCCTGAAATTATACCGGGCACGCTGAGAGGAAGAATAACTCTCTTAAACACGTGGAAGCCGTTTGAACCAAGGTCTCTTGCAGCCTCAAGAAGAGAATTATCTATCTTCGTAAGTGATGTATAAATGGGAAGAATCATATAGGGAAGAAAATTATAAACCATACCGAGAACAATGGCTCCGCGGTTATTTATAAGCTGAAAGCCGTCAAATTCACCGCCGAAAAGTCCGAAAATGCTCCTCAGCGCTGAGTTTATAAGACCGTTGTTTTCGAGAATCGTCATCCATGAATATGTTCTTACAAGAAAATTCATCCACATAGGAAGCATTATTATAAGAGTGGCGTTTCTCTGAATTTTTTCACTTGCTCTTGACATACTGTATGCAATAGGGTAAGCCAGCACAAGGCAGATTACCGTTGCAATAAAAGCAAGACGCAGGGAAAGAAACATTGTGGAACGGTAGGTATATATCCACTTGAGATTTTCGAAGGTGAACATGCCGTCGGCATTTGTGAATGCATAATATACCACAAGTGCCATGGGAACAAGCACAAAAACAGTCATCCACGAAGCAAAGGGAGAGACTGTTGCCTTCTTGTTGCCTATAGTAACAGTCTTACTCATCGTCCGAATCCTCCGCATCAATTCCTGCATTTACATCGGACAATTCATCGAATTCGTCAGAATAACTGGAGAAATCACCGAAGGTACCCGAATACTCGGATTTTTTCATAATATGAATGGCGTCAGGCTCAATTACAAGGCCGATTTCAGAGCCCTCATGCTGAATATCCGTGGACTGAATCATCCACAAGAAGCCGCCGATATCAACAATAATTTCATAATGAACGCCCTTGAAGGTAACGGAAGTAACCTTACCCGTCAGCATACCCTCGCTTACGGGCACAACATCAACATCCTCGGGACGCACAACAACATCGACAGCCTCATTTTTGCAGAAGCCGCCGTCAAGACATTCAAATACGTGTCCGGAAAACTCAACAACCTTATCTTCCTTCATAATACCGTCAACGATATTACTTTCACCGATAAAGTCTGCCACAAAGGCATTTTTAGGCTCATTATAGATATCTGTGGGAGAGCCTATCTGCTGAATCTTACCGCTGTCCATAACAACAATTGTATCGGACATCGAAAGAGCCTCTTCCTGATCATGGGTAACATAAATAAAAGTAATGTCAAGACTCTGCTGAATCTTTTTAAGCTCGTTCTGCATATCCTTACGAAGCTTAAGGTCAAGAGCCCCCAGAGGCTCGTCAAGAAGAAGCACCTTGGGGTCAACCGCAAGGGCACGGGCAATTGCAACTCTCTGCTGCTGACCGCCCGAAAGAGAATTTATATTTCTGTTTCCGAAGCCCTTCAGATTTACAAGAGAAAGCATCTCTTCTACCTTCTTGTCAATCTTATCCTTGGGCATCTTTTTAAGCTTCAGTCCGAATGCGATATTTTCCGCAACGTTAAGGTGTGGAAAAAGCGCATAACGCTGAAAAATGGTGTTAACCTCTCTTTTGTGAGGAGGAACACCATTGATTCTCTTGCCGTCGAAAATCACATCTCCCCCGTCAGGCTCAAGAAAACCCGCAATAATCCTCAGCGTTGTGGTTTTACCGCAACCCGAAGGACCGAGAAAGGTGATGAATTCGCCGTCCCGTATATATAAATTGATATTTTTTAAGATTTGTTCACCGTCAAATGAAACGGAAATGTTTTTAAGGTCAATGATAACATTGTTTTCCAATTATGCAGCCCCTCTCCGTTAACAACGAATAGATATACCTATGCCTTATTATATACAGTACATATTAAAGTAAATATATCGCAATACTTGTCAAATGTCAACATTTTTCATAATTCTTGTATGTATAAAAAAGGAAAAAGCACTCTTCGCAAGGAAGAGTGCCTTGAAAGCCAAAGCTTATTTCTGGGGGAATACCTGTTCGATTCTGTCTGTGATGTCGTTGCCGAGATTGCCGACGCCTGTTGCAAGCTCATCATCGATATTGAGTTCGGGAAGAAGATCGCCGAAAAGAGATTCAATCGTTTCAAAGATGTAAGTGAAAAGTTTTTCAATAAGCTTGAAAACAACTGAAAACTCAAGCTGAGTGAAGTTTTCGGGGAAAACGAGACCGTCTTCATTCATAATGTTCTTGTTTTCTTCAACAACTGTTTCTGCACCGGCTGTTTCATCAGCCATAACAACAACTGAAAGAGCTGAGAAAGCAACGAGAACAGCCATAAGAACTGCTAATAACTTTTTCATAATAATTCCTCCGAAGAATATTTTTACGAATGTAATTATATAACATACACCTGTCAAAAGCAATAACAATTTACTATTTTAACAAAAAAAACAAGCATTTTTGTAATTTTGCACATTGGGAATATCAATCCTTTGTTCAATATTTATGTTTATTTGCCTTGTTTATTTTTTGTGCGTATTTTTATTGACATAACTTTAACTAATACTTATAATTATTAACAAAGTATCCTGCAGGAGGGCTTATTATGACAATACCGGCAAATCCGCATTTTGTTTTCTTCTCCAACGACGGAAAAAAGGCAGCTGATATTTTCACAGAGGAATCAGAACTCAGACTCACGTCCTCTTCCCGTCCTTCTGAGGCTATCAAAATAATTTTCAATGACAACGGAACTCTTTCCGAGGATGAATACGAAATACTCTGCAAAGAAAACGAAATTACGTTTTCGGCGTCGGGAATAAGAGGCTTTATTTTCGGCATAGGCCATTTTCTCAGAAAAGCTGTTATAAAAGATAACAGCTTCTGCCTTATTGAGGATATATCGGGAAAGTATTCCCCCGAAAAGAAGCTCAGAGGACATCAGGTCGGCTACAGACAGACAAGCAATACCTATGAGGCATGGGATTTAGAGGAATACAGAAGATGCTATCTTGATATGATGTACTTCGGTACGAACATCTGTGAGCATATCCCTTACGAAAACGGACACTCGGACAGAAGCCCGATTATGCGCCGTGACGAGCAGGAGCTGCTTTGTCTTACGGCAAAGCAGGCAAAGGAATACGGAATGGCGGTTTCCGTTTGGTATCCGAACTGCGAAGCCACCTTAGAAGAGGGCGAAAAAAACAGAGAAAAGCTTTTCTCTGAAGCAGAAGGCCTTGACTATATATTCCCTCCGGGAGGCGACCCCGGAAGCCTTCCGCCCGCGGAGCTTTTTGAAAGATGTAAGTCCTACAGAGAAATTGTAAAAAAATACCACCCCGATGCGGAAATGTGGCCCTCAGCTCAGCAGCCTCACCATCTTCCTCTCTGGGGAACTCAGTTTTTATCCCTTATGAAGGATAAGCCGGACTTTATCGACGGTGTTATAACAGGCCCCAATGCGGCATTCCCCTTAGACGTCTTAAGAAGACATCTCCCTAAGGAGTATCCCATAAGGCTTTATCCCGATATTACTCATAACTTAAGATGCGAGTATCCCGTACACTCCGACCGTGACGACTGGCACTATGCCCTGCAGGCAGTAAACGGCAGAGAAAGCATAAATCCCCGTCCCGTTGAATATAAGAGAATTCATTCGGAAACAAAGGGATATACAGTCGGCAGTGTTTCATACTCGGAAGGCGTAAATGACGATATTAATAAGGCTGTATGGAGCGCTCTTGAGTTTGACAGTTCAACACCCTTAAGAGAGATTCTCGAGGACTATTCCCGCCTTTTCTTCCCCGAAACGGATTATGAAAAAGCCGCAGACGGCATATTCGGACTTGAAAAGAACTGGGAGGGTGCACCGGAAGAGAACCCCTCTATTGAAAACACGTTAAGAGTATGGGAAGAATTAGGTGAAGAAAATCCTTCTCTTCGCGGTAACTGGCGTTATATTCAGTGTCTTTTCCGTGCGAGATGCGACGCCTTCATAAGAAGGAAGGTAATGTTCGAGCAGGAGCTTATAAGAAAAGCAAAGCGCATTGCTGTCACCGATATAACCGAAGCTAAGGAAATTCTCCGCACTCCCCTGCCCGACTGCGTAAATTCCCTTTACGAGGCTATCGAGGAAAACGGCAAGCAGCTATTTGAGCTTATCGGTATGCAGCTTGACGTTGAACGATACTATGCAAAAAATCCCGAAAGAGGCGCAGTGCTTGACACGATAAAGCTTCCTCTTACGGATTTACCGTGGCTTCTTCATGCTTACAAAAAGGCTGAGAACCTCGGTGAAGAAGAGAAAAAGGAATATATCAACCGCTGCTTTAACAGAAACAAGGTAGAAAACGATGAATATTATTATTCCGTAGCTCTTGACGGCATCTGCCCCGGTGGTGTCAGACAGAATCCCTATTTCTATATGAACGTTCAGGGCGACCGTCCCGATAAAAATAACGGTACTCTCCCTACTGCCCTTTTCAAGCTTTTCGATCACTTCAGCTTCAGGCTCAAGTGCGCAGGGCTTAAATATGACACGGATTACTATATGCTGATTACCCACCGCGATACTCACAATGAGGACAGCATAAAGCATACAATTAAGATTAACGGCAAAACTCTTTATTCGGGACCTCAGTTCGGCGGTGAAAGAAACGAAAAATACGAAAACGATATGCTGCCGAAGGGATTTATTGCGGTACAGTATAAAATCCCCAAGGAATTTATCGTAAACGGCTGTATAGACCTTCAGATTACAGAAAAGGTCAACGGCTTCGAGATAGCGGAAATCCGCTTTACCAAAAAACCGTATTAAGGAGGACAGTATGAATAAGAAAAAAGCTGTTGCGGCAGTTCTTTCCCTTACTGCAGGTGCGGTTACGGCAAAGCTTACTGCCGACAAGGTAAAAGAGAATCTGTCCTCACCCGACAGCAAAAGAAGACTTCAGGATTCCGGTCATAAAATGGCAATGAAGATAGTAAAAAAGATTTCCGATTCGGTTTCCGATAAGGGAATCCCCTACATTAACCGCTATGACGGCAAGGGCTTTCTTGAAGGTAACGGATATTTTCTCTCTTTACCCGAAGAAAATGCAAGATGGGCAGCCGGCTTTTCCAAGGCATCTGTAGTTCCGCCCGTACTTGAGGGCGACTATTACATCGGCGGATATCTTGCCTTTCCTCCAAATAAAATGAACGGCATAATGAACGAGCAGATGGTAAGAGCACTTGCTGTTTCCGACGGCTCGGGCAGAGGCATTCACGTTTTTGCAGTAATTGACTGCATAGGTATTTCCGGTACGGATATAAGAGATATAAGGCTCTCACTTTCAGACCTTATTTCCGAAAAGAATATCCTTTCGGTGAATATAAGCGCCACACACTGCCATTCGGGCATTGATACCGACGGTCTGTGGGGTGATTTACCCAAAATTTACAAGCACAATAAAAAAGAAGTAAAGAAAGGTAAAAAGGCAAAGCCCGTTTCAGGTAAAAACGAGGGCTTTATGCTTTACCTTAAGAAGACTGCCGCAAGGGTTATAAGACAGGCAGTTGAAAATATGACAACGGGCGAAATGTTCTATGCCCAGCTTCCCATAGGCGATTACGTAAGAGACAAGCGTCCTCCCTATGTTACCGTAAACGACCTTACCAATATACGCTTCATCCCCGACGGCGGCGGTAAAGAAGTAAGTGTGGTATTTATGGCGGCACACCCCGTGTGCTACGGCGACAAGCAAAGAGAAGCTTCCCGTGATTTTCCCGGTTATCTGTGCGATGCAATGGAGGAAATGGGCTTTGAGGCTATGTTTATCCAGGGAGCAGAGGCAGCTGTTGCAACAAACAGAGGACCTCATATTCCCGACGGACTTACAACGGACGAAGGGCTTAAGGCTTACGGCAAGGCTATTGCGGATTATGTGGCAAATTACGATAAATCAGCCTATAAAAAGCTCTCTCCTCTTATCAACGTAACACTGAGCGAGGTTTTCCTGCCCTCAGGCAACGAAATACTTGAGCTTGCGGCAAAGCTTCGCATTGTAAACAATTCACTTGTAAGAATCACTACCGTGGACGACGGCAACAAGGATGACAAATCCTACGACCTGACCTTTGTCACGGAGGTCGGCTTTGCGGTACTCGGAAATGAGCTCAGTATTGCAATGGTACCGGGCGAGCTTATGCCCGAAATTGCCATAGGCGGTGCATTCGAGGATTGGGAAAGCTATAACGGCACAAAATGGGATAAGCCGTCACTTAAAGAAATTCTCGGCACGGAAATTGCCGTTGCGGGACTTTGTAACGATTTTATAGGTTACATTGTACCCGACAACGATTACGGAAGCATTCTTGCTCCTCTTCACTATGAGGAATCGGCTTCCGCAGGCGGCAAAACCGCATCAAATATTGTTTCGGCATTCCAAAGAATGAAGAAAAATGCAGAAAAAATCACGGTTCACGAAAAACAGACCGTAAAAGAATAATTATTGTTTTTTGAGGGGTAAAAAAAATTAAAGTTATGGACACAAAAAAACCTGTAACAGCAATTATTGTAGGTGCGGGACACCGTTCAATCACCTACGGAGATTATTCATTCGACCATCCTGATGACCTTAAAATTGTCGGCATTGCAGACCCTAATGAGGTCAGAAGAAAAATGACAGCAGAAAGATACGGCTTTTCGGAGGAATTCTGCTTTGAATCAGCAGAGGAGCTCGCAAAGGTGCCCCGTTTTGCCGACGTTATCATAAACGGCACAATGGACCATCAGCATTTTGAAACTGCCGTGCCACTCCTCGAAAAAGGCTACGATATGCTTCTTGAAAAGCCCTTTTCCGTAAGCCTTGAGGAAATGCAGAAGCTTCTTGCAGTTATCCGCAAAAACGGCAATAAGGTTATGATTTGCCACGTTCTGAGATATTCCACCTTCTACAGAAGGATAAAGGAAAAGCTTCTTGAAGGGGCTCTCGGCGATATTATAAATATACAGATGTCCGAGCACGTAAGCTATCATCACCTTTCAACCTCCTACGTCCGCGGAAAATGGGCAAATTCCGATATCTGCAAAACAAGCATGCTTCTTGCAAAAAGCTGTCACGATATTGACATTATGATGTGGCTTATGAATGATACTCAACCTGAAACAGTGTCCTCACACGGCGGCATTTTCCAGTTCAAGCCCGAAAATGCACCTGAGGGAGCCGGCACACGCTGCCTTCTCGACTGTCCCCACGTTGACACCTGCAGATACTCCGCAAAGACTATGTACCTCGGTCATCCCGACCGTTGGGAGTGCTACGTATGGGCAGGGCTTGAGGCAATAAAGGACCAGACCTATGATATCAGAGAAGAATCTCTCAGAACGGATAACCCCTACGGAAGATGTATCTATAAGTGCGATAACAATGTTGTTGACCATCAGTCCGTGCTTGTAAAATTCAAGAACGGTGCAACAGGTACACATAATATGATAGGCGGCACCGCAAAGAGCGTAAGAAAGATTCATATTATAGGCACAAAGGCTGAGCTTTACGGCAATTTTGAAGACAATAACTTCTACATAGAAAGAATTGTAACTGAAGCTCCCGACGGCTATGAAAGAGAATTTTACGACACGAACACTATGGGCGGTATGGGACACGGCGGCGGTGACCCTGCTCTCACGGCAGATTTCATCAATTATATAAGAACCGGTGAGCAGTCGATTTCCTGTACGGAAATATATAATTCCGTGGCAGGACATCTGACGGTTTTCCTCGCAGACAAATCAATGGAAGAAAACGGCAAGCCCTATGACTGCGATTTTTCAAAATATTGATTTTTCGGTAACATAATTTATAATCCTCCGTAATATGTAATGAAGTTTTCGGATTTCAATTACATTACGGAGGTTTTCTTATGTCTGAAAAACTTGGGCCTTTAACGGAAACAATTGAAGGCAGAAAGGTAAACGAGGCTATATGTATCGATACAGCCCGTGTGTATGATTCCTGTGCAGATAAAGACTGCCTTGCAGACCTCAGGGTATATTTTACCGATACTGCCGAAAACATTATCGAATCGGCAGTAAGCATAAGATGCAGAGGCTGTGAGGTAATAAACGTCCTCACGGAGGTTGATTCCGTCCCCTTCAACAGAGGCTATTATTCTGTTGATATCACCTTCTTCTTTGCAGTAACTCTTGAAGCATTAATTTCTTCACAGCAGCAGCCCGTAACGGTAACGGGACTTTCGGTATTCTCCAAAAAGTGTATTCTTTACGGCGCTGAGGGTAACGTAAAGGTATTCACTTCGGAATACACCGGAAGTAACAATTTCTCTCTTCCCGTTACATCCGTAAATCCCCGTGCAAAGATTCAGGTTGCTACACCTCTTTGTCTTGATGCACGAATCTGCCGTCCCTGCGAATGCTGTAATAACATTCAGGATGCCGGTGCGGCAATTCCCGGGGCTGTGGCACGCTTCTTCCCCGGCAATTTCGGACCTCAGAGCGCACAGAGAGCAGTAAGAGTTACGATAGGTCTCTTCTCCATTGTTCAGCTTGAAAGAGACGTGCAGATGCTCATTCCCGCATACGACTTCTGTATGCCCACAAAGGAATGCTCCTGTGACACGGAGGATCCCTGCGATTCCTTCAGAAAAATACGCTTCCCCGTTTCTGAATTTTTCCCGCCCGACACTCCCGACTGCCATAACGCCGCCCCTGCAGGCTTTGAGCCTCCCTGCTGCTGCGGCAGATAATGTCCCAAAATGTCCTTAATCCGCAACCTGTTTCAGCTTCACTGTTAACTGACAAAACGGGCGGGAGCCAACGCCCTGTGCACAACTGACAAAAAAAGGTATCAGCCGCAATGACTGATACCTTTTTACGTTATCTGTGATTTTTTCTGTAAGCGATGTAGTCCTCAAGAATGATAACTGCGGCAACTGCGTCCACCGTGTTTTTTCTCTTCTTTCCTCTTACGTCGTTCATATTCATAAACTTATGAGCACTGACAGTCGTAAGCCTTTCGTCACGAAGCACTACGGGAATCCCCGTAAACACACCGAGAGCATCGGCAAATTCCTTGCAGGCATCGGCACGGAAGCCTTCGGAGCCGTCCATATTTTTCGGAAGCCCCACGGCAATTTCCTGGGCTTTAAGCTCCTTTGCCTTTTCGGCTACAAGCTTTATGAGTTTATCCCTGTCCCTTTCCGTTATAACACCTACGGGAGAGGCTAAAAATTCACTTTTATCACATACGGCAAGTCCCGTACGGACGTCACCGTAATCTACAGCTAAAATAACCATTTTTCACCTATTAAAATTCGGGAATGTCGTATCCGGGATCTGTACCTTCCACACCGGAAGAAGGACGTCCCGAGCAGCCCTTACATACACCGGGAAGGAAATCTACCTTGTACCAGCCGGTGGAAGAAGGACAGTCTGCGCTTGCAAGAAGTCCCGTACCCGTACAGAAAGAGCGTCTTACAACCTCGTCACCCATTTCGAAGCCCTTGTATTCAAGTCCGTCGTGAATTCTGGTCATAACCTCTCTGTAAACCTTACCTGCAGGGTTCTGACCGTAATATGAGGTATTGATAGCCTTCTGAACCTTTTCAAAGCCCGTCCATGCACAGCCTACATAATAGCCTGTACCGCCGCAGAACCACTTATCCTTGTTATCTGAAGTTGTACCTGATTTTGCCCAGTTCTCCTGACCGCTTACGGCATAAGCACCGCCGGTGCCGTTGGGATACGTAACAACACACTTGAGCAGCTGAAGCATAACGTCTGCAGTACCGGAGGAAATAACCTGCTCACCCTCACGGTTAGGCTCGAGAATAACCTGATCGCCCGCTGCATTTGTAACCTTATAGTAACACCAGGGCTTATAATACATACCGCCGTTGCCGAAGGTCACGTAAGCTGCTGCCATATCAAGACAGGTAAGACCATAGTTCATAGCACCGATTGCAAGAGGTGCATAGTCTGCATCACCCTCAACAAGAGTTGAAATCTTAAAGCGGTCCCTTAAGAAGCGGTAGCTTGTTGTGGGAGTCAGAGCATCAATGATTCTTGCAGGAATTGTGTTAAGTGAGGGGGCAATTGCCTGGGGAAGATTCTTGAGGTCATTAATATCACCCGTTACACCGCCGTAGTTTGTAGGCCAGGGCTTATCCTCATTTCTGAGAGCAATACCGTAGTTGGGGATATAACTTGACCAGGTGTAATAGTTAAGCTCAATAGCAGGAGCATATGCAGAAAGAGGCTTGATTGTAGAGCCGGGCTGTCTGGGGGATGTGGTACCGATATTAAGAGTTCTGTCACCGACCTTCTTGCCGAGACGGCCTGCCGTTGCAACAATTCTGCCTTCGTAGTCAAGAATAACCATTGAGGACTGAATTGCAGGATTCTGCTCCGTGTCAGCCTCCTTGGGGAAGGTTATTCTGTTTTCATAAACATATTCAATTTCGTCCTGAATATCCATATCGAGTGCGGCATATACCTTAAGACCGCCGTAATATACCTTACTGAAGGCTTCGGATTCGGTATAACCGTACTGCTCTCTCAGGTCATCAATAAGAGTTTCGATAACAAGGTCAACGTAGTAGCTGTTGTACTCAGTTGTTACCATTACGTCCTCTTCGTCAACGTACTCTTCCTCGCGCTCTCTGTCGTCACCGTAGAAAATAACCTCTTCGGCAAGAGCAGCATCATACTCCTCCTGAGTGATATAGCCCTCAGACATCATATAGTTAAGACAGCCGATTGCACGCTCACGGTTATTATCGTAATTAACTATGGGATTATAGCCTCTCGGAGCCTTTGTGATGGAGGCAAGAATTGCACTTTCCATAAGGGTAAGGTCACTTACGTCCTTATTGAAATAGTATTCTGCACCCGTTTTAATACCGTAACATCCCATATCAAGATAAATGGTGTTAAGGTATGCCTCGAGAATTTCATCCTTATCAAAATGCTTCTCAAGCGCAAGAGCGTTCTTGATTTCTCTGTACTTTCTTACGAAGGTACCTGCATTTTCACCCGTAAGGTTCTTGATTAACTGCTGTGTGAGAGTTGAACCGCCCTGAGAGAAGCTGTATTTTGCAACAACACCTATGGTTCTTATCCAGTCAACACCCTTATGAGTGGGGAAGCGCTTGTCCTCGAGTGCAACAACGGCATCCTGAAGGTCCTGACAGACCTCATCAAGATCTACCCATTCACGGTTTTCCTGTCCGTGAAGACGGGCAATTTCAATCTCATTTCCGTCAGCATCATAGCCGTAGATAATTGTTGTCTGACTCTGGTTTGCTATGTAGTTATCAAGATCAATATAGTCAACACCGGCAATATCCTTTTCGGGGTTGTGACCGATATTGATAAGACCTACGTCTGTGAAGATATCAATAACAATGATACCTGCAGTCAGCACACCTATCATAAAGATCATAAGAAAAGCCGTAAGAAAAGCAGTAAGACCGCGGCTTAAGGGCTTTTTCTTCTTTTTTCTCCTTTTGTTCTTTGCGGGAGATGTATTTTCTTTATTCAATGCAACCATCCTTTTCTAAAAAAATTGCAATATTTCCATATACGGATTGTATTATAACACACTTTTTCTGAAATGTTTAGTATATTTTAAAAAATTTTTGACAAATATTTTTAAAAATATCTTAAGAAGTGAGTATTTTGAAAGAAAATGTGCCCAATCTGTTTATTTTCCTCTCGGTCTGTCTGCTGTCTCTTTTGCTGACGGGAATATTCTTCGGGGAATATTATTGACATTTTTTCACAGAGATTTATAATATAACCGGAAACTTTTTTAACGAAGGAGTGTATGTTATGCATTACACGATGAACATTGCAGGCTGTGAGAGAAATCTTCCTCTTTGTCCTCTCAATGAAAATCTGATGATAGGCGCTTTTGTTATTTTCGGCGATCAGGAATTGACGGTAGCCTCTGCCGGTGCGCTTCTTGAAATTGCCCCCGAATACGACTACCTGATTTCAGCCGAGGCGAAGGGTATTCCCCTTGTCCACGAAATGGCAAGACAGCACGGAGATAAAAAGTATTTCCTTGCAAGAAAAGCACCTAAGCTCTATATGACGGGAGTTTTTGAGGTAAACGTACGCTCAATCACAACCGCAAAGGAGCAAAAGCTGTATCTTGACACAGCAGATGCCGAGCTTATGAAGGGCAAAAGAATTCTTATTGTTGACGACGTTATTTCAACAGGAGAATCCCTTTATGCGATAGAGCAGCTTGTCCAGCAGGCAGGCGGTATAGTCTGCGGAAAGCTCTGCATTTTAGCCGAGGGCGATGCTCAGGAAAGAACAGACATAAAATATCTTGAAAAGCTCCCCTTGTTCAACTCAAAGGGCGAAGCAATATAAGCAAAACGGACTCCGTTTTCTGCATAAAAATTCAAGGGTATCACCGAGGTGATACCCTTTTTTGTTATAGCTTTTAATTATGCGAAGATGTCCTTAAAGAACTGAATCACAGCCTGGAAGAAAGCAACAAGCCAGTCAAAGGGTGCGAACGTGGTTTCACTCTTCATAGGCTGGTTACAACGGTCACACTTACCGTTGGCATTCTCATCAATATGACCGAGAATGGGGTATGTCTTTATTTCGGAGCCGCCGCAACGTAAGCAGTCACGCTGCTCGTGTCCTTCATAAATACACTCTGCCTTATCAAGCTCATACCATTCGCCGAAGTTATGTCCGAGGGCTGCAGGAGCGTTTTCAGTTTCCTTGTAATAGTCACCGCAATTTCCGCAAACATAAAGATAATAACCGTCCTCAACACAGGTGGGGGCAATGTATGAGCCGACATAGCTGTGCTGACATTCGTCTGCAGCAGAAACAGAAACTGCACATACCGAAAGAAGCATCAGAACGCTGAGAATAACGCTGAGACATTTTTTCATATCAAAAACTCCTTAAACAGATGATATTTCTATAAAATGATATTACCATAGAAAAATCTTATTGTCAAACACTTTCAATAAAACGCATAAATGCATTTCTTCCATCCTCGTCACGTTTGTAAACGCCTGCGTGCTCAAGAACGGTTGAGAACACCTTACCGACCTCATCCTGAAGAATACCCATACAGTTTTCTTCAGTAAAGGTATACTTATCAATAAAGGATTCTGCCCAGTCAGCATGGGAAGCAGTCAGAGCATCTGCTCTTAAATCCTTCTTTTCAAGAATTGCTCTTCTGAGAGCTTCAAGCTCGTCCTTGAGTCTGGGAGGAAGAACTGCAAGTCCCATAACCTCAATAAGACCGATATTTTCCTTCTTGATGTGATGAAGCTCTGCGTGAGGATGATATACTCCGAGGGGGTGCTCTTCAGTCGTTATGTTGTTTCTGAGGACAAGATCAATTTCAAAAAGCTCTCCCCTTCTTCTTGCAATGGGGGTAATTGTATTATGGGGCACGCCGTCTGTTTCAGCAAAAATGAAGGCCTGCTCATCTGTATAGCCTCTCCATTTGCGAAGAATCTTATCGGAAAGCTCAATAAGGCTTTCCTTGTTTTCGGACTGAAGTCTTATTGTGGACATAGGCCACTTTACAAGCCCTGCCTTTACATCCGGGAAGCCGTCAAACACAATTTCCTTTTCAATGGGTGCTCTTTCCATAGCAAATTCGTATTTTCCGCCCTGGAAATGCTCGTGGGAGAGAATTGATCCGCCGACAATGGGGAGGTCTGCATTTGAGCCTAAGAAGTAATGAGGGAATACCGTAACAAAGCTCAGAAGCTTCTTAAAAACGCTTCTGTCAATTGTCATGGGAGTATGCTTCGAATTGAAAACAATGCAGTGCTCGTTATAGTAAACGTAGGGAGAATACTGCATAAACCAGCTTTCGCCGTTTATTTCAACGGGAATGATTCTGTGATTCTGACGTGCAGGAAAATCAAGTCTGCCGGCATAGCCCTCACACTCACGGCAGAGCATACACTTGGGATATCCCGACTGAGGCATATTCTTTGCAGCCGCAATTGCCTTGGGATCCTTTTCGGGCTTTGAAAGATTTACGGTAATGTCAATAGTGCCGTAATCGCCCGTCTGCTGCCACTTGATAATTTTTGCAATTCTGTCACGGCGGATATAGTTAGTATCACCGCTGAGCTTATAGTACCAGTCTGTAGCAACCGAGGGGCATTCGCTATAAAGCTCTCTGAACTTTTTTATGACCTCAGAGGGACGGGGGGTAAGAACGCCCATAATTTTTGTATCGAATAAGTCTCTTGAAACAGTACCGGAATCAATAAGCCCTGCTTCAACTGCTTCATCACAGAGTCCGTCAAGAATTTCGGAAAGCGTTCCGTCAAATGGAGCAGCATCACCGTCAAATTCATTTTTACCGAAAAGGGCAATAATACCGTTAATACAGTAGGTTCTGTCCGCTTCGTCAATAAGACCTTCCGCTACAGCGTAGTTTACAAGAGCCTTTACCTTTGCATCAATCATAATAAAAACCTCGCACAACAAAATATACACTATTATACACGCAATAGGTGGGATTTCGCAATAGTTTGAAAAAAAATATTTGCATAAACCGAAAATTACATCTATAATAAAGAAAAAACCGTCAAGGAGATTCAACATGAAATACGAAAACAATTGGGCTTCGCTCAATTCCCGTCCCGTTCCCGAATGGTTTGCCGATGCAAAATTCGGTATTTTCATCCATTGGGGACTTTATTCCGTACCTGCATACACAGCAAAGGGTCAGTACGCGGAATGGTATCAGTGGCAGCTCGAAAAACAGCCTGAGCTTACAACAAAGGACTGGCACGAAAGTGTTTACGGCAAAAACCATAAATATACCGATTTCGTTGAAGGCTTCAAGGCCGAGCTTTTCGATGCAAAGGAATGGGCTGAGCTTTTTAAGAAGTCCGGTGCAAAATACATAAACATCACCTCAAAGCATCACGACGGCTTCTGTCTTTTCAAGACCGATCACGCCTGGAACTGGAATTCTATGGACGTAGGCCCTCACAGAGATTTCTGTATGGAATTAAAGGAGGCTATGAAGGATACGGGGGTACGCTTCGGCGTTTATCACTCCGTTTATGAGTGGTTTCATCCCCTTTACCTGAAAGATCCCGAGGAATATGCAGTAAAGCACCTTCATCCTATGCTTAAAGAGCTTAT
>JAZOWG010000004.1:0-3288 GCA_045659105.1 Acutalibacteraceae bacterium
AAGAGCAAAGAAAGCAGCCTGGAGAACTGTGTTTGTTCTCTTACCCATACCAACCTTCTGAGCAAGGTCGATAGCGTTAACTGTGTAAAGCTGAACGTTGTTGTTAGCGATGTAACGCTTTGTTTCAGCATTGAGCTTTTCAGCGAGCTCTGCTTCGTTCCACTGGCAGTTGATAAGGAATACACCGCCGGGCTTAACGTCGTTAACCATCTTGTAACCCTTTTCAACGTAGGAGGGGTTGTGGCAAGCTACGAAGTCAGCCTTGTTGATGTAGTAGGGGGACTTGATAGCGCTGTCACCGAAACGAAGGTGAGAAATTGTGATACCGCCGGTCTTCTTGGAGTCATACTGGAAGTAAGCCTGAACGTACTTGTCTGTATGGTCACCGATGATCTTGATGGAGTTCTTGTTAGCACCAACTGTACCGTCGCCGCCGAGACCCCAGAACTTACATTCGATTGTACCTGCAGCTGCAGTGTTGGGAGCGGGCTTCTCTTCAAGAGAGAGGTTTGTAACGTCGTCATTGATACCGATTGTGAACTGAGCCTTGGGAGCATCCTTTGCAAGCTCTTCGTATACTGCGAATACGCTTGAGGGAGGAGTATCCTTTGAACCGAGACCGTATCTGCCGCCGATTACTGTAGCCTGTACACCCTTTGTAGCAAGAGCGGTAACAACGTCAAGATAAAGGGGCTCGCCGAGAGAACCGGGTTCCTTTGTTCTGTCAAGAACAGCAATCTTCTTTGCTGTTGCGGGGATAGCTTCGATGAGCTTTTCAGCGGAGAAGGGTCTGTAAAGACGAACCTTAACAAGACCAACCTTTTCGCCCTGAGCTGTAAGATAGTCAATAACCTCTTCAGCAACGTCGCAGATGGAGCCCATAGCAACGATTACTCTGTCAGCATCCACTGCACCGTAGTAGTTGAAGAGCTTGTAGTTAGTGCCGAGCTTAGCATTAACCTTGTCCATATATTCTTCAACGATAGCGGGAACTGCATCGTAGTATTCGTTACAAGCTTCTCTGTGCTGGAAGAAGATGTCGCCGTTTTCGTGTGAGCCTCTCATTACGGGATGCTCGGGGTTGAGAGCGCGCTTTCTGAATGCATCAACAGCATCCATATCGCACATTTCCTTGAGGTCTTCGTAGTCCCAGATTTCAATCTTCTGGATTTCGTGGGATGTACGGAAGCCGTCGAAGAAGTTAAGGAAGGGAACTCTTGACTTGATTGTAGCGAGGTGTGCTACTGCGCCGAGGTCCATAACTTCCTGAGTGTTTGTTTCTGCGAGCATTGCGAAACCTGTCTGACGGCAAGCATATACGTCAGAATGGTCGCCGAAGATGTTAAGAGCGTGAGATGCAACGCAACGTGCTGATACGTGGAAAACTGAGGGAAGAAGCTCACCTGCAATCTTATACATGTTGGGGATCATAAGAAGAAGACCCTGAGAAGCTGTATAAGTTGTTGTAAGTGCACCTGCTGCGAGAGAACCGTGAACGGTACCTGCTGCACCTGCTTCGGACTGCATTTCTGCAACCTTAACGGTTGTGCCGAAGATGTTCTTGAGTCCCTGAGCGGACCACTGGTCAACATAGTCTGCCATGGGGCTTGAAGGAGTAATAGGATAAATACCTGCTACTTCTGTAAAAGCGTAGGAAACGTATGCGGCTGCATTGTTACCGTCCATGGACTTTTTCATTCTTGCCATAATATATCCTCCTAAATAATATTACACGATTGTGCGGCGAAAGCCACCTTTCGCACCAAAAAACATTTTAACACTTTATAATAAAAATGTAAATAACCATTTTATGTTCATCAGGTAGAAAATTGTGATTTTTCTGACAAAGTTTTGTATATCTTCCACACTTTTCGGCTGTATTTTGCTGTCGGATAAAGAAAAATACGTATTATTGCGGAATTCCGGGGAAAACTCTTCAAAAAAAATACTTTACTTTTCGGAAAACTTATGATAAAATGCCAATGTCCGGTTTCTCGGAGATGGGGTTATTCTGCCCTTACGGCAGTTCTCACCTTTGCCCACTTCTGGGAGACACGGGTAATATTAAAATGAGGTGAAAAAACATGACACAGGCAGAAAAGCAGGCTATTATGGCTGAATTCGCTACTCACGAAGGCGACACAGGCTCTCCCGAGGTTCAGATCGCTGTTCTCACAAAGAGAATCAACGACCTTAACGAGCATCTTAAGGAGCACAAGAAGGACCATCATTCAAGACGCGGTCTTCTCAAGATGGTTGGTCACAGAAGAAACCTTCTTGCTTATCTTCAGAAGAACGATATCGAAAGATACCGTGCAGTTGTTGCTAAGCTCGGTCTTCGTAAATAATTGTAGTGTCAGGGCGGCGAAGAAAACTTTGTCGCCCGAAAATTCTTTTTTCAAGGCAATAAAGCCGTGTTCCCGGAAGGGAAATGTTAATGTAAAATGTACAATTCAAAGCAAAGAAGCTCTTTTTTGTTTCGAATTGTACATTGACAGTAACCACGGCTTGATTGATATAAAAATAATGTGTAAAAGGAGAGAACAAAAATGTTCAACGAGTTCAGAAAATTCGAAACAACACTCGCAGGCAGACCCCTTGTTGTTGAAACAGGCAAAATGGCACAGCTTGCAGGCGGATCCTGTCTTATCCGCTACGGTGAAACAGAAGTGCTTTGCACGGCAACTATGGCAGACAAGCCCCGTGAGGGCGTAGATTTCTTCCCCATGTCAGTTGACTTTGAGGAGAAGCTTTATTCAGTAGGTAAAATCCCCGGTTCATTCCAGAGAAGAGAAGGAAAGGCATCCGAAAAGGCAACTCTTTGCTCACGTGTTATCGACAGGCCCGTTCGTCCTCTTTTCCCCAAGGATATGAGAAACGACGTAGGCGTTGTTGCTACCGTTATGTCAGTTGACCCCGACTGTCTTCCCGAAATCACCGCTATGATCGGTGTTTCAATTGCTCTTTCAATTTCAGCTATTCCGTGGGCAGGCCCCATCTCCGGTGTTTCCGTAGGTCTTGTTGACGGTGAGTTCGTAATCAACCCCACCGCAGAGCAGAGAGAGCGCTCCGAAATGGCTGCAACCGTTGCTTCAACGGCAGACCTTGTTGCTATGATTGAGGCCGGTGCAAACGAGGTTCCCAACGACGTTATGTATGATGCAATTATGTTTGCTCATGCAGAAAATCAGAAGATTGTTGAATTCATCAAGGGTATTCAGGCAGAAATCGGCAAGGAAAAGATTGAGGTTCCCTCAATGGATCCCTCTCACGAAATGTTTGAGGCAG
>JAZOWG010000005.1:0-7672 GCA_045659105.1 Acutalibacteraceae bacterium
CCTGCGGAATTGTTTGAAGAAGGAACCGTATAGGTTACCTCAATTTCATCCTCTGTCGTAAGATAACCGCAGTCAAGTATGAAGGGCTGAATTGAGGTGCTGTTATAATAGTAGCTTAATTCTCCTGCCTCGATATTAAGCGAGGAAAGCTTTGTGGAGCCTACATAAATATAGTAATTGCCGTCTGCTTCGGGCTTTAACTTTACAATAGCCTTACCCTCGGAGCCGTTATTGTTCTTGTTTACGGTGAAGTTTGTTGCGCTGTTTATCACAGAGGGGTCTACATCCTTCATATTTTCACCGACAAACTCGGTGGCATTAACGTGAATAAGCACGTCCTCAACACCCGTAGCGGCTTTCATAAGCTCATTCTGAACAGTGAAGGGGTTCGGAGAGCTGTGATCCCATTCGGTTACGTTTTCACTTACGGAATTTATAAGGGGAAGATAATAATTGTACTTAAATGCCTCGAACTTATCGTTATTATCAACGAGAGTATAAATATCGTCATTATGAATGAAATTCATATTGTCGTATACGTATCTTATTGAGAACAACGAATTGAATACGGGGGTCTGGGGATAGTAGGTGTAGGAATTGATGTTATTTCCGAAAAGACCTAAGTCCTCCATTGTTTTGGCTGTGTGGTCGTATGCCATTGAGGAGAATACGGAAACACCGTTATAGCCGTACCAGGAGGGATCCATTCTTGCACGGAGCTTTGAAAGCTCTGTACGGTAGAAAAGAGTATCGTCCTTGGATTCTACAGCTTCCTGAAGCTCCTTGTAGGAATAATAGTCAGAGGTATATGCTTCCTTTGGCTGTGCCATTGTGATTTTAGGCACGTCAGCCGCAACGATTTCGAGAATTACCGTAAAGAAGAGAAGGAATACGATTGCCTTTTCTTTGTACTTCTTTGAGCGCATCATTCCGAAGATAACAACATAAAGAATTGCAAATACTGCACTTAAGATAATTGTAAGAGTATCGGCATTGGGCACCTCAATCTTTTCAACAAGAACAAGGAAGCACATAACCGCAAAGCCCATTCCTATATATGCCTTGTTTGAAAATTCCTTTATATTCCCGAATGCCTTGAAGGCTATGAGAAGGATTAAGAAGGAATAGGCAAAGGACCATCTGTAGGGAAGGTCATTGGGCATATGGAAGCCGTGCCAAACGAAATTAAACTGATTTACGGCAAAGCCTGCAAGACAGGCAATAAGAAGAATTGCGGATGCAACCTTCTGCTTTCCGGGAATTTTGTCGGAAAGGAAGTAGAAGGGCAGAAGCATTACGGTAAGAAGACCGCAGTAAACGTTGGGGATAACGTTGTCTCCGCTGCTTCTGATTGTAGGCTCAATGCCCGTAAGGTGGTTTGTAATAAAGCGGAAAATATCAAAATACTGCTTGAAGTCCTCAGGGAAGGTACCTGCCGTTGCAGAGGATGTCTGAAGACAATAGTAAACGGGAATAAGGGCAAATGCGGCAAGCATAAAGCAAAGGAAGGATGAGAGAGCAAAGGTCCAGCCCGTTACCCAGAAGCGATTATCACGGAATTTGTGATTTCTTTCCTTTTTCTTTGAAGGTACAGATATATCTTCTGCGGGAGCAGGCTCAACAAAGAACTCAGAAGCGGGAAGTTCCTCCGTCACGGGCTCCTCTGCAATTTCCTCTGCAGCTTCTTCAACGGCTGCTTCTTCAACAACTGCTTCTTCAACAACTGCTTCTTCAGCTACAGCTTCTGATGCAGCTTCGGGGATTTCTTCCGTTGTCTCTTGGGCAATTGCCTTTGCCTTGAAAATTTTCGAGGAAAGCTCGTATCTGCCGAAGTAGAAATAAAGGAAATACATTACGGAGAAAATGCAGACCATATAAGCCATATAGTAATTGCTTATCATGGTATAGGTCATCATTGCGATGTAAAGTCCCGGCTTGTTCTTGTTGATAATACGTTCAATACCGAGCATTACAAGGGGAAATACCGCAACGGCATCGAACCACATTATGTTCCAGGAGAACGCCACGAAATATCCCGAAAAGGCGTAAAAAAGACCGAAGACGACGCTTTCCTTCCTTACGCAGTTATTGGATTTATTGATATAGTAAGTAAAGGTTGTTGCGGCAAGCACAGCCTTTGCCATAATCATAAGAGCTATTGCCTCAGGCATATTCTTATGACCGCATATAAGCATAAACAGAGCAAAGGGACTGCTGCAGTAGTTGAAGAGGTTGCCTAAGAACGAGGCACCCAGTCCCGAGGTCCACGAATACACAAGAGAGTTACCGCCCGTTATACGGTCGTAAACCTCAGCATAAAGAGGTCCGTACTGATGATAAAGGTCCATTCTGAGAACCGTTCTTCCGCCCACAAGAAGTGTGTTGCGGTGGCAGATGTAAATAATGCACATTATGAGAAGTGCAAGACCTGCAGACATAAGACAGTACTTTCTTAAAAGGTACTTGTCGTCAGTCCTTGAGTGATTTTTTTTGAGTAAAGGACTCATAATGATTTTCCTTTCATATATCTTTTATCCGAGAGTGAGCTGCTCACCCGTGTCCTCTGCAGACAGCACTGCACCTGCCGAGGGAAGGGTCTTTGTGCGGTAACGGGAGGGCTTTTTGAAGCGTTCCTCGGTGAAATCCTCAACGGAAATCACCTTATGTCCCTTCTTGAGGGTCATAACCTGAACACCCTGAGTATCCTTTGCAGACTTTGAAGCAACGGAAGCCGAATTGAAGCAGAGATATCTGCCGGCGGTTGTCACCATTACAAATTCGCCGTCCTCCTTCACATATCTGAATGCGCAGGGCTCCGATTTGTCTGAATATGCTTTTATAAGCTTCTTGCGGTTGGTTTTCGTCTCAAAGGACGCAATGTCTACCTTAGCAACCTTGCCGTTTTCGAAGAATACGAGAATATAGCCCGTATATTCGGAAACGATAGCACAGAAAATTGCGGTTTCTCCGTCATCCATCTGAAGCTTTGCACCGACGAAATCACCGAGAGAGCTTGCCTTACATTCGTCGAATTCGGAAATTCTCGACTTGTAGCACTGATGCTTATTGGTAAAGAAAAGCAGCTCGGCATTGTTTGATGCTTCGGAAGAAAGAATAATTTCATCGCCATCCTTAAGCTTGTGGTTGTTGCCCATTCGCCAGGACTGAGGGGAAATTTTCTTGAAATATCCTTCCTTGGTGAAGAATACCATTACGGAATAATCGGGGATTTCATCCTCGTCATCATCCTCGGGAAGCTCCGATTCATAAAGAATGTCGGTTTTTCTCGGCTGTCCGTATTTCTCGACAACCTTTTTAAGCTCGTCAATAATAACCCTTTTGATTCGGGTTTTGCTGCCGAGGATATCCTGGAGGTCTTCTATGAGCTTTTCAAGCTTTTCAATATCCTCAAGGCGCTTTAAGATGTATTCACGGTTCAGGTGGCGGAGCTTTATTTCAGCCACGTACTCTGCCTGAATTTCGTCAATACCGAAGCCTATCATAAGGTTGGGAACAACCTCTGACTCCTCGTCGGTCTGTCTTATGATTTTAATTGCCTTATCTATATCGAGAAGGATTTTCTGAAGAGCCTTCAGAAGATGAAGCTTGTCCTGAGCCTTTTTAAGCTCAAAGTAAGTTCTTCTCTTTACACATTCGGTACGGAAGGCTATCCATTCAAGAAGAAGATCGCCCACACCGAGTGTCATAGGAGTACCGCCTATGAGCACGTTGAAGTTACAGGGGAAGGGCTCCTCCAGGGGAGTTCTTTTATAGAGAGCGGAAATTACCTTATCGGGGTCCGCACCTCTTTTAAGGTCAATTGTAATTTTAAGACCCGAACGGTCGGTTTCATCACGGATGTCGCTTATTTCACGGAATTTTCCGCCCTTTGCAAGCTCAATAACCTTGTCGATTATACTTTCGCAGGTGGTTGTGGGAGGAATTTCCGTAATATCAATACAGTTGTCTTTCTTATCGTAGGAGCATTTGCCTCTTACCTTTACGGAACCTCTGCCCGTGGAATAGATTTCCCTTATTTTTACGGGATCGTATATTACCGAGCCGCCGCCGCTGAAATCGGGAGCCTTGAGGGTTTCCGTGCAGTCGTGGTCGGGATTCTTTATAAGCTCAATGGTGGTTTCGCAGACCTCCTTAAGATTGAAGGAGCAGATGTTACTTGCCATACCGACGGCAATACCCGAGTTTGAGTTTACAAGCACCGAGGGGAAGGTTACGGGAAAAAGCACAGGCTCGGGCATTGTGTTATCGTAGTTAGGAACAAAGTCAATTGCATCCTTATCAATATCGTGGAAAAGCTCTGCGCTGATGGAGGCGAGCTTTGCTTCGGTATATCGGGAAGCCGCAAACTGCATATTTTTGGAATATGCCTTACCGAAGTTACCCTTTGAATCAACATAAGGGTGTAAAAGTGCCTCGTTACCCTTGGTGAGTCTTACCATCGTTTCGTAAATGGGACCGTCACCGTGGGGGTTTAATTTCATGGTCTGTCCTACGATATTTGCGGACTTTGTCCTCGCACCCGTAAGAAGCCCCATTTTATACATAGTGTAAAGAAGCTTTCTGTGTGAGGGCTTAAAGCCGTCTATTTCGGGAATAGCTCTCGACATAATGACACTCATAGCATAGGGCATATAGTTCACTTCAAGAGTTTGGGTAATAAACTGATTTGCTATTTCACCGGCGCCTGCAATATGGGCATTGGGGTCAATGGGAAGCTTCGCGGTATTTTCTTCTTCACCGGTTTTCTTTTTTCTTGCCATAGTGTCTCCTTTCAGCTGAGGTCAGCCATATCTATATAGAGATGTCCGTTCTCTGCAATATATTCTTTTCTGCCCTGAAGGTTGTCACCTAAAAGCAGGTCAAATTTATCTGCAATTGCAACAGGGTCAAAATCAGGCTCGACCTTTATAAGTCTTCTGGTTTCGGGATTCATAGTGGTAAGCCACATCATATCGGCATCGTTTTCACCGAGACCCTTTGAGCGCTGAATTGTATACTTTGCATCGCCGATTTCCTTTAAGGCTTCTGTCTTTTCACTTTCGTTGTAACAGAACCAGGTGTGCTTGCCGGACGTGATTTCATAAAGAGGAGATTCTGCAATAAACACCTTACCTGCCTTTATTACAGAGGGCATAAGCGCATAAATCATAGTGAGAATAAGTGTTCTTATCTGGAAGCCGTCGTAGTCGGCATCGGTGCAGATAATGACCTTATTCCAGCGAAGATTATCAATATTGAACTCGGGAACACCCTTTACAGCCTTGCCCGATACCTCAACACCGCAGCCGAGAATCTTTATAAGGTCGGTTATAATCTCACTCTTGAATACCTTAGCGAGGTCTGCTTTTAGGCAGTTGAGAATTTTACCTCTTACGGGGATGACCGCCTGGAAGGCTGAGTCTCTTGCCTGCTTACAGGCACCGAGAGCAGAGTCACCCTCAACTATGAAGATTTCTCTTTCGTTTACGTCCTTACTGCGGCAGTCAACGAATTTTTCAATGCGGTTAAGCATATCGTTACCGCCCGACAGAGCCTTCTGTACGTTTACTCTTGTTGCCTCCGCTCTTACACGGGAGCGCATATTTATAAGGATTCTTTCGCAGATTTTGTCTGCATCGAGCTTGTTTTCAATGAAATAAATCTCAAGCTGATGCTTCAGGAACTGCGTCATTGCCTCCTGAATGAATTTATTTGTAATTGCCTTCTTTGTCTGATTCTCGTAAGAGGTCTGTGTTGAGAAGGAAGACATAACAAGCACAAGGCAGTCATCAATATCCTGGAAGGTGATTTTGGGGTCGGTCTTATTGTACTTGCCGTTTTGCTTCATATAAGCGTCAATCTGAGAAACAAAAGCGCTTCTGACGGCCTTGTCGGGTGCACCGCCGTGCTCAAGATAGCTTGAATTGTGGTAGTACTCCTTCATTGACATCTTATCGGAAAACGCAAGGGAAACGAAGATTTTCACCTTGTATTCGGGCTTGTCCTCACGGTCGCGGCCACTTCTTTCACAGGACCAGAACTGAACGGGAGTTATTGCCTTGTTATCAACAATTTCCGTAAGGTAGTCCGTAATACCGTTATCGTAGCGGTATTCGTAGGTTTCGAAGCGGGATTCAGTAAGCTGATTCTTAAGGATGAAGCGGACACCGTTATTTACAACAGCCTGCTTCTTCATAATATTCTGGAAGAAGTCAAGGGGAATTGCAATATCCGTAAAAACCTCAAGGTCGGGCTTCCAGCGGATTCTCGTGCCCGTATCCTTTTTGTCGTAGGGCTCCTTCTTAAGACCGCCTATATTCTCACCCTTTTCAAAGTGAAGGGTGTAGCAGAAGCCGTCTGTATGAATCTCTGCATCCATATATTCCGATGCGTACTGAGTGGAGCAAAGACCGAGACCGTTAAGACCGAGGGCAAACTCGTAGCTTCCGCCGTCGTTATTGTTGTACTTACTGCCTGCATACATCTCACAGAAAAGAAGCTCCCAGTTATAGCGGTTTTCCTTCTGATTGAAGTCAACGGGCATACCTCTGCCGAAGTCCTGAACCTCAACCGAGCCGTCAAGAAAACGGGTTACAACGATTCTGTTGCCGTAGCCCTCTCTTGCTTCGTCTATAGAGTTGGAAATTATTTCAAAAACCGAATGCTGACAGCCTTCAAGCCCGTCGTCACCGAATATAACGGCAGGTCTTTTTCTTACTCTGTCTGCACCCTTAAGGGTAACAATACTCTCGTTACCGTATTCTGCTTTTTTTGCCATATTTTCCTCCATGGTATTTATTAGCATATACGTTGCATTTATCCAAAATAATATAATACAACATTTTATATATATAAGTCAAGTAAACTTGTGATATCCGTTTCCTCTTTGAAATGTTCAAGGTAGGTTTTCAGAAAAGCCGTGCGTTTTTCCGCCTCTTCCCTTCCCTTTTCCGTATTCATAAGTCCCTCTAATTTCAGAAGCTTGTTATAAAAATGGGCGATTGAGCTGTTACCGCTTCCCTTTCCCGAAAAATCTCCTTCTTCGTACATCGGACGGCTGTGATTTCCGCCGAAAGAAAAGCATCTTGCGATTCCGACAGCTCCCATTGCGTCAAGCCTGTCCGCATCCTGCACGATTTTCCCCTCAAGGCTTTCGGGAGTTTTTCCCGACGAAAAGGAAACGGAATTGATAATATCAATTATTCTGTCCGCAATTTCCCCCGAAACACCGTTTTTTTCTAAAATTTTTCGTGCATTGCCGTTATTTTCTGCGGTTTCGGGAAAAAGCTTTCTGTCATCCGCATCGTGAAGAAGGGCAGAAAGAGTAATAATAAAATCATTCCCTTCACCGTCTTCATTCAGCATACGGGCATTTTTCACAACACGTAAGGTATGAAACAGGTCGTGCCCCGAAAATTCCCCCGAAAAAAGCTCCCTTATATCCTTTTCAATGTTTTTTATAATCTGAATTTCTGTGTTGGTCATAAAAACCTCCAAGAGGAATATATAGATCAATTATACAATTTTTCTGAAAAAGTTCAATCGGCTTTAAGAAGATAATAAATAAAAAATCCCGAGCTTGTAGAAGTGAAGTATCGGTTATCACCGATGTGAAGCGTAAGCTTTCGGCTTACGTGAAACACTCACTTCGTTCGTGTGAAGTTAAGTGTGC
>JAZOWG010000006.1:0-11772 GCA_045659105.1 Acutalibacteraceae bacterium
CAGCTTTGACGACGAATATTCTCTTTTCTCAAGACGCTTCAGACGCGAGGAGGATACAGCCTGCGGCAATGAGCCTATGCTTATGTTCTTCACATCAGGCACAACGGGATATCCCAAAATCGCAACACACGCCTTCTCTTATCCTCTCGGTCACTTTGTTACCGCTAAATACTGGCATTCGGTAAGCAAGGACGGACTTCACTTCACCATTTCAGATACGGGCTGGGGTAAGGCGCTCTGGGGTAAATTATACGGTCAGTGGCTCTGCGAGGGAAGTGTATTCGTTTATGACTTCGACCGCTTTGATGCCTCCGTAATTTTACCTATGTTCGCAAAATACAACATCACAACCTTCTGTGCACCTCCCACAATGTACAGAATGTTAATAAAGCAGGATCTGTCAAAGTACGATCTGTCTTCAATCCGTCACGCAACAATTGCAGGTGAAGCTCTTAATCCCGAGGTGTTCAAGCAGTTCGAGGCTGCAACGGGTCTTCAGCTTATGGAGGGCTTCGGTCAGACAGAAACCACACTTACAATAGCAAACCTCATAGGCACAACGCCCAAGCCCGGCTCCATGGGTAAGGCAAATCCTATGTACGATATAGATATAATTAAGCAGGACGGCACACCGGCACAGCTTGGTGAAAACGGTGAAATCGTTGTAAAGACCTCCGATAAGGTGCCCTGCGGACTGTTCCTCGGCTATTACAATCAGCAGGAGAAGACGGACGAGGTATGGTACGACGGCTATTACCACACGGGCGACCTTGCCTGGAAGGACGAGGACGGACACTTCTGGTACGTTGGCAGAGTTGACGACGTTATCAAGTCCTCAGGCTACAGAATCGGACCCTTCGAAATCGAAAACGTTATTATGGAGCTTCCTTACGTTCTCGAGTGCGGTGTTTCCGCAGAGCCCGATGAGCTCCGCGGTCAGGTCGTAAAGGCAAGCATTGTTCTTACAAAGGGAACCGAGCCCACAGAGGAGCTCAAAAAGGAAATTCAGAAATACGTCAAGGAGCACACAGCTCCCTACAAATATCCGAGAATCGTCGTTTTCAGAGAATCTCTTCCCAAGACCATAAGCGGAAAGATTCAGAGAAACAAGCTTTGATAATATGAAAAGAATAACAATTCTGGCAGGGCATTACGGCTCGGGCAAGACTAATATTGCCGTAAACCTTGCCCTTAAAATGAAAAAAGAGGGCTTCGACACCGTGATTGCCGACCTCGATATTGTTAACCCCTATTTCCGTACGAAGGATTCGCTTGAAGAGCTGAATAATGCAGGCATAAAGCTTATTTCCTCGGAATATGCTAATTCAAACGTTGATATTCCCGCACTTCCGCAGGAGATGTATTCCGTGGTTGACGATAAGTCCCGTTATTACATAGTGGACCTGGGCGGTGACGACAGAGGCGCTTTCGCTTTAGGAAGATACTCCGACAAGATAAACGAAGAGGGAAATTACGAAATGCTTTTCGTTTTCAATAAGTACCGTCCTTTAACACCCGATGCCGAAAGTGCACTTGAGGTTATGGCGGAAATTGAAGGGGCGGCAAAGGTAAAATTTACGGGAATCGTAAATAACTCCAATATCGGCGCTATGACCGATGAAGGGGCGGTTGTCTCGTCCTTTGCTGAGTGCGAAAGGCTTTGTGAGCTTTCGGGGCTTCCTTTGAAATTTACATCGGTTGACAAAAAAATATATGAGGGTATAATGGGAGATAAGAAGGATTATTTTCCCCTTGAGCTTCAGAAGAAAATTGTTTGACAGGAGAGAAATATATGGCAAAAGTTACTTTTTCGGAAGACCTTTGCAAGGGCTGCGGACTTTGTGTTACCGCCTGCCCCAAGGGTATTGTAAAGCTGGCTGAAACACGCCTTAACGTAAAAGGACATCATCCTGCAGAAATCACAGACCAGGGCGCTTGTATCGCCTGTGCTTTCTGTGCTACGATGTGTCCCGACTGTGTAATTAAAGTAGAGAAATGAGGAGCGTGAAATAAAATGAGTGATATGGTATTGATGAAGGGAAATGAAGCAATTGCCGAAGCCGCCATAAAGGCAGGCTGCAGACATTACTTCGGTTATCCCATTACTCCTCAGACAGAGGTTGCCGCTTATATGGCAAAGAGAATGCCCAAAATCGGCGGTACCTTCCTGCAGGCTGAAAGTGAGGTTGCCGCTATAAATATGGTTATCGGCGTAGCTTCAACGGGAAAGCGTGTTATGACCTCCTCCTCATCCCCCGGAATTTCACTTAAGAGTGAGGGTATTTCCTATCTTGCAGGCTGTGACCTTCCCGCACTTATCGTAAACGTACAGAGAGGCGGCCCCGGTCTTGGCGGTATTCAGCCCTCTCAGTCAGACTACTGGCAGGCAGTAAAGGGCGGAAGCCACGGTGACTTCAGAAACATCGTTCTTGCACCTGCATCCGTTCAGGAAATGGCAAGCCTTACCGTAAAGGGCTTCGAGCTTGCAGATAAGTACAGAATGGTATCAATGATTCTTGCAGACGGCACAATGGGTCAGATGATGGAGCCCGTCTCCCTTGACCTTGAAAGCACCTATACTGCAGAGAAGCCCTGGGCTGTAACCGGTACTAAGGGCGGAAGACAGCATAATATCGTCAACTCTCTTTTCTTACAGCCCGAGGAGCTTGAAAAGAAGGTTTTTGAAAGATATGAGCGCTATGCTCTCGTTGAAAAGAACGAGGTAATGTATGAGGAATACCTTATGGATGACGCCGAAATCTGCGTTGTTGCCTTCGGTATCACCTCACGTGTTGCCAAAAACGCTATAAACGTTGCAAGAGAAAAGGGTATAAAGGTCGGACTTATCCGTCCCATTACTCTCTGGCCCTTCCCCAAGGATGTTCTCAATAAGGCTGCTGATAAGTGCAAGGCATTTATCTCCGTTGAAATGAATATGGGTCAGATGATAGAGGACGTTGAGCTTGCCGTGAAGTGCAAAAAGCCCGTATATCTCTGCTCACGCACCGGCGGTATGATTCCCGCTCCCGAAGAGGTTCTTGCAAAAATCGAAGAAGTAAACGAGAAGGAGGCATAAGAGTATGGCTGTAGTATTCGAGAAACCCAAATCATTAACAGATGCAGTGCTTCACTATTGTCCCGGCTGTACTCACGGTATTATCCACCGTCTTGTAGCTGAGGTAATTGATGAATTAGGCATTGAAGGAAAGACCATCGGCGTAGCACCCGTAGGCTGCTCCGTTATGGCATATAACTATTTCACCGTTGACTTTGTTCAGGCGGCTCACGGCAGAGCACCTGCAGTTGCAACGGGCGTAAAGAGAAGCGATCCCGAGAATATAGTATTTACATATCAGGGTGACGGCGACCTTGCTGCTATCGGTACCGCAGAAACTGTACACGCAGCGGCAAGAAGAGAAAACATCACCGTAATTTTCGTAAACAATGCAATTTACGGTATGACGGGCGGGCAGATGGCTCCCACAACCCTTCCCGGTCAGGTAACACAGACCTCTCCCTACGGCAGAGATACATCTACTGTAGGCTTCCCCGTAAAGGTATGCGAAATGCTTCAGAACGTTGACGGAGCTGCTTACCTTGAAAGAGTTGCTGTCAATAACGTAAAGAACATCAGAAACGCAAAGAAGGCTATCAAAAAGGCTTTTCAGAATCAGATAGACGGCAAGGGCTTCTCACTTGTTGAGGTTCTTTCCACCTGCCCCACAAACTGGGGTATGTCTCCCGAAAAGGCTCTCGGCTGGCTCGAGGACAATATGATTCCTTATTATCCCTTAGGCGTATATAAGGACATCACAGCGGAAAAGGAGGCAGAATAATGGCTACTGTTAATATGCTTTTTGCAGGCTTCGGCGGTCAGGGTATCCTTTTCGCAGGAAAGTTTCTTGCCTATAAGGGTCTTATTGAGGGTAAGCAGGTAAGCTGGCTTCCTTCCTACGGCCCCGAAATGAGAGGCGGTACGGCTAACTGCTCCGTCATTTTAAGCGATACTCCCATCGGCTCTCCCATTGTTGACAAGCCCGACGTGCTTATTGCCATGAATCTTCCCTCACTTGACAAGTACGAGAACGCTGTTGTTCCCGGCGGTAAGATTTTCGTTGACTCGACCCTTATCGGAAGAAAGGTTGAGAGAACGGACGTGGACGTTTATTACATTCCTGCATCCGGTCTTGCAAACGAGAAAAATCTCAGAACACTTGCCAATATGATTATCACGGGTAAGGTTATAAGTGCTGTTCCCGAAATCGGCACCGACAACCTTGAGGCTGCCCTTAATAAGGTAATTTCAGCCCGTCATCAGGATATGCTGGGCTACAACCTTGAAGCATTAAAGCTCGGCGCTCAGCAGTAAATTGATTTTCGCAGGTGTTTTCTTTTTCAGAGAGAAAACATCTGTTTTTTTGTTATGCATCGGAAGTCGGAGGTCGGAATTCGGAGGTCGGAGTTCGGAGGATTTTCCGAGAGGTACAAATTACGATTTTGGTTTGTAGGGGACGCCGACCCCTACAAGGGAAGATTTATTTTGGCGGTTCACGGGTAATAACATCTCTCGGATAAATTATGATTTATGCTGTTGAAATATCATATTTATTGTTGTATAATTCTACTGAAATAAATTCAGAGGTGAAAACGAATGAAATACGTATTGTTTGCACTGCTTGCAATAGTTGTGCTTGTTGTTCTTGTGCTTGCCGTATGTGCTTTAAGAGCAGTAAAGGTTAAGGCTAAGGAAAACACAAATAAGCCTGCAATTTCCTGGACAAAGGAAGAAGAGGACAAGTATGCACGTGTTCTTTCCGATATGATAAAGGTATCCACCGTATCAAAGGCAAGGGGAGAGGACTACAGCGACTTTATTGAATTACAGAAGGTAATGGAAAAGCATTATCCTAATATATTCTCCACTCTCGAAAAGCATGATTTTGAGGGTAACCTTCTTCGTGTATGGAAAGGCAGTAACCCCTCTAAGGGTGCAATTCTTCTTATGGGACATCAGGACGTTGTTCCTGCCGCAGAAAAGGAATGGACACGTGATCCCTTCTCAGGTGCAATTGAGGACGGCTGTATTCACGGCAGAGGTGCTATGGACTGCAAGAGCACGCTTTCAGCCGAGTGGGATGCTGTTGAAGAGTTAATTGCCGAGGGCTTTGTCCCCGAAGAGGATATCTGGCTTTTCTCCTCCGTCAACGAAGAAATTTCGGGCGGCGGTGCCATTGATGCCGCTAAGTACTTAAAGGAAAAGGGAATACGCCTTAATGCCGTGCTTGACGAGGGCGGTGCCGTTATCGGAAATGTCTTCCCCGGACTTACAAAGCCCTGTGCAGCCGTAGGTATTGTTGAAAAGGGCTTCTGTAACATTAAGTTTACCGCAAGAGGCAAGGGCGGACACGCTTCAACGCCTCCCAAGAATACTCCCATTGCAAGGCTGGGTATGTTTATAGCAGAGGTTGAAAAGACCGACCCCTTCAAGCGTGAGCTTGTAACTCCTATCCCTGAGATGTTTACTGCTCTTGCAGGCCACCTTATTTTCCCCTTAAGACTTGTTATGTCAAATCTCTGGCTCTTTAAGGGGCTTCTCGCTAAGGTGCTTCCCTTGTTCTCACCTATGGCAGGTGCGTTTGTAAAGACTACCTGTGCATTTACAATGGCACAGGGCTCAGAGGCTCCCAACGTTATCCCCGATTCAGCCTCCGTTATCTGCAATATGCGCCCCTCCGTGCATCAGAAGGCTGAGGAATCAATTGAGGTGCTTCGTCAGATTGCCAAGAAGTACGATATTGAAACAGAGGTTATGCTCTCCCGTGACCCCTCCAATGTTGCTGACCATAACGGCAAGGAATTTAAGTATCTTCAGAAGTGTATCGAAGAAGCAATTCCCGATGTTGTACCGATTCCTTATCTTATGACGGGCGGTACGGACTGCCGTCAGTTTGAAATCGTATCTGACAGCTGTCTGAGATTTACTCCCACAAGGCTTACTCCCGAGCAGCTTGCCGCTATGCACGCCGCAAATGAGAGCATCGGTGTATCCGCTCTTGCCGAAGGAGTAAAATTCTACAAATACTATATAAAGAACAGATAAATTTCTGTCAGGTCTATATGTTGACATTTGCACTTTTCCGTTATATAATATGTATAGATTTTTACATGACTGACGGAATTCGCAGAGTACTGCGGTGGAGTGTAAAAGTTATATAATGCCGACCGTCTGGGCGCAATCAGTAAGTAAAAATCTGATTGCGCTCATTGTTATTTACGGACACAGCCCGTTAATAACAATGATATGTCGGGCAATGAAAATCACTAATTGCCTAAAAGGAGAATATATATGAATCACGAAAACTGGACAGGCTTTAATGCCGGTGTATGGCAGGATGAGATTAACGTGCGTGATTTCATTCAGCTTAATTACAAGGAATATAAGGGAGACGACAGCTTTCTGTCAGGTCCCACAAAGCGTACCGATGAGCTTATGGCTACGGTGCAGGAGCTTTTTAAGAAGGAGCGTAAAAAGGGCGGTGTGCTTGACGTGGATACCGATACCGTATCCTCTCTTACAAGCTACAAGCCCGGCTATATAAACAAGGAAAAGGAGCTTATTTTCGGTATGCAGACCGATGCTCCTCTCAAAAGAGGCGTTAATCCCTTCGGCGGTATCAGAATGGCACGTCAGGCGTGTGCGGCTTACGGCTACCGCTTAAGCGACAAGGTTGAGGACGAGTTCCGCTTCAGGACTACTCATAACGACGGTGTTTTCCGTGCCTATGCCGACGAAATGCGCCTTGCACGTAAAAGCCACATCATCACGGGTCTTCCCGATGCTTACGGCAGAGGCAGAATTATCGGTGACTACCGCCGTGTTGCCCTTTACGGTATTGACCGCCTTATGGCAGAGAAGGTAAAGGATAAGAAGGCACTTGCGAATAAGCCCTACATAGTTGAAAACATCCGTCTGTCTGAGGAGCTTTTCCAGCAGATTACCTTCCTCGGTTACCTTAAGGAAATGGCGGCAATGTACGGCTTTGATATTTCGGAGCCTGCAAAGGATGCAAAAGAAGCTATCCAGTGGACCTATTTTGCATACCTCGGCGCTATCAAGGAGCAGAACGGTGCTGCCATGTCATTAGGCAGAGTGAGCACCTTCTTTGACATTTACATTGAAAGAGATATTGAAAGAGGTGTGCTTACAGAAGAGGGCGCACAGGAGCTTATGGATGATTTTGTTATAAAGCTCCGTATAGCCCGTCACCTTCGCACACCCGAATATAACGAGCTTTTCGGCGGCGACCCCATGTGGATTACCGAGGCGCTGGGCGGTATGGGCAAGGACGGCAGAACCCTTGTTACAAAGAACACCTTCCGTATGCTTAATACCCTTTATACACTCGGCTCATCATCAGAGCCCAACCTCACCGTATTATGGTCAACCGCACTTCCCGAGGGATTCAAGAAGTTCTGTGCCAAGGTATCCCGCGATACGGACTCCATTCAGTACGAAAATGACGACGTAATGAGACCTCTTCACGGGGATGACTACGCAATTGCCTGCTGTGTTTCCGCTATGGAGGTTGGCAAGCAGATGCAGTTCTTCGGTGCAAGATGTAACCTTGCAAAGCTTCTTTTAGTTGCCATAAACGGCGGCTTTGATACCACAAGCGGTATTCACATCGGACCTCAGATGCCCGTTATGGAGGGCGATACCCTCTGCTTCGACGAGGTTATGAAGCGTTACAGCGTTTACATTGAGTGGTTAAGCGAGCTTTACGTAAACACAATGAACGTTATCCACTATATGCACGACAAGTATGCCTACGAAAAGACACAGATGGCTTTACACGATACAGAGGTTACACGCTTTATGGCATTCGGTATTGCAGGTCTTAGTGTTGTTGCAGACTCATTGAGTGCAATTAAGTATGCCAAGGTAAGACCCGTAAAGGACGAGCTCGGCTACATCACGGACTTTGTAACGGAGGGCAGCTTCCCCCGCTTCGGCAACGACGACGACAGAGTTGACCTTATTGCCCGTGATATGACACATCAGGTAATTACTGAGCTCAGAAAAACTCCCGCCTACAGAAACGCAATCCACACCCTTTCCGTGCTTACAATCACCTCAAACGTTATGTACGGCAAGCACACGGGTGCTACCCCCGACGGCAGAAGGGCAGGTCAGGCATTTGCTCCCGGTGCAAATCCCATGCACAACCGTGAGGAAAACGGTGCCCTTGCATCCCTTAACTCCGTTGCAAAGCTCCGTTATGAGGACTGCCGTGACGGTATTTCAAACACCTTCTCCATCACTCCCGATGCTCTCGGAAAGACGGATGATGAGAGAGCTGATAACCTTGTGAATATCCTTGACGGTTATTTCTCTCAGGGTGCACACCACATAAACGTAAACGTCCTTAACCGTGAGACCCTTATAAAGGCTTACGAAAATCCCGACGATTATCCCAATCTTACAATCCGTGTTTCAGGCTACGCCGTTAACTTCAATAAGCTCTCCCGTGAGCAGCAGCGTGAGGTTATCAGCCGTACCTTCCACGAAAGCGTATGATTAAGGGCAGAGTACATTCCATTCAGAGCCTCGGCACCGTTGACGGTCCCGGGGTTCGTTTTGCTGTGTTTCTTCAGGGGTGCAATCTCCGCTGTAAATGCTGTCACAATCCCGATACCTGGGATGTAAAGGGCGGAACCGAGTACACCGCCGAGGAAATCGTGAAGAGGGCTTTAAGATACAAGGCTTATTTCGGAAAAGAGGGCGGAATTACCCTTACGGGGGGCGAGCCTCTTCTGCAGAGTGAATTTTCGGAGGAGATATTCTCTCTTTGCCGTAAAAACGGCATAAATACCTGTCTTGATACTTCGGGCAGTCTCTATTCGGAAAATGTCCGAAAGCTTCTTAAAGTGACGGATAGAGTGCTTTTAGATATAAAATATACGTCAGATGAGCTTTACCGTGAAAATGTCGGATGCGATATGGAAAGAGTTCTTCGTTTTCTCGGAATTCTGCAGGAAATGAGCATACCCGTCACCGTAAGGCAGGTTATCATCCCCACGGTAAACGATACGGAAGAAAATATAGAAGAATTAAAGAAAGTAACGGAGCAGTTTTCGGTTGTTGACAAAATTGAGCTGCTGCCCTTCAGAAAAATCTGTCAGACGAAATATGACAGTATGGGAATAGATTTTCCCTTCGGCAATCTTCCCGAATGCAGTCCCGACACCGTTGACAGACTGAAGAAATTACTGTAAAATCGAAATAAAGCATACGCAGGGGGAGATTTTTATGAAATTTGAAATCGTTAAAAAAGACTTTGTAAAGGATGGAAGACCTATAAAGCTCATTTCGGGTGCGGTGCATTATTTCCGCAATATGCCCGATACGTGGGACGATATTTTTGATAAGCTTCTTGCTATGGGCTGTAACTGCGTTGAGACCTACTGTGCCTGGAATATGCACGAGAAAAAGCAGGGTGAATTTGATTTTTCGGGCGGACTTGACATCGGCTTATTCCTTAAAAAAGCAGGGGAGAAGGGACTTATGGCTATTGTCCGTCCCGGTCCTTATATTTGCTCAGAGTGGGAATTCGGCGGTCTTCCCTGGTGGATTCAGACCGATGAGGACATGGAAATCCGCTGTAAGAACGAGAAGTATATTGCCTGCTTTGACCGTTATCTTGACAGACTTTTAGCCGAGGTGCGCCCTTATCTTGCAACCAACGGCGGAAATGTGATTATGCTGCAGTGCGAGAACGAATACGGCTATTACGGTGACGATAAAGAGTATCTGAGCTACCTTAAAGAGGGCTTCGAAAAAAGAGGAATTGACGTGCCCCTTTTTACCTCCGACGGCACAAGCGAAAGTGATATTCTTGACGGCTGTATTGACGGACTTCTTGCTACTCTTAACTTCGGAAGCCGTGTTGAGGAGAATTTTGAGGCACACGACAGACTGTTCCCCGAGTCTCCCAAGATGTGCATGGAAATGTGGAACGGCTGGTTTGATGCCTGGGGTGATGACAAGCACCACACCACAAGTGCCGAGGACTACGCCAAGGTCGTTGACGATATGCTTAAAAGAGGACACCTTAATATGTATATGTTCATAGGCGGCACCAACTTCGGCTTTACATCGGGTGCTAACCACTATGAAAAATACCTGCCCGACGTTACAAGCTATGATTACGATGCCTGCCTTTCCGAGTGCGGTGACATTACGGAAAAGTATATGGCGGTAAGAGAGGTTATTAAAAAATACGTTGATTATGAGCTTCCCGAGATTCCCCGTAACCGTCCCAAAAAGGCTTACGGCAAGGTGAATTTACCTGAAAAAACGGGTATATTCTGCTCTCTTGACAGACTTTCCGCACCCGTGCACTCGGACGTTCCCAAGTGTATGGAAAAATACGGCATCGGCTACGGCTATATTGCCTATAAGACAACCCTTAACCGTGACTATAAGGACGTAAAGCTGACCCTTGAGACCCTCGGTGACAGAGCGCAGATTTACGTAAATAAAGAGCTTATTGACGTGCTTTATATAAACGATTCCCTTGAAACTCAGTTCTCGGCAAAGAAGGGTGATACCCTTACGATTCTTTGCGAAAATATGGGCAGAACCAATTTCGGCCCCAAGATGATGCGCAAAAAGGGTATTGCGGGAAGATGCCTTATTGACGGCAGAATCCACTTCGGCTGGGACGTTTATCCTCTCGAAATGAACAACCTTGATGCCCTCGTTTTTGACGGGGATGCAGATGAAAAATCGGCATTTTACAGAGGTTATTTTGATATAGACGAGTGTCAGGATACCTTCTTAAAGCTCGATAATTTCACAAAGGGCTTCGTTGTTCTTAACGGCTTCAACCTGGGAAGATACTGGGAAATCGGACCTCAGGTGACCCTTTTTGTACCCAAATCCGTCCTCAGAGAAGGTAAAAATGAAATCGTTGTCTTCGAATCCGACGGCATAAAGGGTGAGCCCGAAGTCGAATTTGTTGACACGCCCATCCTGTCTAAGTAATGAAAAATGAAGAATGAATAATGAAAAGTTATAACGGCTCTTCGGAGCCGTTATTATTGATTAACACGCAAATTGACACGCAAAGGGCAAATTTTTAACTTGATTTTAACTTGGAAAATGACTTGCAGAGCACTACCCCCGAATCCCTTGAAAAATAAGGGCTCGGGGGGATTTTTTATGTCGTATGAAAACGGCATTTTAACTTGGTTTTTAACTTGGAATTAACTTGCAAAGGGGGAATTTTTAACTTGGAAATTAACTTGCAAACATTACATTATATAGTAACACGATAAACACGTTTAAAAGAACAACAATACCGTGCGCGCGTGTGCGCGCACGTATATATGGGGAGAAGTAAATTCGGATTTCGGATTTCGGAATTCGGAGTTTTTCCCAAGGGGAAGAAATTACGGTTTTAGTTTGTAGGGGACGACAAGGTTGTCGTCCCCTACATCGTGAATGATAAATATTATACAAATATGCCGAAAATGTCGGAGAAATGGCTGAAATTGATGAAAAATATCGAACATTTGTTCACATTGCATAAAAAAGGGCTGAAAATTCACGGGTAATTTTTTTCATAAACCCCCGTTTTGCCCTTGATTTGCCCTTCCCGTTTGTGCTATAATAATGCCGCAATGAAGAGAGATATATATAAATCAACACCGACATACGTTCTGTATGCCGGTGCATTTTTTGTGTTATTTAAGAAAGAGGTGATTATG
>JAZOWG010000007.1:0-1910 GCA_045659105.1 Acutalibacteraceae bacterium
TGATACAGCGGCAATAATGTTTTCTTCACTTTCAGATAAAAGGTGGGGAAGGACCTTCCGTTTCAGCGCATATTTTAATCACGATATAGACCCCGATGCCCTTAAAAGGGCTGTTGCAGACCTTAAGCCCTTTTATCCTGCTACTTATGCTTACCTTAAAAGAGGCTTTTTCTGGAATTATCTTGCAGAGGCGGAAAAAATGCCTGAGATAAGCGAAGAAAAGGAATATGGCATGAAGCCTGTAGTGCTCCGCAAGGACGGCACTCCCGATTTCAGAATCACATATAAGAAAAACAGAGTAAATATTGACTGCTCCCATTCTCTCGGTGACGGCAAGGGTATAATTATCTATTTCAAGGCACTTCTTACCCGTTATAACGAGCTGAGAAATGGAGAAACGGGGGATTATGTAACCGGCGAAGACCCCTCTCTTAACATCAGGGATTCCTTCAGCGATTATTACGAAAAGGGCGGAGAAAAGGCAAAGGATAAAAGCGTGAAGGCCTTTCATTTTCCCGAGGAATATGAAGAGGGTGTTACCCGTCTTCTCTTTGCAAGAATGAGCACCGAAAAGGTAAAGGAGCTCGCCCACAGAGAAAAAATGACGGTAACAGAATATCTTACGGCAGTTCTTATTCTCGGTATTATAAAAAGTCAGGAAAAACCCATAACCGAGCCTATCACCATAGCCACTCCCGTAAACTTAAGAAGATTTTTCCCCACAATGACCCTTCGCAATTTCACGGTGCAGACCTTCGTTACCTTTGAGCCGAAGGGAAGAACGGACGTTACTCTTCGTGAAATTCTTGAAGAAACAAGAGGACAGCTCAAGGCTCAGCTGAAAAAAGAAGAGCTGCAGAAGGTTATAAATAAATACGGTGCGCTTGTAAATAATCCCGTAATAAGAATTGTGCCGGGAATTATCAAGCAGCCCGTTATGCGTATGATGCAGAAAAACACCCACGCAGGGGTTACTACCATATTCACGAATTACGGAGCCTGCAAGCTTCCCGATTCACTTTCCACCGATATTGAAAGACTTCAGTTTGTAAACGGTGACACAAGACGCTACGGACTTGCAGTTACCTGCTCGTGCATCGGCTTCGGTGACGTGCTCTCCCTTTGCTTTTCCAGAGCAAACCGAGATACCTCTTGGTATGAGACTTGTGTGCAGATTCTTGAAAGCGAGGGTATTTCCGTTACAACCGACCGTATTGACGGCTTTGCGGAAAATGCAGAAAAGAATACCGTGAAGGAAAAGCTGCCCCTTTCCGCAGAACGTATAAAGGCATATTTTAACTTATAAAAAAATCCGCAAAAAAAGAGAGGTAACACTTTTGTGTTACCTCTTTCACTTTTATTCAGCTTATCGGATAGCGCCCTTGCAAAGAACTGTTTCGGTTTCTATTTCCTCACCGTTTTCATCCTTTGTTTCAATCTCAAGCTCCCAGTAGGGTACGAATACGTCGTAAACCTTACCTGCCTCAATTGAACCTGCGCCGATGATATCATACTTTTCAGCTGTTGTTTCATCAGCTGTAACAATGCTTTCATCCTCACGCTCAATACCTGCCTTGTAGCAGTGCTTGAGAATTTTGTTTGCGCACTTAACATACTTGCCCTTCTTGCCCTTGAAGGCGCCGATTTCCTTGAACTTCTTTGCGAAGGATTCCTTGAATTCCTTGTTGCCTTCAAGTGCATTTACTCTTTCATACCAGGCATCAAGAACCTCGTCCTTTCTTTCTGTTCTGCCGGAAGCAAGAAGGAAGAGAGGCTCAAGGAGGTCTGCGAAAGCTTCTGCATTATCGCGGAGACCGATGATGATATTTTTCTTGTCAGAGGGCTTCATATCGTCAGCACTCTTCTTGCCCTTACCTCTGAAAAGGAAGAATGCAGCAACTGCAATGCCC
>JAZOWG010000008.1:0-21761 GCA_045659105.1 Acutalibacteraceae bacterium
ATCCCTTCGAGCGGGCCAAAAAATACCACTCACACTTTTGTGTGGGTGGTGCTTTTTTACATAAGAAACTTTACAGAAATATTGAAATCTGAACTGATATATGATATAATAATGTACAAAATATAAGCAAACTGTTAATAAACGTTGTTTATCAGTCTGCCGGGGGGATTTTTGATGGATAAAGAGCAGATTCATGCTGTTGTTGAAGCGCAGAGAACTTTTTTTGATTCGGGTGCTACAAGAGACGTCGGCAAGAGAACAGAATATCTCAAAAAAATCAAGGAATACATTGTAAAGAACGAAAGTATTATTGCCGGGGCGCTGAAAAAGGATCTCGGCAAGAGTGCCTATGAGTCATATATGTGCGAGATATCGGTTGTACTTGCAGAAGTAAACTATATGCTCTCCCATATAAAAAAGCTTACGAAGAAAAAAACTGTTATGACGCCCTTCGGTCAGCAGCTGTCTCACAGCTACGTAAGACCTGCTCCCTATGGCGTAACTCTTATTATGAGCCCGTGGAACTATCCTTTTATGCTGACACTGCCGCCCGTTATTTCTGCCGTTGCGGCAGGAAATACCTGTGTTGTGAAAACAAGTGCATATTCACCTGCCACAGGTAAGGTAATAGCGGATATGCTTGCTGAAATTTTTCCGCCCGAATACGTTTCTGTTATTTCCGGAGGCAGGGAAGAGAATCAGAATCTTCTTGACGAAAAGTTTGATTATATTTTCTTTACAGGCAGTAAAAATGTAGGAAAAACCGTGCTTAAAAAGGCTGCGGAAAACCTCACTCCCGTTACTCTTGAGCTTGGCGGAAAGAGCCCCACAATAGTTGACGAAACAGCAAAGCTCCGTCTTGCCGCAAGAAGACTTGTTTTCGGCAAGGGCTTTAACGTAGGGCAGACCTGTGTTGCACCCGATTACGTTTACGTCCATCGGAGCATAAAGGACAGATTTATAGCGCTTCTGAAGGAAGAAATCAGCCGCCAGTTCGGGGACTGTCTTAACAATGATGATTACGGCTGTATTATAAACGATAAGCATTTCAACAGAGTGTGCTCTCTTATTGACCCGGAAAAAACCGTATGCGGCGGAAAATCCGATCCCGCAACACGGAAGATTCAGATGACGGTTATGGACGGAGTTACCTGGGACGATGCCGTTATGAAGGAAGAAATCTTCGGACCTGTTATCCCTGTCCTTACCTACGACAGGCTTGATGATGTAATTGCAGAGATAAAAAAGCACGACAAGCCTCTTGCTCTTTATATCTTTTCGTCAAGCAAGGAGAATATCGAAAAGGTTCATTCTTCCTGTCAGTTCGGCGGCGGCTGTGTTAATGAAACGGATATTCACGTTATTACTACTGCTATGGGCTTCGGCGGTATCGGTGAAAGCGGAATGGGACAGTATCACGGCAAGGCAGGCTTTGATACATTTACACATTACACAAGCATCGTTGATAAAAATACCTTTATTGACCTTGAACAGAGGTATCAGCCTTACAGCAAGCTTAATATATGGCTTGCAAGAAACCTGAATTTCGGCTCAAGCCTTCATACAATGCTTAAAAGTGACTATAAGGCAATAGAGCCCAAAAGTCCTATCGGCATATATTTCAAAAAGAAGTAAACACAAAAACGAGGAACAGTACTGTAATGTGCAGGTTCTTCGTTTTTTTCTATTTAAATTTCATTTTTTTTGTGTTAAAATTAAGGAAAATCTTTACGGAGTGTGTGAAATGGCTGAAATTCTTGAAATTGTAATGATTTTGTCCTTCGGTGCATCGTGGCCGCTTAATGTTATTAAATCCTATAAGGCGAGGACAACAAAGGGAAAAAGCCTTCCCTTCCTTCTTCTTATATTTTTCGGTTATGTTGCAGGTATTGCCTCCAAGTTTATGAATGAGGCATATATGGCATCCTTTTCCGAAAAATGGTACGTTCTGTTTTTCTATTTCCTTAATATAACAATGGTGGGAATAGACCTTCTTATGTACGCAAGAAACAGAAAGCTTGACAAAAAAAGAGAACAAAACGGAGAGAAATAATATGAAGATAGGTTTTATCGGACTTGGCATAATGGGTGAAAGCATGTGCGAAAATATCGTAAAAAAGCACAATGACACCGTTTTCTGCAACGACCACAAGGATTCACAGATTAAAAAGCTTGAGGGCTTCGGCTGTATCGGCTGTTATTCTAACCTTGAAATTGCCCAAAAGGCAGACGTGATAATTACAATGATTCCCACGGGAGAGCACGTAAGAAAGGCTTATGACGAAATGATGTCTGCACTTGAAGAGGGGAAAATCTGTATCGATATGAGCACAATTGAGCCCTGGGTGTCCGTTGAGGTTGCCGAAAAGGTCAAAAAGACGGGGGCACAGTTCGCAGACTGTCCCGTTGTACGATCAAAGGCTGATGCGATAAAGGGCACTCTCGGTGTGCTTGCAGGCTGCGACGAAAGCCTTTTTCCCGTAATTGAACCCATTCTTTCCTATATGGGGCAGAAGGTTATTTATATGGGTGAAAACGGCAAGGGACTGTGTGCAAAAATCTGTCATAATACACTTGTTGCCGAAATTCAGAACGGTGTAAATGAAACATTGATTCTTGCGCAGAGACTCGGAATTTCAATAGATAATTTTGCCGATACCGTTGCTGCAGGCGGTGCCAACTGCGGATATATGGCAGTTCAGCGTGAAAATCTTAAAAATCAGGACTGGACAACCGCATTTTCAATGGAAAATATGTATAAGGATATTTCAATCTGCAACAAAATTGCAGAGGATGAGGATTTTTATATGCCCGGAATGAATGCTGCCCGTGCCGCTCTCGGTAAGGGGGTGGAAAACGGTTGGGGGAAGGCTGATTTCAGAAAAACTTATCTTATTGTTAAAAATGAGGAAACAAAAAACTGATTGAAACACACTTTTTACTATGTTAATATATAGTCATAACAAGAGAAAGGACTTTTCCTTATGAGCAAAGTAAAGGAGTTTACCGATAAGGTATGGTACGGTACGGGCGCCGTGGGGCTTGACCTCAGCTACGGTATGTTCAACGGCAGACTTAATAAGTACCTTACGAACGTTCTCGGTCTTAATACCAATTTTCTTCTGGGACTTACCGCTGCCGCAAGAATATGGGACGGCGTAAACGACCCTATGATGGGAACTATTGTTGACAGCACAAATACCAAGTTCGGCAGATACCGTCCTTGGGTTGTAATGGGTTCGATTATGAACTCGGTTGTGCTCTTTCTGCTGTTCTTTAATCCCGGCTTTGCAACGGGTATGAACGGCTCTGCCCCCTCAATATGGCTTTACGTATATATTGCCGTTATGTATATTATGTGGGGTATGACGAATACCTCCGCAGACATTCCCTACTGGTCAATGGTGCCTTCCTTTACCACCGACCCTAATGAGAGAAGTATTCTTGCTACCATAGCCCGTGCCTTTTCGGGTATCGGTCAGGGTATCGTAAGTATGGGCTCACCTATGCTTCTGAATGTTCTCGGAAACGTTATAACAAATGCAGACGGTACGACCTCAAATGTGTGGACGCAGGGCGGTTATACCACCACAGCCGCAATATGCAGCGTATTCCTTGTGTTCTTCTCTGTGCTTTCGATGAGCAAGGTAAAGGAAAACGTTCATGTCACACCTCAGGAAAAATTCTCATTTAAGAAGATTTTCTCTGTTATTAAGGAAAACGACCAGCTCAGAGTATTTATGCTTTTTGCAATGCTCTCAAACGCAGGCTTCTATACCACCACGGGTGTGCTTGACTACTTCTTTGAAGCGGTTATCGGAGATACAGGTGCACAGTCAACCTTTTCCCTCTTCGGTACCGTCGGCTCAGTTCTCGGTATGCTTGTAATCCCCGTAATGATGAAATTCACAACGAGAAGAAGAACCTATCAGTTCTCCCTTTCGCTCTCCCTTTTCGGATACATAGGAATGTTCCTTGCAGGTCAGTTTATGGGTAATCTTATGATGCTCAACATATTCTACGTGCTTACACAGATAGGTACTGCCTCAATGTTCATTTCTCAGACCGTATTCCTTGCCGATGTTGTTGATTACGGTGAGGTAAAGATGGGCGTAAGACGCGAATCCGTTACCTTCTCAATGAAGGGCTTCCTTCAGAAGATGGCATATACTGCACAGACGGTTATTCTCTATCTTGCTCTCGGAGTATCGGGCTTCAATTCCGTAAGGCCTGATGCTGACGGAAAAATCATTTATCCCGTAAAGGTTAAAAACGCAATTTCTGCCGTTATGTATGTAATTCCTCCCATTTTCTTTATCCTTTCAATTATCGTTTTCTCCCGGAAGTTCAAGCTTCACGGTGAGTATATGGAGGATGTTACAAGAAAGGTTGAGGAAGCACGTCAGAAAAGACTGCAGGCGGTGAACGAAAATGGCGGCTAAAAATAAATTCGGCTTTCTTTCCTCAAATCTGCTTAAAATAATTGCAATGGCGGCAATGGTCATTGACCACGCCAGTGTAATTTTTATAGGTCCCGAAACCAATGTGTGGCGATATATAGGAAGAATAGCCTTCCCCATATTTGCCTTTATGATAGCAGAGGGCGCCGTTCACACAAAAAATAAATTCCTTTATGCCGCAAGGCTTCTTGCCTTTGCTGTTATTTCCGAAGTGCCCTTTGATATGGCATTTAACGGCACGTACCTTGAATTTTCCAAGCAAAACGTATTTTTTACCTTGTTTTTAGGTCTTATCGCCGTATACTGTCTTGATTTCTTCAGGAAAAAGGGTCTCGGCGCTTTGGGTATTATCACAACAATCATATGCGGCCTCGGAGCATTCTTCCTTTCAAGCGATTACGGCTTTATGGGTGTCATAGTAATAGTGCTTATGTATACGTTTTCAACGGTTAAAACGGGTGTGAGATACTTAGGCTTTGCTCTTACGGGACTTATGACGTCAATTGTGTACGTATTTCCCTTAAGCTTCGGCTTTATTCCCTCGCAGGTATATGCGGCTCTTTGCTTTATTCCTCTTTCTTTCTATAACGGAAAGCGTGGCAGAAAAATGAACAGATACTTCTTCTACGCCTTCTATCCCGTACACATCGTCATTCTTTACTTTATAAAAATGTTCATAGCATAAAAAAGAGACTATCAGGAAAAGCCCTGATAGTCTTCTTTGCTTTTGTAACAGAATCAATACTTATCCATAGAATCAACGGAAAGAACAAAGACTGTTGCACCGCCGACGCTGACCTCTGTCTGAAGAGCACCCTCGGAGAAGCCTCTTCCGAAGGATTCGGTGGTTGCCGCCTGATGTGTACGTGTTCTTGAGTATCTTGCGATAATTTCCTTGAGTCTCGGAATATCCTTATCCTCTGTACCGATAAGGAAGGTTGTGTTACCTACCATAAGAAAGCCGCCCGTTGTGGAAAGCTTTGTAACGATGAAATTTTCCTTTGTGAGTGCGGATGCTACAACTGCGCTGTCATCATTATTAACAATTGCAATAACAAGTTTCATAATTCTTCTCCTTTATTAAAGTTTGGGAATAAGCATCTTCTGACTTTCCTTGTCAAGAAGTCTGTAGTCGGGAATTTCATAACGGTTGTCGTTTGCGTCCTTTATAAGAACTCTGCCGTCATAAAGGGGCTTTATTGAAGCGATGTGGTTTCTGATTTCGAAGGTAATTGTACCTCTGTCGGTTTCTGCCGTCCACATCCAGATTTTGAATTTTTCCGTCATTTCTATGAAACGGGTGATTCTCGGAATCATATAGTATTCATCGAGAACTCTTTCAACCAGTGCCTTTGAATCGGGGTCAAGATTGTCAATATTTCTGATAATGGCAATCTGCTCGCCCTCTTCGTTCAGAAGCACGATGTATTTGTTGGAGCCTGAACGGGGGAAAAGTCTGTGAAGCTCAAGTCCTTCATATTTTTCCTTTGTGTGGTAGAATTCCACGTCAACGAAAATGCCGTCATTTTCGGTGATTCTTACTTCGGGACCGTCAATGTAGTTTATCATAATTTTTCCCCTCCTTATTCAAAGTTTTCTGCTTCCTTCTGAGCCTTGAGCTGCTCGCCCATTGACTGAATCTGGATAAGCTTATAATACTTACCCTTCTTCGCCATAAGCTCGTCGGGAGTGCCGAATTCAATAATTTCACCCTTGTCAACAACTACAATCTTGTTGGCGTTGCGGAGAGTTGAAAGTCTGTGGGCAATCATAAGAGTTGTTCTGCCGCGGATAAGTCTTTCTATTGCTTCCTGGATAAGATGCTCTGTTTCGGAGTCAACGGCTGCAGTTGCTTCGTCAAAAATAAGAATCGAGGGGTTCTTCATAACTGCACGGGCAATTGAAATTCTCTGCTTTTCACCGCCTGAAAGACCGATGCCTCTTTCTCCCAAAAGCGTATCGTATGCATCGGGCATACGTGAAATGAAGCCGTGTGCATTGGCAATATCTGCGGCTCGGAGCACCTGTTCAACGTGAACGTTACCTGCACCGTAAGCGATGTTGTTGAAAACGGTATCCTTGAACATAAGAGGCTCCTGCTGAACAAAGCCTATCTGATTACGGTAGTATTCCATATCGATATCCTTAAGGTTCTGTCCGTCTATCAGGATTTCTCCCTCATATTCATCATAGTAACGCATGATAAGATTTATGAGTGTTGATTTGCCCGAGCCTGTTGTACCTACAATACCTACAACGTCACCGGGTTCAATAACAAGGTTTACGTTGCTTAAAACCTTCTTTGAACGGTCAAAGGAGAAGTTTACGTTTCTGAATTCAATTTTACCGTCAATTTTTGCGGGAACCTTGCCCTTGCCGAAGTTGTGCTCGGGCTCAGCGTCAAGAATGTCGAGAATCTTTTCAGCGGATGCAAGTGTGTTCTGGTATGTATCGCTGAAGTTTGCGAAGAAGTTGATGGGACCGTAGAACATACTTGCATAGGAGATAAAGGAAACGAGAAGACCGATTGAGAAGCCCTCTGCCCCCTTTATAACGAAGGAGCCGCCCGATGCCCATATAATAAGTGAGCCGCAGGTTACAAGGAAGGTTATGAATGCGGGGAATATACTTGCAATCTTCGAGGCTTCCTTTGATTCCTTCATCCATTCGTCGCAGTACGAATCAAATTTCTTTACTGCGCTTTCCTCGTTTGTGAATGCCTTTACTATACGGATGCCGGGGATTGTATCTGCAAGAAGCGTTGAAATTGCAGAGCCCCTTCTCCAGAGTCTCATATACTTGGGTCCGATTCTCTTGCCGAACTTTCTGCCTATGAGAACAACAAGAGGAATGGGAACAAGTGAGAAAAGAGTAAGCTTCCAGTTAAGCACAAGCATTATTATAAGAATACCCACAAGGGTAAAGAACTGAACAACTGCTTCCTGGGAGATTTTAAGAACGAAGTTCTGAATTGCACCTGCGTCCGATGTGACACGGTTGATAACGGAGCCTGTTGAGGTTTTATCGTAGAAGGACATAGGAAGATACTGTGCCTTTGCATAAATGTCCTTCTTTATTCCTATAACTATTCTGTCGCCGGTGAGCCTTAAAAGATAAGAGCGCACGGCTGAAACGGAATACTGCAGAAGGTAAACGCCCAGAAGCAGTATAATCATCATATAAAGCTGATTGATTTCACCCGAGGGTAAAACCTTATCAACCATATGTCCCGTGATGTACGGAGGTACAAGTGACATTGCGGTTGCAAAAACCGAAAGTAGCATACATACTAAAAGTCCCTTTTTGTAGGGAAGTGCATACTGTGCGAATTTCTGGAACATCTTGCCCTTACCCTTACAGTTGATACAGTCTGCATCGGGAGAGGGAAGTCTTCTGCCGCACTTGGGACAGAATGAGCGCTGCTTTAAGAAGGTGTTCTCAACTGCATAGAAAAGCTCGTCGGAATAGCCGTGCTCGATTATGCCGTTGATGAAATCAGCGCCTGAGTCAGCAACGTTTGCTGCAGCAAAAGAAAGGCGCATAATAACCTGACGCTTACCCTCCTTGGGATAAAGGTCAAACGTAGCATTACCGTACATTCTTTTGACCTTTGCCTTTTCGAGAGTTGAATACTCAACAATCTTAAGGTTGCCCTCAAAGCTTTCATCAAAGGCGTAAACTGCAGTTTTTGTGAAACAAAGCGCACTTTCACCGTAGGTTCTCTTGAAGGTAAGGTCGCCTGTTATAATAAATAACGGTTTTTCCTCCCTGAAGCACTCGTCATAAAGTGCCTGATACTTTTGGGGAAAGGGCTTGTTTGACAGAATTTTCATAAATAAATCACCCCGTTTCTGAATCTTGAAAAACCCCTGTTTTTCAAGCACATTATATTTTAATAAAAAATGTAAGTCAATACAAAAAATAAAATAAAGCATACAGTTTAGCGAGATTTTTTACGCCTATTGACTTTTCGGTGTTTTAATGATAGAATTATAAAAAATTCAGTGAAAGGATATCTGCAAAGGTGGATAATTCTGACGGCGATACGGCGAACCCCGCCGATAACGCAGTAAACAGTTTAATTTTATAAATTCCGGCATAACTCCTGTGTTTTACAAGGGGTTATGTCTTTTTGTGTTTTTGGAGGAAAACAATAATGGACATATTACCGCAAATACTCTTGCAAATCTTTCTTATCGCACTCAATGCTGTTTTTGCCGCAGCGGAAATTGCAATAATTTCAATTAATGATGCGAAGCTTGCAGCAATGGCAGCAAAGGGCAACAAAAAGGCAGTACGTCTTGCAAGGCTTACGTCTTCTCCCGCAAAGTTTCTTGCCACAATTCAGGTTGCAATCACACTTTCAGGCTTCTTAGGCTCGGCTTTTGCTGCGGATAACTTCGCAACCCGTCTTGTGGATGCGCTTATGACGCTCGGTGTACCCGAAACTGCACGGGGAGCTCTTAATTCCGTTTCGGTTGTTGTGATTACGCTTGTGCTTTCATATTTCACCCTTGTTTTCGGTGAGCTTGTTCCCAAGAGAGTTGCTATGAAAAAGGCGGAAAGCCTGGCTCTCGGTGTTTCGGGGCTTATCAGCTTCATTTCAAAGGTATTTGCTCCTATCGTATGGTTCCTTACCGCTTCCACAAACGGAATGCTCCGTCTTTTCGGAATAGACCCCAACGAGCAGGAGGAATCCGTTTCCGAGGAAGAAATCCGTATGATGGTTGATGCCGGCAGTGAGAACGGCACCATTGACGAGGAAGAAAAGGAGCTTATCCAGAACGTTTTCGAATTCGACGACCTTTCTGCCGACGATATCGCAACCCACAGAACGGATATTGATCTTTTATGGCTTGATGATACCGTTGAAAAGTGGGAGGAAATTATTCACGAAAGCCGTCACACCTTCTTCCCCGTGTGCAAGGATACCGTTGATAATATAGTCGGTGTGCTCAACGCGAAGGACTATTTCAGACTTAAGGTAAAGACCCTTGACAGCATTATGAAAAGCTGTGTGCGCCCTGCCTTTTTTGTTCCCGAAACCGTAAAGGCTGACGTGCTTTTTAAGAATATGAAGCAGAAGAAAAACTATTTTGCAATTGTTCTTGACGAATACGGCGGAATGACGGGAATTGTCACAATTACCGATATTCTTGAGAGTATTGTGGGCGACTATGACGAGGACACAATTACTCAGCAGGAGGAAGAGCCCGACATTCTTAAGGTTGACGATACGACCTGGAAAATCAGCGGTACTGCAGAAATCGCAGACGTTGAAGAGGAGCTTAAAATTGCTCTCGACTGCGAAGATGTTGACACCTTCGGCGGATATGTTTTCTCTGTTCTCGGTATTGTTCCCGAGGACGGCGAGACTCTTACCGCTGAGACTGATTTACTTGAAATCAGCGTAACCGAGGTAAAGGAGCACAGAATTGAGAAGACGGTTGTCAGAATCAAGGAAAAGGCTGTTTCTGAAGACGGTTCCGATGATGAATAAAGTTTTTGCTTAAGGAGAAGAGATTATGTTCAATAAGATTTTTGCGGCAGTTCTTGCTTTTATGATGACGGCACTTCAGTTTCTCGGAATTGCATATTATCCCTTCGGACAGAAGGTTGATATGGACAAATTCGAGCTTACCTTCGAGGAAGAATTCGATAACGGTATCGATTGGAGCGTGTGGTCGGGACATTACGTATGGGGTAAGGACAGCCAGCCCAGAAAGGGAGCATTCTGGAATAATGCAATTCCCTATACCGAGGACGGCAAGCTTGTAATTCCCATGAAATACCTCAAGGAAGGTATGGGCGGTACGGGTGAAGGCTGGTACAGTGCAGGTATTGATACAGACAGCGACGCCGCAAACGGCTTCGAGCAGAAGTACGGCTATTTTGAGGTCAGATGTATTCTTCCCGACTGTCCCACGGCATGGGCAGCCTTCTGGCTTATGAATGACGGTGTATACGAGGCAGACGGAAGCGGTCAGGACGGCACAGAGATTGATATTTTCGAAAGTGACTGTATTGACGATACCGTAAAAAATGCGGTTACCTCAAATCTTCACTTTGACGGCTACGGTGACGAGCATCAGAAGATGGGCGCAAAGAAATTCCTTATAAAGGGCAATCCTTACGAGGAGTATAACACCTACGGTCTTGAGTGGAATGAAAATGAATACATTTTCTACATCAACGGTGTCGAGAGCTACAGAACTGATTTCGGCGGTGTTTCACAGAATCCCGAGTACCTTATTCTTTCCTATGAAATGGGCGGAGAAAACGGTATTGCCGAGGACAGCAGCCTTGACAAGTCAAAGACCTACAACTATGTTGTTGATTATGTAAGAGTATATCAGTACAAATAAAATTGAGGAGCGGTTGTCCGCTCCTTTAATTTTTTTTCGCAGAGCCGAGTGCCAAAAATTACCTTCTTTTTTTGGTATGTATTTATATTTACTTACTTTTTTCTCTGTGCTACAATTATAAATAAAGTATTAACGCAAAAGGAGAGTGTTTATGAAACCGTTTTTCCTTTTTTCAAAAGAGACAAAGGGTGAAGGCTACGTTCCGAATAACGAAATTTTTGCATACGCTTCGGGACTTGCAGGACAGAATATGACCTACGGCTTCGTTTCCGGCTGGCTGAGATATTTCTGTATCAATCTTCTTCATATGGATCCCGTGAAGGTCGGCTCCGTTTTTACCTTAAGCCACGTGTGGGACGCAATAAACGACCCCATTATAGGTGCTATCGTTGACAGAAGAAATCACAAGCCCTATATGAAGCTTCGGCCCTATCACATTACTTTCCCGCCGATTCTCGGGCTTATTTCCCTTGCAATGTTCTTCAATTTCAACCTTTCGGAGAATATGCAGGTAGCATATCTGCTTATTACATATTTTATTTTCGACTTCTTCTATTCCTTCCAGGACGTCGCTCTCTGGGGACTGATTCCTTTGTCATCGCCCCATTCCGATGAGCGCTCAAGAGTTGCTCAGTGGGTATCCATCGGTGCCGGAGCCGGCGGTGTTGTTGTAGGTGCATTCCAGATTATCAGAAGTGCACTGAACTCAGCAGGTCTTTCCGATGCTACCGTTTTCTTTATCTGTGCAATTGTTTTCTGCTTCGGCGGCGAGCTGATTTCTATGAATGCCTACAGAATGAAGGAAAGAGTTGCTATGCCTCCGAAAAAGGGAGAATCTGTGTTGCAGTCTCTGCTTGTTCTCCGTCACAATCCCACTCTTCTTCTCATATCTCTTGCAAGATTTTCTCAGGGACTTTCTCCCAAGGTGCAGAATGCTTATTTCTTTGAGAACTGTGTGAATTTCGGTTCTGTCAACGGTCAGACCCTTGAGGTTATTTACGGTGCCGCAAGCGGAGTTCTCGGTACTCCCGTTATGTTCTTCGCCACAAGCGTTGCAAAGAAAATCGGCGGTATGAAGAAAATTCTTGTGCTTTCACAGCTCTTCGCTGCCGTGCTTCGTATTGCTGCCTTCTTTGTCGGCTTTGATACAATTCCGAAGTTTATTATTATGACTGCCTTGATGGCAATTGTAAATCTTCCCGGACAGATGATGGACATTGCTCACCGTTCCCTTACGGCAGACTCCATTGATGAGGTTGAGCTTAAAACAGGTCTTCGTACAGAAGGTGTTTCCTTCTCAATGCAGAACTTTACAACCAAGATGCAAAGCGGTGCCTCCACTCTTATTGAAGGCTTTGTGCTTAAATTCCTCGGTTACGATTCCATGCGCAAGGAGCAGGGACTTCCTCAGTCCGAAAAGTTCCTTAAATGGCAGTGGCCTATGTTTATGTTAGGTCCCGTTGTCGGTGCCGTGCTTTATCTCTTCTTCATAAGCTTTGTTAAGGATAACAAGGAGAGAAAACAGGAAATTGAAAGACAGCTTCGTGAAAGAAGACAGCTTAATCAATCGGAAAATGAACCCGTGCAGGTAAATACAGGCGAATAAATCCTACAATAATAAATCGACACAGAACTACCGTAAAAGCAGTTCTGTGTCTTTTTAATACGAAAAGTATATTTGTTTTATATCACAGAGAAAATCGGAAGGTTATTTTGTCGGAAGGTGAAAATTGGGCTCTGTGATACTTTTTGTTGTTTTTCACTTATTCTGAGGGAAGTACGAAGTTAAGAACATAGTCGGGCGGTGTGCCGGTTAAGGTTACTTCAGGTGTAGGACCTATTGTTACGGTACCTATTGTAAATGTGGGAGTGACCCCGTCAGTACCTGCAGGACCGGGTTCACCCTGAGGTCCCTGAGGACCTGCGGGACCTGCTACTCCCTGAGGTCCTGTAGCACCTGTCTCGCCCTGAGGTCCCTGAGGACCTGCAGGACCTGCTACACCCTGAGGACCTGCGGGACCTGCTACACCCTGAGGGCCTGCAGCACCTGTTGCACCCTGAGGGCCTGTGGCACCTGTTTCACCCTGAGGTCCCTGAGGGCCTGCAGCACCTGCTTCACCCTGAGGACCTGTGGGACCTGCAGGACCCTCCGGCCCCGCTACACCCTGAGGACCTGCAGGACCCTGTATACCCTGCACACCCTGGGGACCCTGAGGTCCCGTTTCACCGGGAACGCCCTGTATGCCCTGAGGACCCTGAGGACCTACGGGACCGGGAGGGCCGGGAGGACCCGGAATGCCGGGTACGGGAGGGGGACATGCGGGAAGGGGAGCGCAGGGAGAACAGCAGCTTCTGTATATGTTCATGCTGTCATTCTCACAGCCGCATCCTTCGCTTCTGCCGCAACCGCAGGAATTGTTATCAAGAAAAAAACGTCTGTCAGCCATGGTTTACCTCCTTTTTGTAAAGGATTACGGGGAAGTCAGGGAGGGCTCTGCCGCCCCGCCCCCGCAGTTCATTTTATTCACAAATAAATGATGTGTTACAAGCGGGTTTTGTAAGTTTTTTCCTTGATTAAATTAAAACATTATGTTATAATTATTTGATAATATGGACTAATAGACTTTGGAGGGTGCATTTTGGGACGTAAGGTCTGGAATATAAGCACTTATGATAAAAATGCGGCATCTGCTCTGGCGCTGAAAACCGGAGTGGATGATTTTGCCGTGCTTCTTTTACAATCAAGAGGAATAAGGACTGCTGAGGCAGTGCTTAGCTTTGTTTCAGCCGCCGAATCGGAGCTCTCCTCTCCTTTTCTTATGAAGGATATGGAAAAGGCGGCAGAACGAATCAGCCGTGCTGTCGAAAACGGTGAAAAAATACTGGTTTACGGTGACTACGATGCAGACGGAGTTACGGCTACAGCACTTCTTACATCTTATCTTGAAGCAGTAGGGGCAGATGTAAGCCACAGAATCCCCTCAAGACTTAAAGAGGGATACGGTCTTTCCCCTGAAACTGCAGAGGAAATCTGCAAAGCCGGTATAAGGCTTGTTATTACCGTAGATAACGGTATTGCATCCGTAAAGGAAGCGCAGATTTTCAAGGCACACGGAATTGATTTTATTGTTACCGACCATCACAAGGTAGGCGATGTTCTTCCCGATGCCTATGCTGTGGTTGATCCTCACAGAGCGGATGATAACTCTCCCGAGGAGAATCTTGCAGGCGTAGGTGTTGCATTAAAGCTTATTGCTGCACTTGAGGGCGGTGACTGCGAAGCGGTTTTCGAGGAATTCGGCGACCTTGCCGCTATAGGTACAATTGCAGATATTGTTCCTCTTACGGGTGAAAACAGGATAATTGTTGCAAAGGGACTGAGGCTCATAAAGCACAGCTGCCGTCCCGGTATTATAAAGCTTCTTGAAAATGCCGGTATAAAGGGAGATGTTTCGGGTACATCCGTTGCATTCGGCATTGCACCGAGAATCAATGCGGCAGGCAGAATGGGGAGTGCAGAAACAGCGCTGAGGCTTCTGCTTACGGAGGATGAGGAGGAAGCTGCAGAGCTTGCGGAATTCCTTATTGCGGAAAACGGCAGAAGACAGACCACCGAAAGTGCCATAGCAAGTGAAATAGAGGCTTTCCTTGACAGTCATCCGTCAGTCGGAAAAGACCGTGTTATAGTTGTGTCCGGCAGAGGCTGGCATCCCGGTGTTATAGGTATTGCGGCATCCCGTCTTGTGGAAAAGTACGGCAGACCTGCTGTTGTGATATCTGTCGGTGAGGACGGTATTTCACGAGGCTCCTGCAGAAGTATAGACGGCTTTTCTCTTTATGAGGCATTGAGCTTCTGTGAGGATACGCTTATGCAGTTCGGCGGACATACGCTTGCGGCGGGCTTTTCTGTACAGGAGGACAAAATTGATGCCTTCAGAGAGAAAATAAACAGCTATGCAGCTGCACAGCCGCCCTTCTATCCGTCGCTTGACATTGATATAAGGCTTAATCCTGCGGCTATCGGAATGGATATACTGGAGTCCCTTTCTTATCTCGAGCCCTTCGGAGCAGAGAACCCCACTCCCTATTTCGGAATTTTCGGTGCGGCAGTTCAGAATATAAAATCAATAGGCTCCGATAAGCACACAATGCTGACATTCACTAAGGATAACGTCAGCTTCAGAACCGTTTATTTCGGACAGACCGCGGAAACCTTTCCCTACAGAACGGGAGATGTTGTTGACATTGCCGTAAGAATAGAAAAGAATGAATTCAGGGGAGAGGTAAGACCCGGTATTCAGATAAAGGATATAAGACCCGCAGGAGAAAATGACCGTGATATGTTCTTTTCTCTTTACGTGTATAATAAATTTTTAAGGGACGAGAAGCTGTCAGATGAAGAAAAAGCCCTTATCTGTCCCGACAGAGCAATGCTCGGAAATGTTTACCGCTTCTTAAGAGAGCAGAAAAAATGGAGCTTCAGCTCTGAAATACTTTGTATGCGTACGGGAATTCCCTACGAAAAAGCAGGTGCCGTATCCGTGTGCCTCGATGCGCTCACGGACGTGGGTATACTTGTAAAGGACGGCTCAGGCTACTCTCTTTCCGATTTTTCGGGAAAAGCAAATTTAGCCGACTGCCATCTTCTTAAACAGCTTGATTATAAGGAATAGGAGGGAGAAAATATGGATATTGTTGATAAGTATTATTCTGAGCTTAAGTCTTCCGTGGATTTGTCGTTTTCTCCCGATGAAGCCGCAATTATAGAGAAGGCTTTTCAGTTTGCTCTTGCTTCCCACGGTGAGCAGCTGAGAAAATCCGGTGAGCCCTACATTATTCATCCCATAGCTGTTGCAAAAATCCTCATAGGCTTCGGTATGGACTGTCAGTCTGTAGTTGCTGCACTTCTTCATGACGTGGTTGAGGATACTCCCGTAACCTCCGAGGATGTAAGAAGGCTTTTCGGTGCAGACGTTCAGCACCTTGTTGACGGTGTTACAAAGCTCGGTAAGGTGCCTCTTGCAAACAAGGAGGAGCAGCAGGCGGAAAACCTCAGAAAGCTTCTTCTTGCTATGAGTGAGGATATAAGGGTTATTATTATAAAGCTTGCTGACCGTCTTCATAATATGAGAACCTTGCAGTACGTGCACGAGCAGAAAAGACGTGATATTTCAAAGGAAACCATTGAAATTTACGCTCCTATTGCCCACCGTCTCGGTATCCGTCCCGTAAAGGAGGAGCTTGAGGACCTTGCTATAAGCTTTCTTGACCCCGTGGCATACAAGGAAATTGAGGATGCACTTGCAGACCAGGAGCCCTTAAGAAAGGAATTCCTTGAAAATATAAAGGATAAGATAGCAACGAGAATAAAGACCGTTGTTTCCGATGCCACCGTGCAGGGACGAATCAAGTCCGTTCACGGCATATACAGAAAGATGTATATGCAGGGACGTTCCTTTGAAGAGATTTATGATATTTACGCAGTAAGAATCATTGTCGATACCGTAGGCGACTGCTATAACTGTCTCGGTGTTATCCACGATATGTATAAGCCTTTGCAGGGCAGATTCAAGGACTATATTTCAACCCCCAAGCCCAATATGTATCAGTCCCTTCATACCACTCTTATCGGTAAAGAGGGCATCCCCTTTGAAGTACAGATAAGAACCGAGGAAATGCACAAGACCGCTGAATACGGTATTGCCGCACATTGGAAATATAAGCTCGGTTACAAGGATAAGGAAGCGGACAAGAAGCTTGAAAAGGGTATCGGATGGGTAAAGCATCTGCTTGAGGCACAGAGCGAGGCTGATGATGCTACCGATATTCTCAATACCATAAAGCACGATTTTGTAAGCGACGAGGTGTTCGTATTCACTCCTAAGGGTGACGTTATTGCCCTGCCTGTAGGTGCTACGGTTATTGACTTTGCTTATGCAATTCATTCTGCCGTCGGTAATAAAATGACGGGAGCTAAGGTTGATAAACGAATAGTCCAGCTCAATTACGTGGTAAAAACGGGAGAAATTATTGAAATTCTCACGTCCTCACAGCCCGGCAAGGGACCGTCACGTGACTGGCTTAACATTGTAACCACCAACGAAGCAAGGACTAAAATCCGTAACTGGTTCAAAAAGGAACGCAGAGAGGAAAATATTGAAGAGGGCAAGGCTCAGTATGAGGCACAGCTCAGAAGAAACAATATGACGCTTACGGATGAGCAGGAGGAGCAGCTTCTCGGAATCGTTATCGAAAAGCAGAAAATGGCAACCGTTGATGACTTCTTTGCGGCTCTCGGTTACGGCGGTATTGTTCTTTCAAAGATAATGCCTATGCTCCGTGACGAGTACAATAAAATCGTCAAGGCGGCAAATGAGACTGCGGTAAAATACAAGCAGGCTAAGACCGTAAGCTCAGAGGGTGTTGTGGTAGAGGGTATTTCAAACTGCCTTATAAAGCTTTCCCGTTGCTGCAACCCCATCCCCGGAGACGATATTATCGGCTTTATCACAAGAGGCCACGGTGTGTCCGTCCACAAAAAGGACTGCCCCAACGTGCCTGACGATATATATAATGCTCCCGAAGCACACCGTTGGATAAAGGTATACTGGAATTCCACGGTAAAAACGGAATTTGCCGCTTCAATGCTTCTTACCTGCCTTGCGGGAAAGACCATTATGAACGACATTTTTACGGCGCTCAATGCAATTCACGTTACGGTGCAGTCCATTAACACGAGAGGTACAAAGGACGGCAGAGTGCTCATTAATCTTACAATCAATGCCAACAGCGTAGAGCACCTGAAATCCGTTATGCTACGCCTCGGTAAGCTTTCGGGTGTATTAAGCGTAGACCGTTCAGGTATGGATATATAAAGCAAGAAGTAATAGTGAAAAAGTAATAGTGACACTGTAGGAAGACACTTCGTGTCTTTGACTATAAAAAATCAATAAGATAAAGGAGTTTTTACTATGGAAAAGAAAAAGGTTTACCGTTCAACAACAGACAAAAAGATCGCAGGTGTATGCGGCGGTATTGCAGAGTATTTTGATATCGATGCAACTATTATAAGACTTATCTGGGCTTGCTGTGTAATTTTTGCAGGCTTCGGTCTCTGGATTTATATTATTGCTGCAATTATTCTTCCTAAGAACCCCGGCTACACACCCTACCAGGATGTAAATAATCAGAACAACCCCTACAACAATCAGCAGCCTCCCTATAACAACTGATGAAAGCGGTTATTCAGAGAGTAACACAGGCTTCGGTTAAGGTTGACGGCAATACTGTGGGCAGTATTTCCAAGGGCTTTCTTGTTCTTTTAGGAGTAATGGAGGGCGACACGGAAAAGGAAGCCGCACTTATGGCGTCAAAAATTGCAAAGCTTCGTGTTTTTGAAGACTCGGAAGAAAAAATGAATCTCTCCGTCACGGATGTTGACGGGGAGATATTAAGCGTTTCTCAGTTTACCCTTTGTGCAGACGTAAAAAAGGGTAACAGACCCTCATTCACTCCCTCGGCAAAGCCCGACGAGGCAAAGGCATTATATGAGAAATTCAATGCTTTTCTTCTTGCTGAGGGTGTAAGAAAGGTTGAAACGGGTATTTTCGGTGCGGATATGAAGGTAAGTCTTCTTAATGACGGTCCGGTAACTATCATTTTCGATACCGATATCTGGAAAAAATCATAATTTACGGTGTAAAAATGTTAGATGTAACTACGCTTCAGCTGGGAAGCTACAGAACAAATTGTTATATTATTACCGATACTGCTTCGGGGGAGACCGCTGTTGTTGATCCCGGAGAGTACACCCCTGCTCTTGAAAACGCTCTTCGTTCAAACGGAGTAGAAAAACTGAAATATATTCTTCTGACCCACGGGCATTTCGACCACATCTGCGGAGCATATTCTCTTAAAGAGAATTTCGGCGGTGAGGTGCTTATTCACGAGGGTGACAGAAAATGTCTTGAAAATACCGAGTGGAGTCTTTGCGATTCCGTTGAAGGCTACGTGCAGACTGTTATGTCACCCGACAGAGAAATTGCCGAGGGAGATACACTTTATCTCGGAAAAACCGAAATTTCCGTAATGCACACTCCCGGACACACAAGGGGCGGTGTATGCTTTATTGCGGACGGGAAAATATTCTCGGGTGATACACTTTTTAAGGTGGGCATCGGCAGAACAGACCTGCCCGGAGGGCATCTCAGAACCCTTGTGAATTCCCTGCGCAGGATAGGTTCGCTTCAGGGAGATTATGATATTTACCCCGGACACGGCGGCAGCACCACACTTTCTTATGAATTAACACAGAACAGTTTATTGAGGTCAAAATGATTCTTGAGCTTATCGGTAACACGTATAAATACGAGTGTGAGAAAATAATAAGAATATTTTTTCCGTCTGAAAGGGTGCTCACGGGAGAAGCCCCCGAAGAGCCCGACAGACATATTACCTGTGAAGTAAAAACGGGTGAGACGGAAAACACATATTCCTGCAAGGCTTTTGTTGACGGAAAGAAATCGGAATTTTCCTTTTCTTACTCCGTAACTGAGGATGACGGTGATTCTCTCCGTGAAAGGCTTCTTGCAAAGGCAATGCTTCCCGTGCTTTCGGAAATCACGGGTATTGTTCCCCCTTGGGGAATTCTCACGGGTATAAGACCCGCCAAGCTTATGAGAAAATACATAAGTGAGAAGGGTACTGAAAATGCCGTAAAAATGTTTACGGATTTCTTTGAAGCCAACGAGGAAAAGACCTTTCTTGCAAAAAATGTAGCTCTTTTTGAAAACAAGGTTATTGAAGAGGCGGATGTCCGTTCATTCTCCCTTTACGTTTCAATACCCTTCTGTCCTACAAGATGCTCCTATTGTTCATTCGTTTCACATTCGGTTGCCGGTGCAAAAAAGCTCATTCCCGATTATGTAAAATGTCTTTGTGAGGAAATTAAGGAAACAGCACGGCTTGCAAGGGAGAATTCCCTGAAGCTTGAAACCGTATATATCGGCGGCGGTACGCCTACCTCCCTTGAGGCATCTCATTTAAAGGAAATTACCGATGCCTTGAATCTTTATTTTGATATGAAAAATGTAAAGGAGTTTACCGTTGAGGCAGGCAGACCCGATACAATAACTCCCGAAAAATTGCTTGTGCTTAAAAATGCAGGTGTTACGAGAATCAGCATAAATCCCCAGACCTTTTCTGACAGCGTGCTTGAGGCTATCGGCAGACGGCATACTGCAGAGGATACTCTCAGGAAATTCCGTCTTGCAAGGGATATGGGATTTGATAATATCAACATGGATTTTATTGCAGGGCTTCCCACGGATAATTTTGAAGGCTTCTGCAGAAGCATTGACAAGGCAGTTGAGCTGTCCCCTGAGAATATTACCGTACACACCCTTTCCGTAAAGCGCTCGTCCGATATGAATCAGACGGGAAAGGAATACTGCACGGCAGAGGAAACTGAGAGGATGGTGGATTATGCAAATAAAACCCTCTCTGCAAACGGCTATTTGCCCTACTATATGTACAGACAGAGCAAATCTGTCGCTAATCTTGAAAATGTCGGCTGGTGTAAAAAGAATTACCCATGTCTTTATAACATATATATGATGGAGGAGATTCACACGGTTTTGGCTGTTGGAGCCTCTGCCGTCACAAAGCTCACTCTTCCCGGAAGCGATGAGCTTCAGAGAATTTTCAATTATAAATACCCTTATGAATACATTTCCGATTTCGATGAAATGATAAAACGCAAAAATGCTGTGACGGATTTTTACAAAAACGTATAAATTGAGGGGCTCACGGCATAGAATTTTAAGAAAAGAGAAACGGAGGATATACTGATGGAAGAAAGAAAAAAGCAATCTCTCGTAAACGGTGCGCTGGTGCTTACGGTTGCTATCGGTCTTGTAAAAATTACGGGAATTCTTTTTAAGCTTTATATTACCGATAAAATAGGCTTTGCGGCAAAGGGATATTTTGCAACCGCATATAACATCTACACTCCCATCTATTCAATTGCCCTTGCAGGTCTTCCCGTTGCTGTTTCGAAAATGGTTGCAGAGAAGGCGGTGCAGGGTAAATACCGTGATGTAAAGAGGCTTTTCAGCGTTTCATCAGGTCTTTTTGCTCTTTTCGGTGTTATCGGCACTCTTATTATTGTGCTTATGGCATATCCCTATTGTGTTACCACGGATTCAATAAATGCTCTTCCTGCCGTGCTGACGGTTGCTCCCTCTCTTCTTTTCTGCTGTATAATGAGCGGATACAGAGGCTATTATCAGGGACTTCGCAATATGAATCCTTCTGCACTGTCTCAGGTGATTGAGGTTGCCGGCAAGCTTATTTTCGGCTTTATCTTTATGAATATGGTTCTCGGTACGGGTGCTCATTTTGCAAATAAGATTCCCATACTTAACGGTATTGTCACCGATGCCGTATCAGGCTATTCTGCGGCAGCTGCAATTTCAGGTGTAACAATAGGCTCGGCAATGGCTCTCGCTTATATCATAATAAAGTATCGTTTTGACAAAAATACGGTTACCCCCGAGCTTGTTTCTGCTTCTCCCGAAAGCGAAAGCCGTAAGGCTCTCAGAAAGCAGCTTTTAGCTCTCGCACTTCCTATTGCAGTAAGCTCCCTTGTTTTTAATCTTACCACCTTTATTGACTCATGGACAATTCAGAACAGACTTCAGTATGTTCTCGAAAATAATTTTGATGCAGTGGCTTCAATGTATCCCGGCATTATTGATGCGACAGGATATGTGGCTTCACAGGCATCAGAGCTTAAGAGCTATCTCTTCGGCGCTTATGATACCGTGCTTGAAATTAAGAACATAATCCCCACATTCACAATTACTCTCGGTCTTTCTGCTCTTCCCGTGCTTAGTGAAGCATGGATTAAAAAAGATAAAATAAAGGCGGCAGGCGG
>JAZOWG010000009.1:0-7135 GCA_045659105.1 Acutalibacteraceae bacterium
AATGCCCTTGGTATTTGTGTTAAAATACTATATATTCCCTGAAAGGCGTGTTTTTATGAAAAAAATTACCTGTGTTTTTCTGACACTTGTCGCTGTTGTTCTCTGTTTTTCATCCTGTATGAAGAGTGCCGAGGTAAGGGCATTTGAAGATAAAATGAAAGAAATAGGGGAGATCTCCTTAGAAAAGGAAAGCCTCATTGTTGAAGCAAGGCAGGCTTATGCACTCCTGTCGGAAAAGGATAAAAAGAATGTTGATTTCGAAAAATTTGAGAAAATAACTGCAGATTTTGATGCAATAAAAAAATTCAGCAAGGACGCAGGAAACGTTCTTGAGATTCTCGGTAAGGCTCTTTCGGAATACGGAATAAAGAAGGACGAAATAACCGAGGGCTACAAGGCTCTTTCCGAAGGACTTGCCGCATGCGACACAGCACTTAAGGCAGAGTACGAGAAAATTTTTGAGCCCGTTCGGACAAAATATGCGGAATATGAAAAAATTGAGGCGGACGCCGCAACTTCCGCAAAGGTTTATATAGATTATTTCAGAGGAATAAATACCGATAAGAAAATAACGGTTACGGACATCGGCTGTATTGCACAGATAAGCGAGGGTACGGTTTATTACCTTTTTGCCTTCACTTATACGGACGGGAAAAACGAGGAATCGGTTTATTCAACCGTAAGATTTGCAGGTACGCCCGGCAAGGAATCCTTCAAAGCATTCGAGAAGAATTTCTATTCCGATGCCCCCTCATCCGAAAATGCGGATGCACTTATTATGGGTAACGTTGAGATTTTACCCGGTTCAGTAAACTAAGAGGAGAAAGCTATGAGCTGTAAAGTAATAGCGCACAGAGGCGCAAATAAAAAGGCTCCGCAGAATACACTGCCTGCCTTCATAACGGCAATCAACGAGGGCACCGACGGCTTCGAAACCGACGTGCACCTCACAAAGGACGGTATTCCCGTTATCTGTCACAATTATACCATTGATGCAACCTCAGACGGCAGAGGAGAGATAACCTCATATACCCTCGAGGAGCTTAAAAAATTCGATTTCGGTTCATATTTTTCCGAGGATTTTAAGGAGACACCTTTGCCCACCCTTGACGAATTCCTTGAAATTACGTCGGCGAGCCCCTGTGAGATCATAAATATCGAGCTTAAATGCCCCAAGGACAGCAACATCAGCCGTCTTGTTGAGGAAACCCTTAAATCTGTCAAAAAATACGGCTGCCTTGACAGAGTTATCGTTTCAAGCTTCTCTCCCGAGGTGCTTAAAACCGTCAAGGAAATCGATGCAAGATGCCGCACGGCATTCCTTTATCCCATTTCCCATCCGTCCGTATGCCGTCTTGTGCTTTATCCCTTCTTTATGGTAAAGAAAATCGGCTGCGATATCATTCACCCTGCCTCAATTGCCGTGAATAAGAAGATTGTGGATATTGCCCACGCCCTCGGAATTCAGGTAAATGTCTGGACAGTAAACGACAAAAAGACAATCGTGAAGCTTCTGGATCTCGGAGTTGACGGTATTATTACCGACAAGCCTCTTGAAACAAGAGAGATTATCGGAGAATACGAAGAAAAGAAGGCAAGAGAGAATGTTTGACGGAAAAATGAAAGCCGTCACCTTCAGCTATGATGACGGCGTAACCCAGGACAGAAGGCTTGTTGAGGTTTTCAATAAATACGGCCTCAAGGGTACCTTCAATATAAATTCGGAGTTCCTCGGCACGGAAAACGTGCTGACCTACGGCGGAAAAAGCGTTCAGCACAACAAGGTGTCTCCCGAGGAGATAGCAACTCTTTACAAGGGTCACGAGGTAGCCGTGCATACCCTTACCCATCCTCATCTTCCCGAGCTTTCAGAGGAAGAGATTATCCGTCAGGTTGAATGTGACAGACTTAAATTATCGGAGCTTTGCGGATATGAGGTCGTTGGTATGGCGTACCCCGGCGGCGGAGTGAATTTTGACCTTCGTGTAGCCGATATAATCGCAAGGAGCACGGGAGTAAAATACGCAAGAACAACGGTCCCCACCTTCAATTTTGATTTGCAGAAGGATCTTTACATTTTTGCCCCCACGGTGCATCATAACGATACTGAGCACTGTATGAAGGCAATTGATGAATTTCTTGCTATGACGCCCGATAAGCCTCAGCTTCTTTATATATGGGGACACAGCTACGAATTCGATTTTTCCGATAACTGGGATTTTCTTGAGGAAATATGCAGAAAATTATCGGGTCACGACGATATATTCTACGGCACAAACCGTGAATGCTTCGGATTATAAAAACAGAAAAATTTTACGGGCGGGGTTTTCCCCGCCCGTTTTTTTTGTGTGACTGACAGCCGTTATTTTGCAAGAGATTCTTCAATTTCTCTCCTGATTACGTTGAATTCGTGTGTAAGTCGCTGCATTAAGTTTCTTATAATTCTTACGAGCTTTTCGAGGATGCTTTCAGTTTCAACCTCGGGCTCCTCACCCTTTCCCATGTAACAGCCGATATTATAGCTTTCAATCTCGTTGCCGAAGAAGTCTGTTGTCAGTCCGTCCTCAATCTTCATTCCCTTGCCGATAAGGGGAGAGTTTATAGCAAGCTGATATGCTTCAATAAGCTCGTCTGTTGAAAAACCGGGGTCGGTGTTCATGGCAAGAGGGTCGCACATAAGGTTGAGAGTGTTGTAATAACAGTTGTTTGCGTAGGTATTTCCTGCGGTGAATTCATCCTCCAGGGTGCAGTTCATAGGTGCGCCGTCCTGAGCTACGAAGATGTTGTTTGCAATAAGTGAGTTTGTAAGATAGTAGAACTGAATTTCGCCCGAGTTGATGATTGTATTATTGTAGAACTTGAAATTATCCTCACCGTGGCCCGAAGCCATAGCGCTTCTGCCCTTGTTATCATTTACGGAAAGGCAGTATCTTACGGTGTTGTTCTGCTGAGGAACCGTCTTTGCGTTGTTGCACATAAAGCGCATATTGTCGTGGGAATAAATGTACTGATAGGTGCAGTTGTTTGTTTCTGAGTCAAAGTCAACGGACATACCGTCGCCGAAGTTCTTCTGACCTGCAATTTCGCAGTACTGAATTGTGCTGTTTTCGGAGCCCCAGAACCACATAGCGGCTGTGAAATACTGAATTTCTCCGTTTTCGTCAAGACCCTCGCCCTGACAGGTGTTTATGGCTCTGCAGTTTGTTACAAGAGCACCGTCACAGATACCGACAACTACTGCCTCTGCATCCATTTCGTGGAAATAACAGCCCTCCACAAGAACGCCGGTGTTGTAGATGGGGTCCTTTTCTGCGTTTTCGCCCCAGGGATTCTGCTGGTCATTCCAGGAGCCCCATATCATAAAGCCGTTAGCAGTGTCATATACCTCACAGTTTCTGATTGTAAGGTCGTTTACGGGATAACGGGAGTTAGAGGGAAGACCCTTTACCATAACCGCTGCACGTGCAGGGGCTGCACCTCTTGAAAAATCGTCACGGCCTGTTACCTTGCCGTTGGGAAGACCGTAGAAATAAACGTTTTCAATGGTAATGCCCACGCTCTCGGAATTAATTGTGTCAATCCAGATACCGCCGCCGTTGGGTGCCGTAATCTGAAGATCTGAAACTGTAATGTAGGAGCAGTCAACAAAGGTGAAAACCTCGTCAGCATTATCCGTTCTGAGAAGGGGTCTTTCCCCCTCGCCATAGGATGAAATCGTAAAGGGTGCTTCCTTTGTACCCTTTATGTTTTCGATTGTTACTGCGCACTCGTAGGTGCCGCCGCACTTAAAAAGCACGGTATCTCCGCCCTTAAGAGGAGAGGGACAGTTTGCGAAGCCCTCAAGGTCCTTCCAGGCTTCCTCGGGAGAGGTACCCTTATTGGAGTTGTTGCCGTCAATGGAGTCAACGTAATAGGTGTTGCCCGTTGCCGCAAAGCTCACGGGAGAAATTACGCATACGGAAAGCATCATTAAGATACAAAGAGTAATGCTTATAAATTTTTTCATGGATATTCCCCTTCTTTGTTTACTTTGTTTTAACAATACCACACAAAAATTGGTCTGTCAAACCAATCTTTATAAACAAAACAATTGACTGCGGTTTTTCTGTGTGTTATTCTTAATATATATAAATAAAATAAATGGAGTGATAGCGTTGGCACAGTTAAAAATGTTCTGGATTAATGACAAGAAAGTGGAGCTTCTTCCTCTTCCCGAGGGATATTCATTTTCTACCTATAAAACCGAAGAGGATAAGGCTGCGTGGGTTGAATGCTGCAAAAACGGACTTGTAGGCGACGACACCAAGCCCGAATTCTTCGATGACTGCATCGCAGGTGACGAGCATTGTAACCCTTATACGGACTGCTTCTTCCTTGATTATAACGGAGAGCACGTCGGCACAATCACCGCTATCAATCAGGATGGTGTGGGCGATATGCATATGGTTGGTATGAAGACCGAATTCAGAGGTAAGGGTCTCGGCAAGTACCTTAACAATATGTGTATCTATAAGCTTGCAAACGAGGGTGTTCACCACATCTATCTTACAACAGACGAGTGGAGAAAGGGTGCCGTAAAGAGCTACCTTACCTCGGGCTTCCTTCCCGTACAGTACGAAATGGGTATGGAGGAGCGCTGGCAGAAGGTACTTGAGGAGTACAAAATCGACAGCGTTGATATGCTTTACGAGGACTGTACTCTTTATAAGAAGATTTACAGAGAGGGTCTTGCAAAAAGAGTTAAAATCGGTGTTGTAGGTGCAAGAAGAGGACAGACAATGCTTAATTACTGCAAGACGGGCTTTAACTGCGACGTTGTTGCAATCTGCGACAATGCTCCCGATTTCCTTTCCAAGGCAAAGGAAAAATACGGTGAGGACGGCATTACATACTACGATAATTTTGATGAATTTATAAAGCACGATATGGACGGTGTTGTTCTTGCAAACTTCGCAAACGAGCACGCACCCCTTGCAATTAAGGCTATGAGAGAGGGCAAGCACGTCCTGAGTGAGGTTTTACCCTGTCAGCACCTTAAGGAGGCTGTTGAGCTTATTGAGGCGGTTGAGGAAACGGGCAAGATTTATGCTTATGCCGAAAATTACTGCTATATGCCTGCTCCCCGTGAAATGAGAATTCAGTATAACGAGGGCAATCTCGGTAAGTTCGAATACGGTGAGGGCGAATATGTGCATAACTGCGAGCCCGGCTGGCACGGCTATACAAACTGCGACCCCAATCACTGGAGAAACACCATGAGTGCATTCTATTACTGTACTCATTCCTTAGGACCCCTTGTTCACATAACGGGTCTTCGTCCCGTAAAGGTTTCGGGCTTTGAAATTCCCTTCAACGACAGAATGTACCGTATGGGAGCATACGCCGGCGCTATGGCTGTGGAAATGGTAACTCTCGAAAACGGCGCTGTTGTGAAGAGCGTTCACGGTGTCGGTCCTGCAAGAAACTCCGTATGGTATTCCGTTTACGGCAGTAAGGGCAGACTCGAAAGCGCAAGAGAGGATGCCGAAAACGGCGGTGTAGGAAAGCTTTACGGCAATCTTGACAAAAACGAGGGCGATAACACCTTCGAGGCAAAGGAAATCAACACGGACGATTCCCTGACCAAGCTTGCTGAGGAATCAGGCCACGGCGGCTCCGACTTCTATACGATGTACCACTTTATTCAGGCAATAAAGGGCAACCGCAATGCCGAAATCGTTGACGTATACGAGGCTATGGATATGTTCCTTCCCGGACACTTCGGCTACTTAAGCGCTATGAATAATAATCAGTCCTATGATATCCCCAATCTCCGCGAAAAGTCCGAGAGAGACAAGTGGAGAAACGACACCACCTGCACAGTAAAGGAAAAGGCAGGGGATATGTATATTCCCTCATACTCCAAGGGAAATCCCGAAATTCCCGAAGAGGTTTATGAAAAATTAAAGGAAAAACTTGAATCATAATCTTGAGAACAATACCCGTTTAAATTAAGTTTTACAGGAGTGTTGCCGTTATGAAAAAATTCAGTCTTATTCTTGCGTTTGTTTTATTGTTCACCTTTGCGCTTCCCGTGTTTTCGGGGGCAACTCAGCTTGGCGGATTTGTCATTTTAAGTGAATTCGGTGATGAAAGACTTGATGCCGCAGGAAACACGCTGTCCCGTTATCTCTTTGAAATCACGGGTAAAAGTTTCCCTGTTTCAACCTCGGGGGAGGCAGGTATTATTTTCCGCCTTTCATATTCAGAGGACATTCCCGATAACGGTTACGTGATTGAAACAAAGGAAAACGAAGTTTTAATTACGGGCAGCGGTACAAGAGGAGTAATTCACGGTGTTTACGCCTTCCTCGAAAAATACTGTGACTGTGACTGGTATACTTCAACTCTTTACAGCATCCCGAAAAATGAAAATCTCGTGATTCCTGCAGGGGAAAAGACAGAATACAAGCCTTTCTTTGAATATACCGACACGGACTGGTTAAGTCCCCGTGACGTCGAGTATTCACTTGCAAACGGACTTAACGGCAACCCTTACAGAACGATTCCCTCGGAGCTTGGCGGAAATGTTTCCTATATTTCCAATTTTTGCCACACCTTTACAACACAGTTCTGTGCATCCGCAACTTATTTTGATGAGCATCCCGAATATTTTGCTCTTCATATGGGAATGCGTGTACCCGATCAGCTTTGCCTTACAAACGAAGCTACCTATGAAATAGTACGTGACGAGGTTATGGCTCTTCTTCAGGAAAAGCACAATCCCGACGAGTCACTGCAGATAATCTCACTTACTCAGCACGACAACAGAAAAATGTGCCAGTGTGCCGATTGTATGAAGCTTGACAATGAAAACGGCGGACATTCGGGTACAATGATTACATTCGTTAACCGTATTGCCCGTGATGTGAAGGCAGCAGGCTATGATAATGTGGCAATCGATACCTTCGCATATCAGTACACAAGAAAAGCCCCCACACAGGTTGTCCCCGAGGACAACGTTATTGTCCGTCTTTGTACAATTGAATGCTGCTTTGCACACGCTCTTGATGATGAGTCTTGCTCCGAAAACGCAGCGCTTATGAGTGACCTTTCGGACTGGAGCAAAATCTGTGACCGTATTTACGTTTGGGAT
>JAZOWG010000010.1:0-6742 GCA_045659105.1 Acutalibacteraceae bacterium
GCAATTTTCTTTGCGTCTGCCTTTGTAAGAAGCCCTGCTTCGTCCTTTGCCTTGAGAACTGTTAATTCCTCGTTGATTTTTTCGGTAGCCGCCTTTAAGTCCGCCGCCTTTTTTCTGTGGCGGTAAAGGGGAATTTCGTTAAAGTAATCAACACCCTCTATGGGCTTGGGATTCTTCGTGTACTTAACGGTAAAAATGACGAGAAGAGTACCGCATACAATAACAAGACCGAGAGAGAGCACCTGAGAAACCCTGAGATTTGTGTCACCTATGTAAAGGGAGTCCGTTCTCATACCCTCAACAATTGCTCTTTCCATACCGTAAAGAAGTCCGTAGCCCAGGAAAAGCTGACCTGAGAACTTGCGGAATTTCTGACAGACGATATAGAGAATCACGAAGCTTAAAATACACCACAGGGATTCATAAAGGAAGGTGGGATGAACGGGCTTTCCGGGGTCAACCACAAGCTCCGTACCGGAATTTACAAGCTGTGTAAGGTAGGCTTCGGTCTTGACGGAATACATACCTATGAAGGAATCCGTATTCATACCGAAGGCTTCCTGATTTGCAAAATTGCCCCAACGGCCTATTCCCTGACCGATAAGAAAGCTCATACCGCAAAGGTCAAGAAGATTGAGAATATTGAGCTTTTCGATTTTACACACAATAAGTCCTGCGATAATACCGCCTATAAGACCGCCGTAAATGGCAAGACCGCCGTTCCATATCTGAAAAATTTCGTCCATATGAACGCTGTAGTAATCCCACTTGCTGAAAACGTAGTAAAGACGGGCACCGAGAATTCCGCCCACGGCACCGTAAATGAGAACGTCAAGCATTTTGTTGATGTCCATTTTCCACACGTATGCCTTTCTTCCGCCGAAAAGCACCGCAAGGGTAAGACCGAATGCAATAATTACACCGTACCAGCGTATCGTTACGGGATTTTCAAGAAAGGGCAGATTAATCTGACAGAAAATTGACGATACTTCAAGAGGCTTTTCTAAAAATGAAAAGAAAACCTCGGTTTTATCGGGACAAAACTGAAATATATTATTCATAATCGTCTTCGTTTTCCCAGTTGTGCCATACAGCCTGAATGTCGTCGTTGTCCTCGAACATTTCAAGCATCTTGCCCATACGGGTGATGTCGTCGCCCTGAAGAGCAGTATATGTAGAGGGTACATATTCGGGCTGAGCGGAAACTACCGTGTAGCCGAGCTTTGTAAGAGCCTCGGAAACGTCTGCTACGGCATTGATAGCGGTTCTGATGTCAAATACACCGTCATCGGGGATAACGTCATCTGCACCTGCTTCAAGTGCATCCTCCATAATCTTATCCTCGTCAACGTCCTCACCGTCAACGAGAACTACGCCCTGACGTGTGAACATAAACATAACTGAGCCTGACTGACCCATATTGCCGCCGAACTTGTCGAAGTAATGTCTTACGTCGCCTGCAGTTCTGTTTCTGTTGTCGGTAAGTGCCTCAACAACAACTGCAACGCCTGAGGGACCGTAGCCCTCATAGATGATTTCCTCATAGTTGTCGCCGCCTGTTTCGCCTGCAGCCTTCTTGATGATTCTTTCAATGTTGTCGTTGGGAACGTTTGCAGCCTTTGCCTTTGCAATAACGTCCTTGAGCTTTGAGTTACCTGCAGGGTCGGGTCCGCCCTCTTTAACTGCAACGGCAATCTCTCTGCCTATCTTGGTGAAAACCTTAGCTCTCGCGTTATCGGTCTTCTCCTTCTTTCTTTTTATGGTGCTCCATTTGGAATGGCCTGACATAAAATACATCCTTTCAGAAAAATATTATCATATTACAGCAAAATATTTTACCACAACTGTATTTAATATGCAAGAAAAAACCTTAGTCCGTATTGAAAAATTTAACAAACTGTGATACTATCTTTTTGGTGATTATATTGAAAAAACTGCTTCCTTTTATTAAAAATTACAGACTTGAAACGGTGCTGGCACCTCTTTTCAAGATGTTCGAGGCGCTTTTAGAGCTTTTCGTGCCTCTTGTGGTAAAGAGAATAATTGACGTCGGCATTCTGAATCACGACGTAAATTACATTCTTAAGATGTGTCTTCTTCTGACACTTCTTGCCTTTGTGGGGCTCTCCTTTTCCGTTACGGCACAGTATTTCTCCGCACGTGCGGCGGTGGGCTTTTCAACGAAGCTGAGATTCTCCCTCTTTCAGCACATAGGCACGCTTTCATATACGGAAATTGATACTCTCGGCACAAGTAAGCTTATAACGAGAATGACAAGCGACATAAATCAGGTGCAGAACGGCATAAACCTGACACTCCGTCTTCTCCTTCGCTCCCCCTTCGTGGTGTTCGGTGCAATGATAATGGCGTTTACGGTTGATGTGCCCTCTGCCGTCACCTTTGCAGGGACTATTCCCGTGCTGTCGGCAGTTGTATTTGCGATAATGCTGGGCACCGTGCCTCTTTATAAGGCAGTACAGAAGAATCTTGATGCCATTCTTTCAAAAACAAGAAGCTCCCTTACGGGTGTGAGAGTGCTCAGAGCCTTCACAACGGAAAAGAGAGATATTGAGGATTTCGGCAGAAAGAACTCCCTTCTTCTCTCCTCCCAGAAAAAGGCAGGCAGAATCTCGGCGCTTCTCAATCCCTTAACCTACGTAATAATAAACGTTGCCACAATAATTCTTATTTACACGGGCGCATTAAGGGTTGAAACAGGTGCAATTTCTCAGGGCAGCGTGGTAGCGCTTTATAACTATATGGCACAGATTTTAGTTGAGCTTATAAAGCTTGCAAGCCTTATTATCACCATAACAAAGGCTATCGCTTCGGGGGGAAGAATTGCGGAAATTCTTGACGTTACCCCCTCTGTCACCTACCCCGAAAAGGGTGCAGAGCCCGATTTTTCAAAGCCTGCCGTTGAATTCAGAAGCGTTTCCTTTACCTATAAAAACGCAGGTGAGGAATCCCTTTCCGACATCTCCTTTACGGTGAATAAGGGTGAAAAGTGCGGTATTACGGGCTCTACGGGCTCGGGCAAGTCCACACTCATAAATCTCATTCCCCGTTTTTACGATGTAAGCGCGGGCGAGGTGCTTATTTTCGGAAATCCCGTCACCTCTTATGACAGAAAAACTCTTAATTCCCTGGTTTCCGTTGTGCCTCAGAAGGCTGTGCTTTTCAGCGGCACAATAAGAGAAAATCTTTTGTGGGGAAACCCCGACGCCACGGAGGAGGACCTGCTTTCGGCTATAAAAACGGCTCAGGCCCAGGATGTTATAAAATCAAAGGAAAACGGCATTGACGAGCTTCTTTCCGAGGGCGGCAAAAACCTTTCGGGCGGACAAAGACAGCGCCTTACCATTGCCCGTGCACTTGTTAAGAAGGCTCCCATACTTATACTTGACGACTCAGCCTCTGCACTTGATCTCGGCACGGATATGAGGCTGAGAAGGGCTCTTTCGGAGCTTCCCGACAGCCCCGCGGTATTTATTGTTTCACAGAGAATCTCCTCTGTTTCCTCCTGCGATAAAATCCTTGTAACTGAGGACGGTACACTTGCAGGAATCGGCACTCACGGGGAATTACTCGAAGCAAACGAGGTTTACAGAGAAATTTACAATTCACAGAACGGGGGTGCCGGAAAATGAGTAAAATCAAGGCTCCCGCAGGCACGGTAAAAAAGGTACTGGGCTTCATTTCAGGCTACAGACTTTACGTTGCGGTATCGGTTATTCTTTCTGCCGTAAGCGTAGCTCTGACCCTCTACATCCCTCTTCTTTTCGGCGATGCAATTGACCTTATAATCGGAAAAGACAGTGTTGACACCGAGGGTATTGTAAAAATTCTTATTAAAACCGCCGTGCTGATTGCGGTATCGGCTCTCGGCTCGTGGATTATGAACACCGTAAACAACAAAATTACCTTCAGCGTTGTAAAGGATATAAGAAACAGAGCCTATAAAAAAATCAATTCCCTTCCCTTATCCTATATAGACTCCCACAAGAGCGGTGACACGGTATCACGTATGATTTCCGATGCCGACCAGTTTTCGGAAGGTCTGCTTTTAGGCTTTACACAGTTTTTCACGGGAATTCTCACCATTGCAGGCACGCTGATTCTTATGCTTCTTCTTAACTGGAGAATTGCCCTTGTAACAGCCGCCCTTACTCCCGTTTCACTCTTCGTTGCAAAATTCATAGCAAAGCATACCTATAATTTCTTCTCGGAGCAGTCAAAGGTCAAGGCAAAGCAAACCGCCATAATAGACGAAACCACAAGCAACTTAAAGGTAGTGCGTGCCTTTATGAAGGAGGGCGATTACCTGAGCTCCTTCGGTGAAGTAAACGACAATCTGCAGAAGGTATCCCTTAAGGCAATATTCTATTCCTCTCTCACTAACCCCTGCACACGCTTTGTAAATTCCGTTGTGTATGCCGCAGTTGCATTTACGGGTGCGGCGGCGGTTATTTCGGGCACGGGAATCACCGTAGGTGTTCTTACCTGCCTTCTTTCCTATGCCAATCAGTACACCAAGCCCTTTAATGAGATTTCGGGCGTTGTAACGGAATTGCAGAATGCACTTGCATGCGCCTCCCGTGTAATTGAACTGCTGAATGAAGAAGAAGAGCTTCCCGACAGCGAAAATGCACTTATAAAAACGGATTCCGAGGGTATAATAGAGATAAAGGACGTATTTTTCTCCTACTCTCCCGACAAACCTCTTATTGAGAATTTTAATCTTTCCGTAAAAAGCGGTGAGAAAATTGCCATAGTCGGTCCTACGGGCTGCGGAAAGACCACATTTATTAATCTTCTGATGCGTTTTTATGACGTAAATTCCGGCTCAATTTCCGTTGACGGTGTTGACATAAGGGACATTACACGTGAAAGCCTCAGAAGCACCTTCGGTATGGTGCTTCAGGACACCTGGATGATGCCCGGCACTATAAGGGACAATATAAAAACGGGAAAGCCCGATGCCACCGATGAGGAAATTATCGAGGCGGCAAAGCTCTCCCACTCGTATTCGTTTATAAAGCGTCTTCCCGAGGGACTTGATACGGTAATCGGTGACGACGGAGGAAGCCTTTCTCAGGGACAGAAACAGCTTCTTTCAATTACAAGAGTAATGCTCTCGGACCCCAAAATTCTTATTCTTGACGAGGCTACGTCCTCCATTGATACAAGAACGGAAATAAGGATACAGAAGGCTTTTGACACCCTTATGAAGGGAAAAACCGGCTTCATTGTTGCACACCGTCTTTCCACGGTTTTAGGCTCAGACAAGATTCTTTACATGGAAAAGGGTAAGATTCTTGAAACGGGCACACACGCTGAGCTTTTAGCCCTGAACGGCAAATACGCAGCACTCTTCCGCAGTCAGTTTGAAGCATAAGGAAAGATACACATAATTCACCGTCTTTGACGCACAAAAAATATTATGGGTATGTACCGCGGTAAAAGACGGATAAAATTTTTTGATTTATATTCCACACAATAAATTACAAGGTGCTTGTTTTTTATCGCTTCGCAGTACAATTGTACAGCTTGCCAGCGATAAAAAACACAAATCCGCCGAATTCTGCGCATCTTTCCGTGCGTTGACGAACTTACATCAGACATAATTCAGTTAGTTTTATCCGACACAGAAGGTTCAAATCATCAGTTTCCGTTAAATGCCCATATTTCCCCCGTCTGCATCCGCTTATCTGCGGATAATCGGCGCATACAGACAAAATATGAACATTTTCCGTCAAACGGGAAATGCTCACAAATAGTTTTATATTTTTTTGTATCAAAGATATATTACTTTCAGGCCTTGCTTTTCTGCATATCTTACGGTATATGCACTGCCGCCGGAAGCTCTTTCGAGGTAGGCTATGAGAAGGTCGGAATTATCAACCATATAGCGGTTTCTTATCTGCATACAGCCGTCAAAATACACAGGGGAAAGGCATTTTACCTCATCAGCGAGGACAGTGACATTTTCGTAACGGATTACGTCCTCCTCCCTCCAGCCCCTTGTCTGATTACTGCAGGGGACGATAATGTGAAGCCTTACGTGAGGGTAGCTTTTCTTTAATTCCAGCAACTCCTCGGCTGACAGCAGGTCGAAGCCACGGGCACCGCCGTTATAAAAATCGCAGTATCCGTCCTCGATGCATTTTATTAAAATTTCCCTTAATTTTGCCCTTATAAAAGGCACGCTCGCAGGGTCAATTTCTCTGTGACCCGTAAAGCAGACTGACTTGTTTTTCACTTTTTACCTCTGAAAATTTTTTATGAAAGGATTTTTCATTATGATAATTGATTCAATCAAAAACGCAAGCAAGTACTACTCAGTTCACCCCTTGTTCGAAAAGGCTTTCTCAGCTCTCGCTGCAATTGACGACAGCACTCCCAACGAGAGAATTACCGTTGACGGAGAAAGCATTTTCATCAATCTCGGTGAATACACCAACAAGAATGTTGACGACTGTCCCTTCGAATCCCACAAGAAGTACATTGATATTCAGTATATGGTATGGGGTGAGGAATACATTGACATCTGTGACCAGGATGCTCTTAAATTCACGGAAAACCGCCTTGAAACAGACGACATCGCATTCTTCGAGAGTACGGATAAGTTTTCCAGAGCAGACCTTACCGACGGCGTTTTCGTTGTTATTTTCCCCGGTGAAGCACACCGCCCCTGCGTTGCTCCCGACGGCAAGGGCGTAAAGGTACGCAAGGCCGTAGC
>JAZOWG010000011.1:0-7168 GCA_045659105.1 Acutalibacteraceae bacterium
TCGTGCATAAGAACAACGCTTGAATGTCTGCCCTTTATCTGATTTATCGTGTAAGAGGCAATTTTTGAGGACGAGTATCCGAGGGTATCACCGCAGTCAACATTCCAGTCAAAATAGATATAACCCGCAGAAGTCATATGCTTTGCCATTGATGACATAATCCCCCTCGAATAGCTGCGGCTTACGGTATTGTTTGTGCCGCCGGGGAAGCGGAAAATTTTCGTATCAACACCCGTATCGTCAAGAATGATTTTATGCATTGCATTGAAATCTTTAAGATAGCTTGTCTTTCCCGAATAAATCGACCACTGATGTGTAAGGGTATGTACCGCTATCCCGTGCCCGTCGTTTACTATATCCTTGAGAAGATATCTGTAACGGGGCATCTGATTTGTAACGAAAAACGTGGCTTTTACATCATACTCCTTAAGGTAAGTAAGAAGCTTTGCGGTATAAGGACCGGGACCGTCATCAAAGGTGAGATATATGGTTTTTACATTTTTTGCGGTTTCCGTAAATGAGCACTTTTTGCAGACTCGGGATTTTGTTTCTCCCGAAAGCTTCCATATACCGAAGCTGTGTCCCGTTGCCTTTGCGGCAATTTTCGTTTCCTTTATAAAACCGCACACTGAGCATTTACAGGTATAAATTCCGTTCTCCGTGCAGGTCGCCTTTGTTGTGCTCTCCGTAAGCTTATGAGACAAAGGAGCAACAATATCGGTCTTTTCTCCCGAATAAGCACAATTTTTGCAGCTTTCCTGAGAATAACCCTCCTCGGTACAGGTAGGGGAAATGCTTTGCTTTATTGTTTCGTGACCGTGGAATATACATCTTATGCTGTCAAGACCGACAGCCACACGAAGGGTAATTCTTGCATCATCTGCCGTAAGTGAGCCGTCCCTGTCAAAATCCCCGCGCGAAACAATTTCCTCCGTCACCTCGTCAAGACCTACACCGCATCTGAGGATCAGTCTTGCATCGGCTGAGGTTATTTTTCCGTCACAATCGGCATCTCCCATTCCGTTTTCCTCCGAAACAGGCATATTATCCTCTTTTTCCGCAACAATCTCATCAGCAAACACGGAAAACGGCAGACAAAAGAGAACAGTCAGCATTAATGCAAAAAACCGTTTCATATTTTTCTTCATACAATATCTCTTTCACACAAATTTTATCACATTCCGAAAAGGGCTGCAAATTTTCCGAAAATAAACAGCACAAGTCCTGTGAGGAATTCTATAGGCTCATCTGCATTTCCGAGATTTACGTCATATCTTGTACCGGAATCCTCTGCCGAGGGAGTAAATCTGATGCTGTCAAGACAAAGCTCTGCATCCTTTTCGTCGCAGGAGAAACGGAATTCAAGCTTTTTAATATTTCCGAGCTTTTCGTTATCATAGGAAAGACTGCATTCGTTTCCGAGATGGTACACTCTGTCAAGATTAAGAGTAATTTTATGATATTCACCGTCTGCAGGGATGACAGCTTCCGTATCAAGTGTACCTGCAACCTCGGGAGAATACCATACGGCAGAGCTTTCATAAAATCTGAGACCGTCAAAGGTAACATCGCATTCACCGTCGTTGCGGACAAAAAAGCTGAGAGTACCGAAATCGGAATAATCGGTTTGGGCAGAGGAAAAGCTCTTTTCGGAAAGCCCGTCCTTATAGGTAAGAGTGGGACTTACACCGAAACGGCGGGACTGAGAGCTTATTTTCATCCCGCTGTCCCCCGCAAAGGAAATTTCTGCATTATCGCCGGCGAATAAGGGATAATATGCTGAAAATTTATCATCCTCCGTATACCATACCGAGTCACTGTCGCAGTACGTCCAGGGAGCAATAAGATTGTAGTGAGAGGCTTCTGTTTTTTCCGAAATATATTCGGCAGCAGGAAGGGTTATTTCTCCGTTTTCAGAGGCATAAAGATTGCTTATACCGTTATCAACACAGTAAGCATAAGAAAAAGCAACAGGCTGAGAAACACCCTCTGCAGAAAGCTTAACCGTATCGGGAGCCGTAATTTCGGCATCTGCACTTACAAAAATTCTGTCAGCGCCTGCTATTGCAAAGCCCTTGAGAAGTCTTCCGTCGCAGATAAGTCCGTCACCGACGTTACGGAAATGCACGAAAATTTCATTACCGTTTATTTCATAGGAGCTGACCGTGGGAGCGGTATAATCGTTTCCAGCACCGTACACCATACCCATAGCGGAAAAAGCCATACGGTCAGCAACCTCCTCCTTGCTTTCGGGGTGAATCACACCAACCTCAGGAAGGAAAGTCACGGGAATATCGTAAATTGAAACAACCGCTCTGCTTTCGGGCTCTTCTGCCTGAATACGGTCGTATAAAATATTCCAGTCTGCAAGAATTTCGCCGTTTGCGTCGTAATTATAGGCTGCGATTTTTGTAAAAACTACGGGAAGAAGACCGCCGTTATACGAGAAATATTCCGTGTATGATTTCTGCAGAAGGTCAAACTGCTTATCATACTGAGTATTCCTGAGAATAAGGTCGGATTCGCCCTGATACCATATAATACCCGAAATCCTTAAATCAAGAAGCGGAGAAATTTTTCCGTTGAAGTTAGCTGTCATATCATAGTATACGCTCTGTGTATCTTCTTTCCATACGCTCTTTTCGAAATATTCACCGCGGCTGTGAAGATAAGACTTTACTTCATTGTCGGAATCAATTGCTTCTCTTGAAAGCCAGGAACGTATAGTGGAGCCGCCAAGACTTGCGTTGAGAATACCCACGGGCATACCGAGGTTTTCAATGAGCTCCTCAGCAAAGAAAAAGCCCACCGCACTCATTGAATAAATTGCGGCATCCTCACCGCTTACCCATACGGCATTTTTAATATCCTCCTGAGGCTCGAGTGGCACAAGTGCATCCGAGCCCTTATATTCGGGATAAGGGGGCACAATAAGAGCTCTTACCCATTTACTCTGTTTAACCCCGTTTGCAAAATCCTCTGTTGCGGATTTTGCCTGAGCAAGAGGATACTGCATATTGCTCTGTCCGCTTGCAAGCCATAATTCACCGAAAACTACATTTTGGAGTGTATCGAACACCCTGCCGTTTTCCTTCATTTCAATACTGTATTCCACGAATCCGCCTGCAGGTGCAAGGAAAGAAACAGTAAAGCTGCCGTCTGCAGCTGCAGTTACACTTGCATTTTTTACTGTTTCGCCTGCGGCATTTTTAAGCTCTGCCGAAATCACATTCCCGGGAGAAGCCGTACCCGAAAGATTTACGTCGTCCAGCTGTCTGAAAAGCATACCGTCACCGTAAATACCGCGAAGCGCTGCTTCTTCCGTTACGGCATAAGCAGGTGTAAAAAGACAAAACACCATAATAAGCACAGTTAAAACTGCAAGAATCCGTGATTTTTTCAAATGAATCGCCCCTTTTATTTTCTTATTGAAAGAATAGCACTTGTCGGGCTTTCAGTCAAGGGAGACAAGAAAGAAAAAAATAACCTTATCGGTCCCAAAGGGATTTTATCCTTCGGTTCTTATTGTCTTTGGGGACAGACTGTGATATACTCGGATATAACAGATAAGGAGGTATTTTATGGAACCTTTAGGATACATAGTTCACGGGGGAGACTACAACCCCGACCAATGGATAAAAACACCCGAAATATGGGATGAGGATATGCGCCTTATGAAGGAGGCAGGAATAAATTCCGCTACGGTGGGAATTTTCTGCTGGTCTCTTATTGAGCCCGAGGAAGGGGTTTACGATTTCTCCTTCCTTGACACAATACTTGACAAGATGCACGAAAACGGTATGAAGGCTGTCCTTGCAACGCCTTCGGGCGCAAGACCTCCGTGGATGGCACAGAAATATCCCGAGGTGCTTCAGGTACCCGAATCGGGCATCAGAAACGAGTTCGGCGTGCGCCATAACCACTGCCTTACCTCTCCCGTTTACCGTGAAAAGGTAAGAAACATAAACCGTCTTTTAGCTGAAAGATACAAGGACCATCCTGCCCTTATGATGTGGCATATTTCAAACGAGTATTCGGGTGAGTGCCATTGTGATTTGTGTCAGAAAGCCTTCAGGGAATGGCTTAAAAAGGAATATAATAACGACCTCGAGGAGCTTAATTTTAAGTGGTGGAACGGCTTCTGGAGCCACAGGGTTACAGGCTGGGAGCAGATTTCTTCTCCCAAATTCCGTGGCGAAAACCACGTATCGGCACTTAAATTGTGCTGGAACCGCTTTGTTTCCGACAGCCATATTTCATTCTTTGAAAATGAAATTGCTCCCTTAAGAGAGCTGACCCCGGATATTCCCGTAACCACGAATTTTATGGGCTTTTATAACGGGATTGACTATCAGAAGCTGGCAAAAAGGCTTGATATTGTTTCTTATGACTCCTATCCGCCCTTCGATATTGAAGACCCGTCGGAGGTGGCAAAGGAATGGACCTTCGTTTATGATACCTACCGTTCAATGGGTGAGGGACGCCCCTTCTTCCTTATGGAAAGCTCACCCTCCCTTGTGAACTGGAGAGACATAAACCGTCTTCATCCTCCCGGAAGACATTCTCAGAAATCACTTCTTGCCGTGGCATACGGTGCTGATTCCGTACAGTATTTCCAGTGGAGAAAAAGCAGAGGCGGACACGAAAAATTCCACGGTGCGGTGGTTGACCACATAGGCACCAACGAAACGAGAGTTTTCAAAGAGGTAGCAAAGCTCGGCGAGGAGCTGAAAAAGCTCGGCGGTGTTACGGGCGGCAAGAGCGAGAGTAAGGTTGCGGTTATCTGCGACTGGGAAAACTCCTGGGCAGTAACGCATTTCCACGGCTACAATAACCTCAGAAGAGACTATTTCCAGGAGTGCGAAAAATGGCACCGTCCCTTTGCTTTAAGAGGAATCCCCTGCGACACAATTTCTCAGGATGACGATTTCTCGGGCTATGACCTTGTAATTGCCCCCTTCCTCTATATGCTCAAGGACGGCACGGCGGAAAAGATAGAGAAATATATTGAAAAAGGCGGAAATTTCGTTGCAACCTACCTTTTCGGAGTTGCCGACAGAAACGATATGGCATTCTACGGCGGACTTCCCACGGGAAATCTCAGAAAGGTTTTCGGTATATGGGCTGAGGAATCAAGCGGTATTCCCGAGGACAAGGAGGGTACTGCAGAATTTAACGGAAAAGCCTATAAAACTCAGCATGTGCTTGACGTGATTCACTCTGAGGGCGCAGAGGTCCTCGGCAAATATACCTCCGACTTTTTCTCGGGTGAGCCTGCAGTTACCAAAAACACATACGGCAAGGGCTCAGCCTATTATACCGCATTCAGAAACGACGAAGACTTTACCGATGATTTCTGCTCTGAGCTTGTAAAGACGCTTAATATTAAACCCGACACGGAAATAAAGGCTTCAAAGGACGTTCTCATAAGAAAAAGAGGAGATTATATTTTCGTCTTCAATTTTACGGAGGAAGAGCAGACCGTAAGCCTTGATAAAGCATATACGGACGTGCTGCACGAAACAGAGCTTTCGGGGGAAATCACGATGCCCGTCTGCGGATATCTTGTACTGAAATAAGGAGAATAATATGAGCAGATTTCTTGATGCTTTTGCGGAATTTATAAGAGAAAACGATGGCAGAGTTTTTTCCGTTGCGGCAATTGAGGGCAACAATCCCCCCGAAAAAATTGTAATCAGAGAAAACAATGCGGCTCAGAATATATACTCCGTATCAAAAATGTATACGGTAACGGCAATAGGAATACTCTCAGACAGAGGTCTTCTGTCCGTGGATGAAACGGTAACTGATATTTTGGGAGACGAATGCCCCGAAGGATATGACCCCTATTGGGAGCAAACCACAGTCGATATGCTTATGCGCCACAGAGTCGGCTTCCCCGGAGGCTTTGACATCGATGTATTTGATGCATCAACGTACAATCCCGACTATCTTTCCGAGATTATGCTCAAAAAGTGGGTTTGTCCCCCGGACACCGAGAGACGCTACGACGATGCAGGCTATTACATACTTTCTCGTATTGTGAACAAAAGAGCAGGCAAGCCCTTATTCGCCTTCTGCTGGGAGAATATTTTCCTGCCCTTAGGCTTCAAGGAGGCCGCCTGGAGCTGCTGTCCCAAAGGACACGCCATGGGTGCAACGGGTCTTTATATCAGATGCGAGGATATGGTGAAATTAGGCGCAGTTTACTTAAACGGCGGTGAATACCTCGGCAAGCGCATCGTATCCGAAAATTGGGTAAAAAAGGTGCTTGAAAGACAGTACGAATTTGCACCCAACGGCATAAGAGATTCATATAACAAGGGCGGTATGAACGGACAGAATCTTCTTGTTATACCCTCAGAAAACAGAGCTGTCGCCTGGCAGGGGTACGATATTCATCCCGGCGGACCCGATCTCACAAAATTCGCAGGTGAATGGGAAAGCTGACATAAATAACCGTCGTTGATGTTCAGAAAGGAACCAGTATGAAAGAATTAATATCAAAACGAGGAATTCCTTCTCTTCTTTCCCGTGAAGAGATGCTTGAAATTTTACAGAGGGAGGAATACGGCTATATGCCCGCTCCGCCCGAAAAAATCAGCTTCGAAAAAAGAGAAATGAGAAGCGATAATGACTTCTGCGGTAAGGGTAAAATGTGGGAAATCACCGTTACATGTACCGTAAAAAACAAGGAATTTTCCTTCCCCGTTTCTCTTATGCTCCCCTCGGGTGATGGGCCCCATCCCTTCTTTGTGAACATCAGCTTCGAAAAGAACGTACCCAATTTCTATTTTCCTGCGGAAGAGGTGCTTGATAACGGCTTCGGTGCCTTTAACCTTTATTTCAATGACATAACAAAGGATAACGGCGATTTTACCGACGGTCTTGCAGGAATTTTTTACCCCGACGGAAAAAGAAATAACACCGACTGCGGAAAAATTGCACTCTGGGCGTGGGCGGCTTCCCGTGTGCTTGATTATGCAGAGACAGAGCCGAGGCTCGATATAAAAAGAGCCGCCGTCTGCGGTCACTCAAGGCTTGGAAAAACAGCCCTTGTTGCAGGTGCCTTCGACCACCGCTTCCGCTTTGTCCATTCAAATGATTCGGGCTGCTCGGGAGCTTCAATTGCAAGAGGTAATACGGGTGAAACCGTGTCCGACATCTG
>JAZOWG010000012.1:0-9009 GCA_045659105.1 Acutalibacteraceae bacterium
ACCGTGAAGAAATATCACGAGGGGATATTTTGTATTGTCATTCTCTCCCACAGGGGAATAATATGCATAGTCAAGTGCGTAGCCGTCTGCCGCAGGTGCCGTATCAATACTGAATTCGTCTCTCAGCGCCTCAATTCCCGCGCTTGTGGGCAATGCCGTCTTTCTTCCTGCCGCGAAGCCACTAAGCGCAAATAAGCACATTACAAAAAGCACAGCCAACATAACAGCAAATATCTTTTTCATATTTTTCATTTCAACCACCCCATACATATCGTTAATACTATCATAACAAATTCTCATAATTCCGTCAACAAACAAAAATGTATTTATTGTTTTTTAGCTCAATCATAATTTAACGCCGAAAGGAGCACAAAACGACCCGTTTGACGGAAAATGTTCATATTTTGTGCAAGTGCGCCGTTTTCTTCGCAAAGAAACGGTGCAGATGTGCGGAATATGGGCATTTAACGGAAACAGATGTTGTAAACTTTTTGTGTCGGAAAAAAACTAACTTAACAAGGTCTGATGTAAGCCGGTTAAAGGCACGGGAAAGGGCGCAGAAATCGGCGGATTTGTGTTTTTCGGCTCTGGCAAGCTGTACGATGGTACCGCGAAGAGCCGAAAAACAAGCACCTTGAAACTTATATCGTGAAAAAAAATTTAAGGAAAGAACCATCAAAAACGTGGCTCTTTCCTTTTGAATTTATTGTGCGTCAAAGACGGTTATTTGTGAGCAGCTTTCCCCGTTTATCTTGAATTTACCGTGTTGATATAATTCACATAGAAATCCTCAACGGATACGGGCCAGCCAACGGTACCCATATAGCTTGCGTGCTGGAAATCCATAAGAGGATCCATCATATACCATCTTCCGGTTTCAATTTTCTCACCTGCGGCAATTGCCTCGGAGTATACCTTTGCGTTTTCAATATCCTTTATGGGACATTTTGCGCTGGCATAAGGTACAATACCGTCGCTTATTGCCCATTCCTTAGTCATTTCAACACCGTCAATGGTCTTGCCCTCACTTGCGGCAAGAATAAGAGAAGAGAAGGAGAAAAGAGAGGGAGTAGAAAGCTTCTGCATACCTACGGCATTTTCCTCGGTTGCAATTGCGGTATAGGAATAATAGTAAGCGGTGGGAACAACCTTAATCTTTTCATTAAGCACCTTCGCGCCGTCAATTGTCATATCATAACCGCAGTTGTCGTTTGAGTTATAGAAATTAACGATATTGCCTATACTGAATTTTGCTCTTTCCTCATTTTCCTTGGCTGTAAGTCCGAAATGACCGAATCTGAGATGCCACATCATTACTTCATCACCGAAAAGACAGCCGAGAAGGTTACCTGCAAAGGCTATAAGAGCAATAAGCTTTAAGTCCACAAGGAAGTCTGCAATAGGTGTGCCGTCATTGGGGCTTGAGAAGGTTGCAACAGAGTGAATTACATCGTGTCCGCCCGTAAAGAGAGGAGAAGTTTTTTCACCCGTAGCTTCAACCTCAGCCTCGTCGCCGTAGTACATAAGAGAAGCAAAAAGACGCACGGTAGGACCGCCGAAGGAATGTCCCATAATATTTATGGGAGTTTCAAGGTCCCAGTTTTCACCCATAAGAGCCTTGCCCTCGTAGGAGTAGCCGTAGCGGTCGTGATTATGAGCCTTGGAGTGTGCCTCACCATAGTCAACCACGGTACCCGTCAGCTGTGCGTATAATTCGCAGGCTCTGTCCCAGGCACTTGAGAAGGGACCGACGGATGCCTCGTAAACATCCACGCCCTTGCCCTTAAGTATATCAACAATATTTGTGTCTCCCACACTCATTTTAAGACCCTCAAAATTCATACCGCCCCAGTAAGGCATAGGAGCATTATCCTCGTATGCGCCCCATCCGCCCATACCGTGAACGAAAATAAAGGGATATTCATTCTTTGTAACGTCATCCCACGCAGTTTCCTTTGCAAAAGCGGAAACGCTGAGAAGTGAAATAATCATACACACCGATAAAACAACGGAAATTATCTTTTTCATATTATACCTCCGTATAATTTCTTTATATAAGAATACCATTTTTATCCACAGTTTGTCAACAAATAATACACAAACCGTACAAATAAACAAGAAAAAACCGACGGCATTTCCGTCGGTTTTTCGCTGAAAGATTTTCAGTGATTATTCTGCAGCCGCTGTTGTTTCGGGCTCAATGATGCCTGCTGATTCAAAAATCTTAAGAATGAAGTTAAAGAAAGCTTCGATAACTCTGATAATATCCTGTACAAACATTTTTTTCACCTCTCCGATAATTTTTTGCAATTTACCAATTACATATTACCACGGCATATAAAAAAAGTCAAGAATTTCATAAAAAGAAAAATCCGACGGTCTCCCGTCGGTTTTCGGCGTAATATTCAATTATGCCTTAGGCTCTTCTGTGCCTTCGTCCTTCTTGCCCATAAGTGCGTTGAACACATTAATGATAGCGTCAAAGAATGATCTGATGATTTCAAGAATTGCATCTACACCCATTATTTTCACCTCACAAACTAAAATATGCATTTCTGCATCTTTATAGTAGCACAAAGGATATTAAAAAACAAGGTTTTTGCAAAAATTTATACTTTTATAACAATTCCGTAAAAATTATTTGGGCTTCGGTCTTGTCATAAATGAAAGCACAAGACCCGAAAGAACCGCCGCCATAATTCCTGCACTGCCGGCTGTAAGAGGCCCCGTAAAGACTCCTAAAAGCCCTTCCCTGTCAACAGCCTCTCTCGTTCCCTTGGCAAGAAGAGCTCCGAAGCCCGAAATGGGAAGCGTAGCACCCGTTCCTGCAAAATCAATGAGCTTTTCATACACGCCGAATGCCCCCAGCACCACCCCTGCACACACGAAGCCCACAAGAATTCTGGCAGGAGTAAGCTTTGTTTTATCAATAAGAATCTGTCCCAGGACACATATAAGACCGCCCACAAGAAATGCCCATAAGTAATTCATAAAAAAACACCTCCGAGGGTATTTTTACCCGTCGGAGGTACATTATTCCGAAAAATCGCTTATTTATAGTTTTTTATAAAATGCTTGTAGAAGCGCACAGCCTCAGTAAGGCAGGACACGTCAAGATTTTCGTCAGGCTGATGAACAAGGCTCATCTGCTTATTTGTAATTTTAAGGGGCGCAAATCTTAAGGGTGCAGGACACACGGCAGTCAGATGCCTTGCATCCGTGCCTCCCGAGGGAAGAGGATAGGGCACCACGGGACAGTCGGGAAAAATCTCCTCAATACACTTTTTTGTATAGGAAAAGCCCTTGCCCGTAATGCAGGCAGGCTCGTGGTATTCGTTATTCTTACCCTCAGTAATAATAATTCCGTGCTCCCGAGCCTTGCTTCTGAAAATTTCCTTATCCTTTTCAAAATCCCCTGAATCTACAGGCTGAAAATATGCGGTTGCCGTGCATTTCTTTGAAGCGCTGCTGCCCTCTATTTTCGTAAAGGAGCATGTGGTGCTGATAAGTCCCTTTGCAAGAGGATTTAATTTCGGCATAATCTTCACAATCAGAGGATTAAAAATTTTAAGATTCGAGAAAACAAAGCTCAGCGGAAAGCCTAAATGGGGTGCTATATATGTAAACATATCCCTCACGGGGTCGTTTATTCTCACCGTAAAAATATCACTCGTCTGCACGTCGTTTATAAATGCCGTCATACGCTCTACGGGATTCTTCTTACGGGGCTTGGTCATATCCCCGTAGCCTGCTTTTTCCGATGCTTCACACTCGAAGGAAAATCTTCCCTTTTCGTGAATACCCACCATTGCGCATTTTCCGCATTTTACCCCGTCCACGGGAGGCTCTGTTATGGCACCGCCCTCGTCAAGCACAAGGGTAAAGCTGATATTATTCTCCTTAAAGTATTCCACAGCCTTCGGTATTCCGTCACCGAAGCGCTCCTCATTATGAGAGGATGCAAGCCACAGATTGTAAGAGGGCTCAAAGCCGCTTTCCAGCAGCTCCTCTGCCGCCTGAAAAAAGGCAAAAAGGGAGGTTTTTGTGTCAAACACGCCTCTGCCCCATATTTTTCCGTCGTGCTCCTCGCAGGAAAAGGGAGGATATTTCCACTCCCCCTCTGCCTCAACCACGTCGTGATGGGACATAAGAAGAATATTTTCGTCACCTTCAGTCCCCTTCAGCTTATATACCCAGCAGTCGTCGGAAAAATACATAATCTCCGCTTTTTCGTGAACAAGGGGGAAAAGCTCCTTCATCACCCCGCGAAGACGCATAAACTCGTCGGGAATAAAGGAATCCTTCTTTGACACGGTCTCGCACTCTATCATTTTCCGAAGTCTCGGTACGTAATAGTCCTTATTAAAATCAGCCATAATTCTTCCCTTTCAAAACGCAAAACCCCGCAAGACACGGGGCTTTGTTACTGTTATCAAAGAAACGCTACTAAAGCTGCAGTACATACACTGCCTGCCATTAAAACTGCCATGGCAATTGCCACGATTTTTGCAAAATTCTTATTCATATCATTCACCTATTCCCAGGACCTTCATAATGTCCGTTTTATAATTTTCCGTCTGTGCCCTTGCCTCAGCCTCGTCCTTACCCTGAGTCATTGTGTAAATCTTGATTTTAGGCTCTGTACCGGAAGGACGGATAATAACCTTATCTCTGTTTTCGAGTATAAGGATAATTACGTTTGACGAGGGATAATCGAGAGCTTTTCTTTCACCCGTCTTGACGTCAAGAGAAGCACCCGTCTTGTAGTCCTCTACTACAGCTACAGCCTTACCGCCGAGAGAAACGGGAGCGCAGGTGCGAAGACCGTCCATCATGGAAAGCATCTTCATCATACCGTCAGCACCCTCAAAGCCGAAGTTGAAAAGTGAGTTGTTCCAGAAGCCGAAGCGCTCGTGAAGTGACTTCATAACGTCAACAAGGGTAAGTCCCTTCTCCTTATAGTAAGCCGCCATTTCACAGATAAGCATTGATGCGTTAACGGCATCCTTATCCTTGGTGTGCATACCGGAAAGATAGCCGTAGCTCTCCTCAAAGCCAAGCTCGAAGCGGTTCTCCTCGCCCTTTTCCTGAAGCTCTGTCATAAGCTCACCTATATACTTAAATCCCGTGAGCACGTTTCTCATTTCAGCGCCGTAGCTTTCGGCAATCATAGTTGAAAGGTCAGAGGATACTATGGATTTTACGATAACGGGCTTTTCTGCTAAAGTGCCCTTTTCCTTCTTCTGTGAAAGGATGTAGTCAACAAGCATACAGCCAACGTCATTACCCGTCATAAGCTTATATTCGCCGTCTGTAAGCACCGCAATACCAACTCTGTCACAGTCAGGGTCCGTTGCAAGAAGAAGGTCAGCCTTCTTATTTTCTGCAAGCTTTAATGCCTCGTTGAAGGCTTCTCTTATCTCGGGATTGGGGAAGGAGCAGGTGGGGAAACGTCCGTCGGGATTTTCCTGAACGGGCACCACCGTCACATCCTTTATACCCATCATAGAAAGAATTCTTCTTACGGGCTTGTTTCCCGTACCGTTAAGGGGTGTATAAATTACGGAAAGGTCAGTATTCTTTGCAATTTCGGGATTGATGCTTCTTGACAGAACAAGCTCAAAGTACTTGTCAAGAAAGCCATCTTCAATAAACTCAATTACGCCCTCCTCAACAGCCTTGTCAAAATCGCAGGTCTTTACGTCCTCGAAAATATCACACTTATTGATGTAATCAAGCGTTCTTGCGGCGGCCTCATCAGTCATCTGATAGCCTCTTTCATCATAACACTTATAGCCGTTGTATTTTGAGGGGTTGTGGCTTGCGGTAATAACAATACCCGAGGAGCAGGAAAGCTCCTTAACAGCGTATGCAACAATGGGAGTGGGCATAAGCTCCTTGAAGATGTATACCTTGATGCCGTTTGCGGCAAGAACAGAGGCAGCCGCCCTTGCAAACTTATCGGAATTGATTCTTGAGTCATAGCCTACTGCAACAGAAGGCTTTTCGAATGCTTCATTAAGATAATTGCTCAATCCCTGAGTTGCCTGAGACACGGTATATACGTTCATTCTGTTGGTACCGGCACCGATTACGCCTCGAAGACCGCCCGTACCGAAGGTAAGATTCTGCCAGAAGCGGTCAAGAATCTCCTTTTCGTCGCCCGCAACGGAAATAAGCTCATCCATAACCTCTTTTTCCGCCACTTTCTCTCTCCACAAGGAATAAAGCTTGTTTATATCGTTCATGTATATGCCGCCTTTCAGAAATTTCTCTATTTTATATTATATTACTTCTTTATGCAAATTACAATAGAAAAAAGTAAACATAAAATCACAAACCACCCAAGTGGCAGAGTAAAAACACACAAAAAGGGACGACGCCGAAGCCCCGTCCCCTCTGACAAAATTTTATTCTTTTTTGAAATCCGAGGTAAAGCCCCGTATAAATATAAGCACCGACACCGCAGGAAGCGCAAGACCTGCAACCTCAAAAAATCCGAAGCTGTCAATGCTGTGGGTTGCCATAAAAAGAAAAATCAATCCGATTAAAGCAAGGTAAATCCCGAGGAGCATAAATTTAAGCTCTTTTTTCATAACCTTAACCTCTTAAATCTTGATTATAACCTTCTTCTTATTGCAGATGTAAGCAATTAAAGTCAGAAGCACAGCCATAGCCGCAACAATTGCAATTGCCACGGGGGCGCCTGCCTCCTTGAAGAAGCTTTCGCCTGCAACGGTGATACCGCCCACAAGACCGAATTCAAGGCAATACATAAGTATGGGATTCTTGCCCCACCACATAAAGGGGTCAAATGAAAGCTTATAGAAGGAGAACATTTCAACTATAACGAATGTAAGAAGAGAAATAAACACCGTTACAATTACGAATGAGGGGCTGACACTGCCCTTATTGATTGCCATAAAGGTCGAATGGGGTCCTATCCAGCCTGCACCCTCGGGAAGAGTTGCAATAATTCCTGCCACCAGAGCTGCTGTCAGCACACCGTAGCCTGCAACGGCACCGAAGAACAGCTTCTTGTTCTTCATATACATATCTGAGAATGCAAGATAGATTACAAGCATAGCGCCCCATGCGAAGCCGCCGATAAGTCCGCCGTCCGCAACACCGTCAACAAGCTCACGGTTATTTGCAAACATATCGTTCGGAAGATCGCCCGAATGGAAAAGACCGAAAAGACCGAGTATACCGAAGCCGCCCAGAAGTCTTATAAGGTTTTCGTACTTGCCCTTAATAAGTGCAAAGGGTAAAGCAACAAGTCCTGCAAAGCCGATGTGGTGAAGTACAACCCAATGTCCGAAGCTGTCTGCAGTCTTACCCGTTACAAGAAGCACGGCATTTACAAGGGCAACACCCACACCGTAAGCACCGAAGGCAGTCACGAACCAAGATAAGAACTTACCTAAGGGCTTTGAAATCTTTTTAAGCTTCACAGCTTTAAGAATAAGAATCACAATTGACAGTACAAGAACTACTGCAGCTCCGATAACAAAGGTAAGGTCAAGTCCTTCCGTTTTACCGCCAAGAATATCGTTGATACCGTCCATTGTTACACCGATACCGATAATCATAAGATTTCTCTTGATAAAATGAAGAATTGCTGTTTTCTTGCCGTCCTTTTCAATTCTTCTTCTTAAGGAAGGCAGATATGTAAGACCGATAGCAAGAATAAACATAGGTGCCACAATATCGGCAACCGCAAGGTTCGGGAGCATATAATATGCATCCTCATTGGGTGCGTGATGGCTTATACTCGAAGCCCATCCGAGCCCGGAAAAATTCGCCATAAACTGGAAAATAATCATAGAGAATATAACAATTCCCCTGAATCTGTCTATAGTATTATTTCTGTTCATAATGATACCCCTTCCACAAATTATGATTTCATCTTAACAATATCCCTATAGGAAATCAGCTCTACCCCGTGTTCGTTCAGGTATTTTTCCGTTTCGGGGTCCTTCATCAGCTGATATTCCCAAACTCTCTGCCACCAGTTGCCCGTAATGGATTTAAGCTCGTCACTTTCAAGGGCGGGATGTATAAAGGTCTCCGTGATACCCTCGGGAATATCCGTCCATATTTCAAGGATTCTCTTTCTGTAGCTTTCATAGGAGTCCTTGGGCATTACACCCCAGTCGGGGAACAAAAGATAGTCGGGCATAATAACACCGAATTTCTTGCCCCAGAGCTTCGAAATCTTGGTGCAGGCGGCATAAGCAAAGTAAGGCACACCGCGGGGGCATATACGCTTGTCGTGTTCAAGGAACATTCTGTATGCATAACCGTACTCGCCGCATACACGAAGGGTCATTTTAAGAAGAGAAAATCTTCCCGTAAGATGTCCGTAAAGTGAGCCCATGTGATTATCCACGTGTGAGGGCTTCATTCCCCACTTGTGTGCTAAATCAATCTGTGCACGCATTTCCTTTTCGAGCTCGTCGTACTTACCGTACTTGCCCACGTCCTTGGCACTGTGCCACATAAAGCCTTCGCTGTCCACAAGGCTCTTGCCGTCCGTCAGAGGCTTCCAGCGGTAGTCCTTCCACTCCGCCGTCATTGTAAGATGCACACCTATCGCATATTCGGGATTTTCTATAGAAAAGTCAACCGCATCCTTAGCCGTGGGGCAAGGCATCATAATCGTAGCCGACTTTAATTTATTGTCTCTGAACAAATCAAAAACCGCTTCATTTGCACTGTTACACATACCGAAGTCATCGGCATTTACCAAAAGATATTTTCCCATGGGGAACACCTCCCTTTATTTATATTTCAATTATATATCATATTTGACAAATTTTCAATCAATAGTTGAAAATTTTTGTGAATTTTTAAAAACAAAAAAAGAAAAAACGGCAGCGAAAACGCCACCGTTCAATATATAGAGCGCAGCGGAAAAGACACGTCAGTGTCTTCCTTAACTTTTGACACAGTCAAAAACATCACTTGTTTCAGAATGAAACAAACATCACTGCGAAGCAACATCAC
>JAZOWG010000013.1:0-9962 GCA_045659105.1 Acutalibacteraceae bacterium
TTTACCGCTTCGGTTTTTTATGCTTATTCTGTATTACAGTCAGGGCTTTCTGTGTAGATTTCTTCGGCTTTAAATATTTTTCTGAAGGAAAACAGTGCGGATACAATAAGCAACAATACAATCAGATTAATTATACTTACGGGCAGTAAAATATATGCCGAAAGGTCATTGTGTGTCAATGTATCTGTATTCAGAATAAGATACGTCAACAGGAAACTTATAGTTTCGGAAATAACATATATGTTTCTTCTCGTTATAAGCTTTTTATCAAAATTTGAGCCTTCAGGCTGGTATTTTTCGGCAATAAGGCTGATATCCGTAAATAACTGAAAATAAAAATAGATGTTTATGATGGTGACCACCGAAGTTAGGTGGCATGCCGTCAGAATTGTCATTGCATCTGTGAAGCTCAGAAGCAATTCTGCAGCTTCCCATACCGCAAGGAATATTCCTAAGGGCTTTAGGAGCCCTATTGTTTTACATTCATCCTTAAGTGAAATAACAGACAGAGTAATCAGAATAAAGCCCACGAAATCGGGAAGAATATCAAAGGGACCGATTTTTATGTGGATAAGGATGAATATAAAGCCGTATGCGATATTTGATATTGCCTTATAAAGCTTTTTATTAGCCGTCATATCAATCAGTCCTTTCAAGCGTCAGTACTTCGGACGGTATGCTGTTTACATAAAGAACACCGTAAACAACGTCGGGAAGATAGTTTATTTTTTTCTTATATTCGGTTGTATGTCCGCCGCCGCTGAAATTCTGAATGTTATTCCAGTTTTCAGGAAGTGATTTTCCGGCAGAGGATGCATCTGTTGTGCTTGATGACGAAAAATCTCCGCCGATCATAGTCTCCTTTATTTCTTGTGAAATATGCTCCCAGGCACTTGTGATTTTGAATCTGTCCGTAATGTCATTGGTAAGTTCAGGGGAAAACTCGGGCAAATCCCCTTTCTTGCCGGTTTTGCAGGAAAAACCCAGGTGTGTTATTTCGGGCTTTTTGTCTTCGGTGCCGTTATAAATACAGCGTGAGAATGTATTCACGGTAACCTCGTTGAAGGTCGCCTTAAGATAAGGCGAGCTGCTGTTTGATGCTTTTTCTTCGGGAGAGAAGCAAAGCTGATAATTCCTTTCGACCGTGAAATCACCCGATACGGTTGAATAAGTATATACCGGTAAATCCTCACAGCCCCAGCTCCACTGCATTTTGTAGGTGATAATATAATCGAATCCGGATTCTTCTGTTACAACCCATCTCACATTTTCTTTGAAAATACGGATTTTCTGATATGCGATTTTTTGGTTGTTATCTTCATCCGGATCGTGATAAGCCATACCGAAAACAAGCAACGCAGTGTATTCGTTTTTGTCTGTATTTTCAAGATTATAAATATAATATCGGTTATATGATGTCGGAGTGCCGTCAATATCAGCAATTAATTTCGGCGGCCTGCCGTTTGCAATGCTGTCTGTAAGGATTTTCTTTATGTCATTGTGCATTGATAAGGGTGCACACAAAGCTCTGTAAACTCCGTTATCTTGAAGAACGGCTTTGGCATAGGCATCAATAGCTGCGGCGGGTGTTCGGCAGTAATAGCTTCTGGAAACGGCAAGCGCAACGTCAACAGAGGTCTTATCCGTCAGCTGCAAGTAGTCTTCGGGCACCGTAGCCGCACGGGTATTTATCAAAAGAAACAATGCCGTAATAATGCTGATACATATACAGATAAGTTGGCTGTTTACCGGATACTGCTTGAATCGGGCTATTGTTTCAATTCTCGAACATATATTTTTACCTCCGTTTGCAATTGCCGTGGAAGCAAAGCAGGAGGCATATTTTTCATTTGCCATAGAAAGAAGAAGGTTTCCGTATTCCCGTCTTTCTTCCCCGGAAAGAATACGGAGAACTCTTGAATCGCACAGTTCTTCAAGGTCGTTACGGATTTTATTGAAGCAGTACAGCAAAAGAGGATTGCACCAATGAACTGAACGGAAAAGGGAAATAATAATTCCCCATAAAGCATCCTTATATTTCAGATGCATAAGCTCGTGAAGTATTACCTTTTCATCCGGGAATACCTCTGGCAGAATGAGAACAGGCTTTATTATCCCGAAAATAAAAGGAGAGGTTATTTCCGGTACGGTAACCGTTCTACATTTTTTCAGAGAATACCTCTCGGCTATTTCATTTAATCTGACAAGATTTTCTTCTGATAAAGCAGAGGCTTTTCCCGTCAGAATGCGAAGCCGTATATATGAGATGAGATTTCTTATCAGAAAAACTGCCACACCGATAAAATATATAAGAAACAGAATATCTGTAATGCTGGGGGAAAATGAAAAATCCGGAAGGGGCAGGAAAAAAGACGGTCTTGAAATTGTATTTTCCCCGGTCAGGAAGGATTTCAGCAGCTCAGCGGTGAAGGGAACAGCATCCGGATAAGTGAACGGGAAAATAAGGGTGATGCCGAGAATGCCCCATATTCCGAACTGCCATACGGGCGGAAGTTTATCTCTGAAAATCCTTTTAAGAATGAGTATATAAAACCCGGCAACTGCGGCAGATATACTTACAATCAGGAATTCAAAAATATCCCTCATATGTTACACCTCCATATCGTCAAGCAGTTTTTTAAGCTTATCCTTTTCTTCCGGCGTGAGCTTTTCTTCCCTTAAAAAGGCGGCAATCATATCTCCGGCAGAGCCTTTGTATACTCGGGATAAAAAGCTCTTTCTTTCAGATTTTTGACATTCGTCCTTTTGGGCAGCCGCCCTGTAAATATGAGGATTTACGCTTTTATCAATAAAAACCAGCTTTTTTACTTCCATTCTCGTAAGATAAGTGTGAACGGTATTTCGTGTCCAACCGGTATCGTCCTTAAGCATTTCGACGATTTCCCCCAGCTCGCAGCCTCCCGTTTTCCACAGTACCTCAAGAACGGGCCATTCTTTTTCGGATAACTTCATAATAATCCCTCCTACAGTTGTAGTATCTATTTATATACTACACTTGTAGTATGTTTTTGTCAATAGCTTTTTTACAAAAAATACCGAACCGGATAATCCGATTCGGCGTGTGCTAATAGCCTTATTCAGTTTCTTTGTTTTCCTGTATTTCTGTCGACCCTTCATTTATATGTGCTTCGGGGAAACCGTAAGGAGGCACGTTTTCTGCTCCGAAGGGAGGAATATCATATGTGCCGTACGGAGGCTTAAGCTCTGCTTCCGTTATGAATTTTCTCAGGGTGAAAAGTGAAACGAGAATAATAATCATCGTGATAAGCATTGCAATTCCCATAACAAGAGACAGTCCCATAGAAAGTCCCGTAAGAATTTCGGAAACCTTGTTAAACGTCATAAGAACGGAAAGAGACAGAGCGATGCTTACCGAATAGCACACCGCATAGATGTTTCTTGCAACGATAAGTCTGCGGTCAAGATTCTTACCCTCGGGCTGGTGCTTTGCTGCAAGGATACTTAAATCCGTCAGCAGGATAATTGTAAAAATAAGAGATACAACACCCATAGCCGTTGAAAGATACCCCATAACGGTCGACATATATCCGGCAGTAAGGATGCTTGTAAGGGTAAGTGTTTCGGTAAACCAGACTGATGCTGTCCATATTGCAATTATAATCGAAAGAGGCCTCAGCAATTTCAGATGTCCGAGATTTTCGGAAAGAGAGCCGATTCCGATAGCTACCAATATATAGCCTATAAAATCCGGGAGCAGGTCGATTGAATTTATTTTGAAATGGAAAAGTATAAAAACAAAGCCCCAAGCTATTTTTGAAATTCCGCTTATAAGAGAATTATTTTCTGACATATTAAAGCACTCCTTTCTGATACAATTATAAATTTATTTCATACGTCTGTCAATATTGTTAAATTTCTTGTCTGAAGCGTATTCTGATTGACAAGCATTTCCTTTTATTATAAAATTATTCTGTATTTTTGATTTTTACGGAGCGAGAAATGAAAAGAAAGAAAAAAGAAAAGCAGAAGGCACATATTCTCAAAAACACAGCCTTTATGCTGGGCTGTGCATTTAAGTGTGCACCGTTATCTGTAATACTCATTTACATAGAGTATATATTTGAAAACTTCTACTATTCGGTTGTAATAAACGTGTTGTTTCTTGAAACCGCACTGTCCATTGTTGAGGGCAACGGAACCTTCAGGGAATTCGTAATAAGAATGAGCCTGATTATTATAGGAAAGCTTGCAATCGACCTTTACGGATATATTACGTTCTATACCGTCAGAACAAAGTTTGAAATCAAATGTGAAAGCTATATAAATTCGCTGATTTTCACAAAGGCACAGCAGGTTGAATTGGGTTGCTATGAAAATCCCGAGTTCTTTGACAAATACAACCGTGCCACCTGGGTTGTTGAAAAGGGCGGCTTTAAGAGGATTATTGAAGGCTCCGCCTGGACAATCGGTTCCTTTGTGAGTATTGTTGCTCTTGTCGGATATCTTGTTTCAATAGATCCCTTCCTGCTGATTTTCATTCTTTGTCCCATTGTAGTTTTCTTTTTCAGAACCTACAAGAATAATATTGAGCTTGAAAAAGAAAAGGATATGACTCCCTATGAAAGGCAGAAGGATTATGTAAGAAGAACAATCCTTCTCAAGGACTTTGCAAAGGAAATCAAGACAACGAATATTTTTGCAGTTATAGACAAGCGTTTTCGCAGTGCAATAGCAAAAAATATTGAGGTAATAAAAAAGTACGGCTGGAAAATAGCAATTCTCGAATGTGTATCGGACTATTTTGCAGAAATCATCCCCGTAACGGGCGGCTTCCTTTACGGCTGCTACAGACTGATAATTGCCCAAAATCTTCCCGTTTCTGAGTTTTCCGTTCTTATTTCCGCAATAACCACCTGCAGAAACAAGCTCAATCATCTTGCTCACTATTTTGCAATGCAGCAGAAGCATTGTCTGTGGGTACAGAATTTGAGAGATTTTCTTTCTTACGAGCCGAAAATTCAGAGCGGAGAGCTTATTCCCTCCGACTTCGAAAGCCTCGAATTCAGAAATGTATCCTTCCGCTATAAGGAGGATGGAGAGAACATTCTTAAGAATCTGTCCTTTGAAATCAAAAGGGGGCAGACCGTTGCAATCGTCGGTCATAACGGAGCAGGAAAAACCACCTTTTCAAAGCTTCTTATGCGCCTTTATGACGTAACCGAGGGAGAAATCCTTTATAACGGAGTAAATATCAAGGAATACGATCTTATAAAGTACCGTGAAAAATTCGCAAGCGTTTTTCAGGATTACCGTGTTTTTGCTATGACCGTAGCCGAAAACGTGCTGACAGAGGAAGTCACGGAAGACAATATGAAAACTGCGGTAAATGCCCTTAAAATGGCAGGCGTTTACGAAAAAATAGAAAGGCTTCCCGAAAAGGAAAATTCTGTCCTTACAAAAGAATTTACTCAGGACGGTGTGCTTTTGTCAGGCGGTGAAACTCAGAAGGTGACAATTTCACGGCTTTTTGCAAAGGACTTTGATGTCGCAGTCCTTGACGAGCCCTCCTCCGCTCTTGACCCTGTTGCAGAAAGCAAGATGTACGACGCCCTTGCTCAAGGAACAAAGGGGAAGACCGTTATTTATATTTCTCACCGCCTTTCAAGTGCTACACGCTCAGATAATATCCTTGTTTTTGAAGGCGGAAGAATTGCAGAGCAGGGAACACACGAAAGTCTGATGGCTTCAGGCGGAGAGTACTGCGAGATGTTTACCCTGCAGGCATCAGGCTATATTGAGGGGGTGACGGACAGTGAAGAATAATAAGAGCGGTAAAGTAAAGGAGAATGCAAACGCACTTAAAAACTACATATATATGCTGAAATTCATAGGCCGTCATACACCTTATATGCTTTTCGGCTACATCTTTTACGATGTTCTTGCAAATCTTCCCTGGACACTTTCAAACGTTGTGCTTCTTAAATACATAATTGACGTTGTTACCGAAGGCACGGGGTATGAAAGAATTCTTTACGTGCTTATTGCCTTTGTTGTTTTCGTTGTAATAACAAATCTTCTTACAACGACCTTTTACGAGGTATCTCTTCCGAAGCAGAAGGAAAAGCTTTATTTCAGTATATATAAAACGATATATGAAAAAGCCGCAAAAATGGACTATGAGGCTTATGATAATCCCGAATACTATAATGACCTTGTCCTTGCTATGAACTCGATGAATGACAGAGCATACAATGTGCTTTCCAATGCACAGGATATAATCTCACATTCTGTCGGTGTTCTTACAATTGGTGCGGTTATTGTTACAATTGACCCTGCCTGTTTTATTTTTGTTCTTCTGTGCGTTGCAATTATGACTCCCATAGGCCGTCTTATTGCAAAGGTAAATGTTGACCGTACGGAGGCTATGACTCCTCTTGACAGAAAAAACCTTTATTTCAGCCGTGTTTTCTATCTGCAGGACTACGCTAAGGAATTAAGACTTTCCGGTGCAGGAAAGATGGTTGAGAAAAGATATAACAAAAATATTACCGATCGCATAAATACAATCGCTCCTTATCTCAAACGTCAGTGGCAGCTGTATTTCTGTCAGGAATCTCTTCCTATGACACTTCTTATTTATCTCGGCATCACTCTTTTTATGGGATATAAGGCTATTGTCACGAAAGAGGTCGGCTTGGGTGATTTTGCCGCAACCTTCAACGGCGCTTCGTCAATCAGTAACAGCGTTTTCGCAATTACAAGCTGGTTTGCGATTTCCTTCCGCGAAAACGGACTTTACGTGGAAAAATTCAAACGCTTTATGAACGCAAAGGAAAAGATTATAAACGGTACGGATGAAACCGTCTATAAAAAGCCTGTTACCATCAGATTTGAAAACGTTTCCTTCAAGTATCCCGGTACTGAAAAATACGTGCTTAAAAATATAAATCTTGAAATTTCACCCTATAAGAAAATAGCTCTTGTAGGCTACAACGGAGCAGGAAAAACCACTCTTACAAACCTGCTGCTTCGCCTTTATGATGTAACCGACGGAAGAATCACAATCGACGGCAGGGACATAAGAGACTGGGATATTGCCTCTTATCACAAAAATTTTGCCGCAGTATTTCAGGATTTCTCTCTTTTCGGTGCAACACTCGGCGAAAACGTTTCAATGAACGATATTCCCGACTCCGAAAAGGTACAGGATGCCCTTAAAACCTCGGGCTTCGAAAAAGCTCTTCCCGACGGGACGGACAGCATCCTTCTTCGTGAATTTGACGATAACGGTGTATCTCTTTCCGGCGGTGAAGCACAGAAAATTGCAATTGCAAGAACTTTTTATAAGGACTGTCCATTTGCTATTCTCGATGAGCCCAGCGCAAATCTCGACCCCGTTGCCGAGTATAATCTCAATCAGTCAATGTCAAAGGCGGCAGATGACAAGACCGTTATATTTATTTCGCACCGCCTTTCAACAACGGTTATGGCAGATGAAATATTTATGCTCGAAAACGGTGAGATAATTGAGCACGGCTCCCATGATAAATTAATGGCGGCTGACGGCAAATATGCATATATGTTCCGCCTTCAGGCTGAAAAATACAGCGTGAAAGAAAATTGATGTTGATTTATTCCCCCTCTTTTAATATAATGAAAGTGTAAAGAAAGATTCTTTGAAAGGAGAAAGACTATGAAAAAGATAATCAGTATTGCCCTTATTCTCGTTGTTCTTGTTACTGCTTTTTCTGCCTGCGGTACTCCCGTAGAGGAAAAAATTGCAGGTAAGTGGACATATCAGGAAACAATTCTCGGAATAGTAACGGAAAAGACCTTCGTCTTCAATGCAGACGGCACCGGTACAGCTCCCGGTGAATTTACCGGTGATCTTATTCCTCTTGAAATGAAATGGTCAATCACAGACAATGTGCTTACCGTTGACAAGACCGTAAGCAAGGAGCCTGTTTCCTATACGTTTGTACTTAAGGGAGACACTCTTACGCTCACAAAAGCAGACGGCACAGTAATTACTCTTACAAGAGCAGTTGCTCCTGTTGCTGCACAGTAAATGATATAACTTCAGGCTTCGGTAAAACGGAGCCTGTTGTTTTTTGTTGACATTATTCTCTTATGTGATAAAATTGTCATAGTAACTTTTTTTATGAGGTATTTATGGAAATTTTTATCTGGGTAATGATAGGTATTGCAGCCCTTGCAGGGCTTGACAGAATATTCGGAAACAGAATCGGTCTCGGTAAGGAGCTTGAAAAGGCAGTTTCAATGATAGCGCCCCTTGCCCTTTCAATGGCAGGTATTCTGGTGCTCGCTCCGTCAATCTCGCATCTTTTGCAGAATATCAGCGGATATTTCCCCGATTTTCTTGATTTTTCAGTTGTTCCGTCTTTGATATTCGCAAACGATATGGGCGGTGCACACCTGGCACACGACCTTGCAAAGGACGAGGCAATGGGCTATTTCAACGGACTTGTAACCGCCTCAATGATGGGTGCTACCGTTTCATTTACCATTCCTTTTTCAATTCAGGTAACTAAAAAAGAGAATCATTCCGATATTTTCTTTGGAATTCTCTGCGGTATGATTACCATCCCCGCAGGACTTCTCGTGGCTGGTCTTATAGCAGGTATTCCTGTAACCGGGCTGCTTCTTAACCTTATTCCGCTTATTCTCCTTGTTGCTGTTATCGGTGTCGGAATTATAAGGTTTGAGAAAATTACCATCAGGATTTTTTCGGGGCTTGCCCTTGTAATCAAGGCTGTTATTACGTGCGGTCTTATTTTTGGTATTATTGAGTTTTTAACGGGAAAAGCACTTATTCCTTATATGGATAACCTCACGAATGCAATGGATATCATCATCAACATAATGTGTATTATGGCAGGAGCGCTTCCTTTGTTTTTCGTTCTCAAAAAGCTTCTTTCTCCCATGCTTAAAAGGCTCGGCGGCAAATTAGGTGTAAACGAAACCTCGGCTTTCGGTTTTCTTACTACAATCGGCACATCCGTTCCCACCTTCGAAATGATGGATAATATGGACAAAAAGGGGATAGTGCTCAATTCCGCATTTGCCGTAAGCGCATCCTTTGCATTTGTAGATCACCTTGCATTTACCGTATCGTTTAATGAAAATTACATTCTTCCCATGATTATCGGAAAGCTGATTTCAGGTGTGCTTGCCGTTGTCGTTGCAAATATCCTCTTTGCAAGACGCAAAAAAACTGTATAAAAGGTGAGTTAATATGAAGGTTCTTAAAAATCATATCCGAATAGGTATTGAAAAGCCTTTTACAGTACTTCACGCAAGCGATACTCATATTGCTTATGCTGATAGCAGAAATGACGAAAGAAAAATTAAGCTTGCCGAACAGAGAACCAATCATTTTCCCGACGCACGGGAAAATCTTGAATTTATAAAGAATAAGGCAATTTCCGAAAACAGAACCCTTGTTTACACGGGTGATCTCATTGATTTTGTATCGGAGCTGAATATCGAAAGGGCTAAGGAATTTACCGATTCTGTTGATATTTTTATGGCTGCGGGAAATCACGAATTCAGCCTTTATCTCGGTGAAGAAAAGGAGGATGCAGCATACAGAAACAGAAGTCTTCCTAAGATTCAGAGTGTTTTTAAAAACAACATAAGATTTTCTTCAAGAAAGATTAACGGCGTTCTTTTTGTTGCTATTGATAACTCCTATTACCTTATTGATGAAGAGCAGTTTGATTTTCTGAAGGCTGAGTGCAGTAAAGGTCTTCCCGTAATTCTCTGTATGCATACTCCTCTTTATACGCGTGAACTGTTCGACTATATGAGAGAAGGGAAGAGTGTGCCGGCGTACCTTATGTCTGTACCCGAGGAGCTTATGCAGGATTATTCCGAGGACAGATTCCTTCAGCAGAAGCAGGATGCATTAACGGCAGAGGTTTTTGATTTTATTGTAAGCAGCGATGCAATAAAGGCTC
>JAZOWG010000014.1:0-31596 GCA_045659105.1 Acutalibacteraceae bacterium
GTACGAACGAAAGCAGCACCCTTACCGGGCTTAACGTGCTGGAATTCAACGATCTGCCAAACTCCGCCTTCCATTTCAAATGTAACGCCGTTTCTGAAATCGCCGGCTGATACCATAAATATCAATCCTTTCTCGGTAATCAATTATTTATTTACCCGACTATAATATAATATTTTTTTGTATTTTGCAAGTACTTATTGAATTTTTTCCGTATATATGCTGATTTTCTCGCAAATTTTACAGAATTATAAGCTCTTTGGGGCAATTTGTAAGGTTAATTGAGCCCTTTTCGGTGATTACTGCCATATCTTCAATTCTTACACCGAATTCATCGGGGAGGTAAATTCCGGGCTCAACCGTTACCACGTGGCCTGCCTTAAGAGTGTGGGGAGCCTTGGGGGAGAGACGGGGAGACTCGTGAATTTCAACGCCCACACCGTGACCGAGGCCGTGTCCGAAATTCTTTCCGTAGCCTGCCTTTTCAATTACCTCACGGGCTGCCTTGTCAGCATCAACACCCGATATACCGTCGTGAAGCACTCTGAGACCTTCAAGCTGTGCTTCAAGAACGGTGTTATAAACCTCGCGCATTTTATCTGAGGGCTCACCGAGGCATACGGTTCTCGTCATATCGGAGTGATAGCCGTCAACAACCGCACCGTAGTCCATTGTGATGAAATCACCCTTCTGAACACGGTATTCACCGGGTACGCCGTGGGGCATTGACGAATTTTTGCCTGCAACGGCAATTGTCTCAAAGGAGAGAGCATCAGCACCGTGGGAGAGCATATAAAAATCAAGCTCAAGGGAAATTTCCTTTTCAGTCATACCCTCCTTTATAAATGTAAGGATATGTGAAAATGCATCCTCTGCAATTTTTTGGGCTGCCTTGATTTTTTCAATTTCAGCCTCTGTTTTTACGATTCTGATTTCCTCAATTGCATCGGCAAGTGCATTTGTGGTTACAAATTCTGCTTCGGGGAGCTTTTTCTGCAGCTCGTCAAACTCGGCCAGTGTCAGTCTGTGGTTTTCGATTGCAACCTTTTTTACGCCGTTTTCTTCGAATATTTTTGTAAACTTCTCATATAAATTAGTAGAATCAATAACGAATTCCTCACCGATTGCCTTTGCGGCGGCTTCCGTGTAACGGCTGTCGGTAAAGAAAAGAGCCTTTCCGCCGTAAACTAAAAGCGCACCGTCAGAGGAGGGAAATTCAGTAAAATATCTTCTGTTTTCCTCGGAAAGGATTATTGCCGCGTCTGCAAACTCTGACACCTTTTTCCATAATTTATCCGTATTGAACATCATACCGTATCACCTTTGCCTTTGCTTTCAAGATAAATTTTTTCAAGCTTTCTGATTTTAAGAAAATGGAAGAGAGCAAGAATCTCCCGTGTTTTATATTTCACCCGTACGGAAATTGCACCTGCGTTGTTAGCTCCCTGCACGTCCGTGAAAAGCTGGTCACCTATCATAACAAAGCCCGAAATATCGGTATTTGTTATTTTAACGGCCTTTTCGAAGCATTTTACGTCGGGCTTGTCGGCATTTGCAATAAAGGGGAGTCCTCCGAGCTTTTTGGAAATCGCTTTTGCTCTGATATTATACGTATTTGTGACAATGACAACGGGAAGGCCTGCGTCCTGAATTCTTTCAAGCCATTCCTTCACACCCGGGAAAAGTATTCCCGTGCTGTCATATACTGCAGTATTATCAAGATCAATCCCAACGGCAGTACCGCCCATACGGAAAATTTCCTCAGGGGTAATGTCCGTTATGCTGTCATAAAAATACTGCGGCAGTGAATTTGTCTCAAGTCCTGTATTTTTCTTCATATCTTCCCTCAAAAAACAATAACGGACCCGAAAAGGCCCGTTTTGTCCGTAACTTATTTGAATTTGCGCTTACGAGCAGCTTCTGACTTTTTCTTTCTCTTTACAGAGGGTTTCTCGTAGTGCTCTCTCTTACGTACTTCCTGGATAACGCCGTCACGAGATGTCTGACGCTTAAATCTTCTGAGTGCGCTGTCAAGAGATTCGTTTTCTTTAACTTTTACCTGACTCATTATGTATTCCCTCCCTCCGCTTTCTGCGTGGGTAATTAGCATTAATTCTTTGACATTATACAACAGTACTTACATACTGTCAATATGTTTTTTTGAGCTTTTTTTGTAAATTTTTGTTATTTTCAATTATTTTTTTGTCGGGCGGTTTATATGAATATTATGTCGTTATTTGCCCTTGGTACGGGTGTCTCTGTTTTTATGCTCGGAATGATGCTTATCAAGCATTCTTTGAGTGAAAATTTCGGCAAAAAATCGGAAAAGCTGCTGAAAAAATTCACGGCAGGCCGATTTTCTGCTGCGGCGGTGGGAACGGTTGCAACAGCGGTGCTTCAGTCCTCCTCCGCATCAAGCGTAATAACGGCGACCCTTGTGGATAACGGGAGTCTTAGTCTTTACGGAGCATTCTGGATAATTGTGGGAGCAAATCTCGGCACAAGCTTTACGGGGCTGCTGACTGCCGTTTCTTTTTCTGAAATAGCTCCCTTTGCGGTAATAATCGGAATTACACTTATTTCCCTTACGAGAAAAAAAAGCCTTAACGGCACGGGTGTGTTTTTTGCAGGCTTCGGGCTTCTTTTTATCGGTATGAATATTATGGAGGAGGCGGCGTCCGATATAAAGAACAGTCCGGTGATTTACGGTATTCTTGAAAACTGTTCCTCACCCCTTGCGGGGATTCTCACGGGCAGCTTTTTTACCGCACTTATTCAGTCATCAGCCGCAGTTACCGCACTTTTGCAGACTATGGCTTACGACGGGATTCTCGGAATAAATCAGGCTTTTTACATAATACTGGGCTCAAATATCGGCACCTGTGCTACATGTCTTATTGCCTCATCGGGACTCGGGGGCGGTGCTAAAAAGGTCGCGTATATGCACATTCTCTACAATCTTGCAGGCTCGCTTCTGTTTGTTTTTCTGAGTCTTTTTATTCCTCTTCCGGAAATTGCGGGAGAGCTTTTTCCGGGAAATATCAAGCTGCAGATAGGTGCAATTAATGTGATTTTCAACGGTGCTTCGGCTCTTATAGCCCTTATTCTGCCCATAAGAGAAAAGAATAAAAAACGGGATTTACATTTTGTTCCCCGTATGGTAAAATATAGCCGATAAATTTCTCGGAGGGGAAAAAGATGAAAAAAATTCTGGCTGTAATTTTAAGTGTTCTTATGATATTTTCCGTATGTGTTACGGTAAATGCCCAAGAAGAAGCTGTAATCGAAAAAACAATTGAAACCGTTGAAACCGATACTCCCGTAATTGTGGTAAGGGGTATGAATTTCGCAGGCGGTCTTCAGTATGACAGAGGCACGGAAAATGCAAGACCCGCAAATGTAAAATTTGATGCAGGTGTGCTTTTCAAGTACCTTGCAAAGACCCTTGCAACGCTTATCACAACCTTCAGCATGGAGGCTGCGGTGTCCGTTGTCTGCGAATATATCGTAACGCTTTTTGAAGCATATCCCTGTGATGAAAACGGTGATTCACTTCACGAAAATATTTCCGCCGAATGGTATCCCGAGGCAGTCATCAATTATCCCGATGCGGTAGACAGAGCTGCTACGGATGAAATAAGCCTTGTGGCATCCCTTGCTGACCGTTACGGTGCCGATATGGTGTATTACTTCGTATACGACTGGCGTCTTGACCCTATGGACAATGCTGATTTGCTTGATGCTACGGTAAACAAGGCACTTTCAGACCACGGCTGTGACAAGGTTGACATTATCTGCTGCAGTATGGGCGGAAGCATCACAATGGCTTACCTTGCCGAATACGGCTACGGTAAAATCGATACCGTAATTTCCAATACCTCCGTAATGTTCGGCACCGACATCATCACCGACCTTTTTAGAGGTAAGGTCTGCTTCGAACCCGATACTCTCGAAACCTTTATAAATTCATCTGTTCCCGCACTTTCCGGTATTATTAAGCTTGCCAATATGACGGGCGGACTTGACGTTCTCTGTAAGATAGTAAACAACTTTGCAAAGAAGTATGAGGAGCAGATTTATAATGAAACCCTTATTCCCACCTTTGCAACACTTCCCGGCTTCTGGTCGATGATGCAGGCAGAATATTATCCCGAGGCAAGACAGTTTATTTTTGAAGGTAAGGAAGAGCAGTATGCAGGTCTTCTCAACCGTCTTGATGCTTTCTATGAAAACGTATCCTCACAGAGAGAAGAAATCCTTGACAAGGCACTTTCAGACGGTATGAAGCTCTGCATTGTAGCCTGCTACGATACCCCCATAGCTCCCGTTTACGAGCACGCAAAATATCAGGCTGACGGCGTTGTTGAAACCTCGCCTATGTCAGGCGGTGCTCTTACCTCCGTTATCGGAAAGGAGCTGCCCGCAGAACAGCTTACCGGGGATGCAAAATATATTTCTCCCGATAAGTGCATCAATGCCAACACCTGTCTTTACAAGGACTACACCTGGTTCTTAAAGGGTGCAGGACACGTAATCGGCAGCTATGATTCAGACTGCGTATACTTCCTTTTCACTCTTCTTGAAAGTGAAAATCAGCCTACCGTTGATACCTTCAAGGCTTATCCTCAGTTTATGTTAAGCGGTGCCGAGGAAGCACTCGCACCTCTGGTGTAAAATATGGACAGAACAGTAAAGCTTGATGACAAGCAGTACGTAATCGGCGGTAACCGTTTTTTCGGCAGAAAAAGCAGTCTTCCCTTTGAAAGCAGCTCTTCCTTTACCGTGGGCAGGAAATTTGTCTGTCCCAAGCAGGTGAATGATACCGTAAGAATTTTCTTTACGGGGGATTTCGAAGTAAAGGAAGTAAGGGCAGGGAAGATGCCTCTTACTCCCGAAAAGGGTGATGACGGACACGTTTACTATGATGTGACGGCGGCTCTTAAAACGGGAAAAACGCACATAACCGCAGAATTTTCAGGCGGCAGGGTAGAGGGCTTTTTCTTTGACGTAAGGCGTACCCCGGCATCAGAATAAGCATACGGCGGCAGACGGCTTCGGCTATCTGCCGTTTTTTTGTTTTTTGATGCGGAAAAAAGTAAAATTTTCTTTAATATAATATCTTCGCGTATTGCTTTTTTTTATTACGTGTGATAATATAAAGTGATTAATTATGAATCGAGGGAAGGTTATGTCCTTTAATCAGTATACTCCCTGCGTTATTCTCCCCGGAATCGGACAGTCAAAGGTGGAGCTCACAGACGCACAGGGGAATAAGATAAAAATGGCGTGGCCTCTTGACGTTGACGGGGAAGATATACTTGACGAGCTTAAAATGCCTCTTGCAAAAATGATGCTTTTAAGACGCGATGCAGGCTTTTCCGACAAGGTTAAGGAGGTTTTCTCCGAAATAGCAGATCCCATAGCAACACTTCCTGACGGCAGCATGAAAAATACTCTCCGTGTGGTATCTTACCCCCGAAGTCTTGCGGAATGTACTGCCGATGAGAAAAGATACATTTACAAAATGGTTCCTCTGCAGATGCTCAGCGACAGAATAGGTGAGGAAAATCTCTTTTTCTTCTCATATAACTCCTTCGGAGATACCTATGAAATCGCAAAGGAATTAAGCGATTATATTGATATGGTCAAGGAAAAGACGGGAAGCGGCAAGGTGAACCTTGTACCCGTAAGCCTCGGCGGTGCTCTTTCAACGGCATATTTTCAGCTTTTCCGCCACAAGAAGGACGTAAAGAGAGTTATGTACTTCGTTGCTGCTCTCGGTGGCAGCCACCTTATAGCCGACATTATGGAAAAGAACATTATCCCCGAAAACGGTGTTTCAATGATTGAAATGCTTATGGATAAGGGTACGGCAGACAAGGTAAGCGGTTTTCTCAAGCTTCTTCCCAAGGGTGTTTTTGAGGCTACAATCAACAAAGCCCTTGATGCATTAAATGAAACTGTTCTCGGAAATTCAATGTCTATGTGGGGAATAATTCCTCCCGAAAGATATCCTGCTTTAGCAAAGCAGTACCTTTCCGACGAAAAGCATAAGGCATTAAGAGAGAAAGCAGATAAATTCTATGAATTCCGTCTTCATTTCCCTGAAACAGTCAGAGAGCTTGAAGCAGAGGGTGTTGAATTCTTCGCAATCTGCGGCTACGGTCTTCAGCTTCTTGCCCTTGCAGGCACGGACAAAATGTCCTCTGACGGTATAATTCATATTTCCTCAACAAGCATGGGCGCCAGAAGCGCTCCCCTCGGTGAAGCTCTTACTGAGAGCTGTGAAGAGGGAAGGCACTGTAAGGATGAAGCACACTGTCATATATCCCCCGATAAGACAATTGATGCATCCTTCGGCTTATGGCCCGAAACCACCTGGTATTTTGCTTCGCAAAGACACGATGACACGGCTTATAACGACAAAGCGCTCGGTATTGCCGCACGTGTTCTTTCTGACGACAGCTTCAAGGATATATATTCCGACCCTGACTTCCCGCAGTTCGGTCAGGCACACGATAACAGAAAGTAAGGAGAAAAAGATATGGCTTTTGGAAAAAAGAAACAGTATTCCCCCGAGCCCTTCAATCAGGAAACGGCAGCGGAAGAAAACGGCTATACGGAAGTTTTTGAGCCCGTATCAGAGCCCGTAAGAAAAAGCGACTATGCCTTCAAGGTAAGAAATCTCACAAAGGATTACGACGGAAACGTTGTTCTCAATAACATTTCCTTTGATATTCCCTCGGGAAAAATCGTTGGTCTTTTAGGACCCAACGGCTGCGGTAAGACCACTCTTATGAAAATTCTTGCAGGTCTTATCCACGACTACACGGGTATGGTCAAGATTGACGGCAGACCCATAGGCATCAACTCAAAGGCACACGTGGCATTTCTTCCCGACTGCACCTTCTTCCCCGACAGATTCCGTACTATTGACTGTATCAACTATTACGGTGATTTCTTCGAGGATTTCGATAAGGTAAAGGCTATCGAATTTGCCGCACGCTTCGGGCTTGACCTCAATCAGAAGGTAAAGACCATGTCAAAGGGTATGAAGGAAAAGCTTCAGCTTCTCGTTGTTATGTCAAGAAGCGCTGACATCTATCTTCTTGACGAGCCCTTAGGCGGTGTTGACCCTGCTGCAAGAAGCGTTATTCTTGACATCATTATGAGCAACTACAAGGAAAATGCAACGGTTGTTCTTTCAACTCACCTTGTTAACGACCTTGAGCACAGCTTTGACCACATTCTTATGCTCGGTCACGGCACAATCCTTGTTAATACGGGTATAGAAACATTACGCTCAACAGGTAAGTCTGTTGAAGAAATCTTCAAGGAGGTTATCGGCGATGCTTGGGAAGTTGACTAAGAATACATTCAAAGCAAATATGAGCTCAGTTTCCAACGTATACCTTGCAATGGGTATCATCGGAATTATTATGCTGGGTCTTATGGTAATAGACTGGACAAAATGGGGCGATACCGGTATCGGTCTTGGTCTTGTCATTAAAATCATTGCATCCGCAGCGCTCTGTCTTACTGCCGCTATCGGTATAATAATGACCCTTACGGGAATAATAGGTGAATATAACAGAAATATGTTCGGTGCTGAGGGTCATCTTACAATGGCTCTTCCCGTAAGAAGCAGCACACTTCTTCTTTCTAAGTGGATGGCCGGCTCCTTCTGGGTAGTTCTCAGCTATCTTGTGCTCTGCGTATGTGCCTTCGGCTCCTTTATCTACGTTGTAAAGCACTCGGTAAACATAGTTCAGGGCAACGATATGTACTATTCCGTTTACGAGCTTGTTATTGAAATGGTTGAGCAGCTGTGCTACTCCGCAGGAATTGCCACTCCCTCAATTGCAGTTCTTTTAAGCCTTGCTTCAATTTACGCCTTTGACGGTGCGGTAAGACTTATCGTTTTCGTTCTTCTTATTTTCTTTGCTATTACGATTTCACATTGCCGTCCCTTCCACAAGGCAGGCAAATTCGGCAAGATTCTCTATTTCTTCGCAAGCTTCCTCGGTGTTAATGTATTCTCGAGTATGATAACGAAGTTCATCAAGATTTACATTATTATCTCCGAAACCAATTATACCTTCACTCTTTCCGCAGCAGAGGTTGCCGCTGCATGGGATCTCGGCTTCGGTGCTTATGCAATCACAAACCTTTACTGTACTGCAATTGCCGCCGTATTTGTTTTCCTTGTAACAACGGTGCTTATTGACAGACACGTGAATGTGTCATAATTTGTCTGGCGACAAATTATTTTCAGGTAAGAAGTAAGAGTGAATAGTGAAGAGTGACACTGTCGGAAGACACCGGTGTGTCTTGATTATATTGTTCTTTTTGCTTCCTCTGACTTCCGACCTCCGCTTTCCGACCTTTTACGATTGGCGGTGTTTTTATGGACCTCAGAATAATTGATATTACAAAAGACCTTATTACAACCGAGCCCTATCCCGGTGACCCTGCTCCCGAGCTTAGTATTTTTTCCTCAATTGCAGGGGGAGACGGCTGTAATATGGCAAAGCTCAGCACAACGCTTCACTGCGGTACCCACGCAGATGCACCCCTTCATTTTATAGATAACGGAAAAACCATAAATTCCGTGCCTCTTGAAAAGTTTGTAGGGGAGTGCCGTGTTATTGAGGTTAAAACCGATATGATTACGGGAGAATATGTTGATAAGTATTTTCCCAAGGGTACTAAAAGGGTGCTTATAAAAAGCGGCGGAAAGGTATTTTTTGAGAAAACGGGCGCAGAAGAGGCAGCATATCTGGGTTACGAGCTTATAGGTGTTGACTCAATGTCAATCGGTTCTCCCGGGGATCAGGTGAATCCTCACAGGGCAATTTTAGGAGAAGACGTTGCGGTGCTCGAAAACCTCGATTTGTCGGCGGTTGAGCCCGGTTCGTATTTCCTCGTTGCAATGCCTCTTAAAATAAGCGGTGTTGAAGCATCCCCCGTGCGTGCCGTGCTTCTTGACGGCTACGTTTTCTGGGCAAACTGAGTTTTTTTACAAAATGTTATCAAAAGTGTTAATATGCTTTGTATATTTTAATAATTGATAAATTTTTAACATTATTGTAAAATATACGAGGTTAAATATTTAAGCAAAACTAAAAAGATATAAAGGAGTTTTTCAAATGAGTTCACTTAACAAAAAGACAGTTGAAGATATCGCTGTTAAAGGCAAAAGAGTTCTTGTACGTTGCGATTTCAACGTAAAGATGGAAAACGGCGTTACCACAAGCGACAAGAGAATCGTAGCATCTCTTCCCACAATCAAGTATCTTCTTGAAAACGGCGCAAAGGTTATTCTTTGCTCTCACCTCGGTCGTCCCAAGGGCGAATTCAACCCCGAATTCTCAATGGCTCCCGTTGCAGCACGTCTTTCTGAGCTCCTCGGCTTCGAAGTAAAGCTTGCTTCTGACGTTGTAGGCGAAAGCGCACAGACACTTGCAGCTGAAGTTAAGGAAGGCGAAGCAGTTCTTCTTGAAAACGTTCGTTTTGAAAAGGGCGAAACAAAGAACGACGAAGAGCTTTCCAAGAAGTTTGCAGCACTCGCTGACATCTTTGTAAACGATGCTTTCGGTTCAGCTCACAGAGCTCACTCCTCAACAGCAGGTGTTGCTGATTACCTTCCCTCTGCAGTAGGTTACCTCATTCAGAAGGAAATCCAGTTCATCGGCGGCGCTCTTGAAAATCCCCAGAGACCTCTCGTTGCTATCCTTGGCGGTGCTAAGGTTTCCGACAAGATCGGCGTTATCGAAAACCTTATCGACAAGTGCGATACACTCATCATCGGCGGCGGTATGGCTTACACATTTATGCGTGCTCTCGGCTACAACGTAGGTACTTCCATCTGTGAAGAAGACAAGGTTGAGCTTGCTAAGAGCCTTATGGCTAAGGCTGAGGAAAAGGGCGTTAAGTTCCTTATTCCCAGAGACAACCGTGTAGGTAAGGAATATGCTCCCGATACAGAAAATATGCTTGTTAAGTCCAACGCTATCCCCGACGGCTGGATGGGTCTTGACATCGGTCCCGAAACAGAAGCTATCTTCTCAGATGCTGTTAAGGGCGCAGGCACAGTTATCTGGAACGGACCTATGGGTGTTTCCGAATGGGAAGCATTCGCATCAGGTACAATTGCAGTTGCTAAGGCAGTTGCAGAATCAGGCTCCATCTCCATCATCGGCGGCGGTGACTCTGCTGCAGCTGTTAAGAAGCTTGGCTTCTCCGACAAGATGAGCCACATCTCCACAGGCGGCGGTGCATCACTTGAATACCTCGAAGGCAAGGTTCTTCCCGGTATCGCTTGCATTGACGAGAAATAATTGAATAATAATAACGGTTTACCGCCATTTTCTGTCGGTAAACCGATTTTTCGGAGGAAAATATAATGAATAAGGCAACAAGAAAAGCAGTTATCGCAGGTAACTGGAAAATGAACAAGACTCCCGCAGAAGCAAAGGCTCTTATCGAAGAAATGAAGCCCCTCGTAGCAGGTGCTGACTGCGAAGTTGTACTTTGCGTTCCTTTTGTAGACATCCCCGCTGCAGTTGAAGCTGCTAAGGGCTCAAATATCAAAATCGGTGCAGAAAACATCCACTTCAAGGCTTCAGGTGCATATACAGGCGAAATCGCAGGCAATATGCTCAAGGAGCTCGGTGTTGAATACGTAGTTGTAGGCCACAGCGAAAGAAGACAGTACTTCGGTGAAACAGACCAGACTGTTAACCTTCGTTCTCTTGCAGCTCTTGAAAACGGCCTCAAGCCCATCATCTGCGTTGGTGAAACTCTTGAGCAGAGAGAGCTCGGCTACACAGAGACTCTTCTTAAGTTCCAGACAAAGATGGCTCTTACAAACATTTCCGCTGAACAGCTGAAGGACGTTATCATCGCTTATGAGCCCGTATGGGCAATCGGCACAGGCGTTACCGCTACTGCTGACCAGGCTGACGAAGGCAACGGCTTCTGCAGAGAGGCAATTGCTGAGGTTTACGGCAAGGATGTTGCAGAAACAGTTACAATTCAGTACGGCGGTTCAATGAACGCTAAGAATGCTGACGAGCTTGTAGCAAAGGTTAACGTTGACGGCGGTCTTATCGGCGGTGCTTCTCTCAAGGCAGAGGACTTCTCCGTAATCGTTAAGGCAGCTTCCAAATAAGAAAGGGTACATATAATGAAAAAACCTGTTGTTTTATGTATTATGGACGGCTTCGGTATCAGAAACAGCGAAGACGGTAATGCCATAAAATTTGCAAAAACTCCCAATCTCGATAAATATTTTGCAGAAAACCCCTTTACCACAATCGGTGCTTCAGGCCTTGATGTAGGTCTTCCCGTCGGACAGATGGGTAACTCCGAGGTAGGTCACACAAACATCGGTGCAGGCAGAGTTGTTTATCAGATGCTCGTAAAGATTTCAAAGTCCATCAAGGACGGCGATTTCTTCAATATTCCCGCACTTATTTCCGCTATGGAAAGCTGTAAGGAAAAGGGTACAGCCCTTCACCTTATGGGTCTTCTTTCCGACGGCGGTGTTCACAGCCACATTGAGCACCTTTTCGGTCTTCTCCAGATGGCTAAGAGCTACGGTCTTACTAAGGTTTACGTTCATTGTATTATGGACGGCAGAGACGTTTCCGTAACCTCAGGTAAGGGCTTTATTGCTGATGTTGAAGCAAAGTGCAAGGAGCTCGGTGTCGGTGAAATTGCTACCATCACAGGCAGATATTTCGCAATGGACAGAGACTTTGCTTGGGACAGAGTAGAAAAGGCTTATTCTGCTTTCGTTTACGGCGAAGGACTTGAGGACAGCGATGCCGTAGGCTCAATGCAGAGATCCTACGATAAGGAAGTAACCGATGAATTCATCGTTCCCACAGTCGTAAATAAGGAAGGCACAATCAAGGCTGATGACTCAGTTGTATTCTTCAACTTCCGTCCCGACCGTGCACGTCAGATTACAAGAACCTTCGTTGATCCCGCATTTGACGGCTTTGAAAGAAAGAACGGCTTCTTCCCCCTTAACTTCGTTTGTATGACTCAGTACGACGAAACAATGCCCAACGTAAGCGTAGCATTCCCTCCCGAGGAGCTTACAAAGACCTTCGGCGAATATCTTCAGGATTGCGGCAAAACACAGCTTCGTATTGCCGAAACACAGAAGTATGCTCACGTAACCTTCTTCTTCAACGGCGGTGAGGAAAAGACCTTTAAGGGAGAGGACAGAATCCTTATTCAGTCTCCCGACGTTCCCACCTTCGACCTTCAGCCTGAAATGAGTGCTTATCCCGTAAGAGATGCTGTCTGCGAAAAGATTAAGAGCGGTGAATATGATGCCGTTATCCTTAACTTTGCAAACTGCGATATGGTAGGCCACACAGGCGTATGGGAAGCAGCTGTAAAGGCTGTAGAGGCAGTTGACGAGTGTGTAGGCGACGTTGTTGAAGCAACCCTCTCTATGGGCGGTGTATGCTTCATTACTGCTGACCACGGCAATGCCGACAGAATGGTAGGCGAGGACGGTAACCCCTTCACTCCCCACACAACAAATCCCGTTCCCTTCTGCGTAGTAGGCTATCCCTGCGAGCTTAAAGAGGGCGGAAGACTTGCAGACATCTGTCCCACAATGCTTAAAGTTATGGGTCTCGAACAGCCTAAGGAAATGACAGGCGAATGTCTTATCAAGTAATTTAATATAATAATATGAGACGGTATCACCCGATACCGCCTCATTTTTTGTGCAGAAATTTGTACAACAAAATAGGGGTTCTTGACTTGCAAGAACCCCTTGACTTATTTTGATTTATGCGGTTTTCGCTTTTTTTATATCTCTTAACCTGCAATGAAGGATGCAAGGTCGCTTACAAGTGAGCTGTTTCTTGTCATTGAAACGTTATTTACAAAGATAATATCGTTTACGGTATGAGTAGAAAGGAAGCTTGAAAGAGAGCTTGTGTAGTGTCTGTAGTCGATTACGTAAACGGTTTTGTAGTGATATACAAGGAAGGGAACGAATGCGTTACCGAAGCTTTCCTTTATAACAAGACAGGCTTCACCGTCCGTAAGGCTTTCATTAGTGATGGTTGAAAGGGGATTGTCACCGCAGATAAACGTACCGTATTTATAGGATGCAGGTGCGTTTGTTTCGTCGTAAAGCATAGGCATTGACGAGGTACTGCCGTATTTATCTGTAATTGTCATTGAATACTGGCAGGGAGGCTTGTAAGCATCAACTCTGTCGGGGGTATTTCCGAGGGCAGGATTCTTACCGGAATCGTTGTAGAAGGTTCCGAGGAAGCCGTCGAAGCTCCATATCTCATAAGCACTAAGGGGGAGGGGAGTGATGCCCTTTGCCTGGCAGAATATTTCGTAAGCATAATATGCTGCAAGTGCGGTCCAATGGTGGTCTGTACGGAAATAAACATATTCGTCTCTGTGCTGCTTGATGTTGTTGAAGCAGTTGAAGGTCTTTACACCCGTTGCAGAGCCCAGCATATAGTCAATTGCCTGCTTCTGGTCCGAAACGGAGAGCTTTGCTCTTACCTTTTCGTTAAGAGTAATATCTGTGCTGGTGGGGACAACAGTTGCATATACGTTAGCGGTTGAAGAGAATTTTGCGCCTGCTGTGTTGAGTGCTTTTACGTAATTATCGGCAGTGGACTGAACGAAATTGTAGTATTCGAAGCCTGCGTTGTCACAGACAACAATGCTGCCGAGCTGCTCAACGTGCTGAGCCTCGCCCTTGTCTGCGGGGTAGGTTATTTCTTCGGGAGCAAAGGTTTCAGGCTCGTTCGTTACGTTTTCCGTATCAGTTTCACCCTCCGGGAGCGTTTCATCGGGAGCCGGTGTGTCGGGGATTTCATCACCCTGAGCACCCTCGTTGAAGCCTGCAATAACACCTGAGGTGCCGAGGAAATTCTGCATCTTGGAGTTTAAGTTCATAAGTGTGTCTCTGAAGGGCATTGTGTCAGAGAACCAGGTTGAAATATCGGCGAAATAATCACCTGAAGCTAATGCCTGCACGCTGAATTCGGGGAATTTTGCAAGCTCTCTCTTTTCCGTATCGGAAAATGTGGGTCTTAAGGGAATTATGAAGCAGACGGTCGTAATTATTATTACGCTGACAAAGGAAACTGCCAGCTTTATTATTCTGTGTGTTGTAGCGGAAGGAAGTTTTTTCACTGTTTTTGTCCTCCTCTCAGAACTGGAAATAAAGGAAGGGATTGTAGGAGTCGCCTACAAGGGAGATTGAAGCCAAAAGAATGAGCACAAGGGGAAGTGCAATGTCAAGCACTCTGTAAGCAATGTTTACGGGGCGGTTTGTCTTGCCGAACTTTATCATAAGCTTCTTTGCCGTCTTTGCAACGGGTGTGCAGGCTACACAGCAAATGATAAAGAAGAAAATATAGCCTGAAAGGAAGCTTGCGGCTTCGTAGGTGGATGCGGGGTTGCCGTTGAGACCGAACATACCCTTGAGTACCGTTCCGAGAATTGTGAAATCGGTGAATTTGAAGAGCACCCAGCCGAAGAATACCGTGACAAGAAGATAGATTCTGCCGGCAATTTTAACCTTTTCAAGGTATTTTCCGAAGATAAACTTTTCAAGGATAAGAAGCACGAAGAAATAAAGTCCCCATAAAACGAAGTTCCAGGAGGCACCGTGCCACAGACCCGTAAGACCCCATACAGCGAAGAGGTTGAACACCTGACGGAGCTTTCCCTTTCTGTTGCCGCCGAGGGGGATGTAAACGTAATCTCTGAAGAATGTTGACAGTGACATATGCCATCTTCTCCAGAAATCCGTAACGGAATAAGCGGTGTAAGGATAGTTGAAGTTTTCCTTGTAATGGAAGCCGCACATAAGACCCATACCGATAGCCATATCGGAATATGAGGAGAAATCAAGATAAATCTGAAGCATATAGAATGCCATACCTGCCCAGAGAGCAAGTGCTGAGCGTGAGGTGATTTCCGCAACGTTATCAGCAAGAAGGGCGCCGTTGCCTATTGCAGCATCAGTAAGAAGAAGGGTATCTGCAACCGCACCGCAGCCGTTTGCCAGAATTGCCTTCTTTGCAAGACCTGCAGCAAAGCGTGTGAGGCCCTGTGACATTTCTGTAAGATTTGTATGTCTTTCCGTAAGCTCGTTTTCAACGTCGCCGTAGCGGACAATGGGACCGGCAATACACTGATGGAAGAGAGAAGCGTATAAAAGCACCTTCCAGTAGCTTTTCTGTGCAGGCACCTCACCTCTGTATACATCAATTACATAGGTCAAAAGCTGGAACGTATAGAAGGAGATACCGATAGGCAGCGTAACCTGCGGTACTGCAATCAGATCCTTTCCTATAAGAGCATTAAAGGATTCCACAGCAAAGCCGATATACTTGAAGTAGCCTATTGCGCCGATGCAGACCGCCACCGCGGCAGCAAGCCACAGCTTCTTTTCGTTCTGACTTCGTGACGTATCAATAAGCCGGGAGAACAGCCAGCAGAACAGCGCCATAAGCACGAGAATGGCAATATACACGGGCTCTCCGAATGCGTAGAACACAAGAGAGAAGAGCAGAAGAATGATGTTTCTTGTTTTTACGGTTTTACAGCAGAAATAGCATAAAAGGTTTGCAGGTAAAAACGCAAACAGGAAAAATAAGCTTGAGAAAACCATTTTCAGTATCCTTTTTCTTTATTTTGCGCAAATAAAATTATTTACGCAATAGCTTTCCCTATTATCTCTTAAAACAGATAAAAAAACAAGGGTAAAAAGCAAAATCGAAAAAAATTGTAGAAATAAACAAAATAATGTTGTTTATTTTATAGCTAATTGAAGATAAGAAGCTTATTTATATATTATGTCCGTCTTGTATTTTTTATAAAATTGTGGTATTATAAATAGAATTAATCTGTACGGAGGCGCAGAATGAAAAAGGTTTTGTCAATGCTGGGGCCGCATAAGGTTCCTCTGATACTTTCAATATTTTTTGCAACGGTTAATACCGTAATGCAGATTTTTATTCCCTACTATACAAAAAATATTCTCTCGGAGGGTATTCTCGCTTACAATATGGAGCGTCTGTGGGAGCTGTGTCTTCTGCTGCTGGGATTTACGCTTCTCAGTATCATAGCCTCTGTTGCAAATACTTATTTTTCAACGAAAACCTCTGTGGGATATTCAATTACGCTCAGAAACTATATTTTTGACAAGGTTTCCCGTCTTTCGCAGAGCGATATTGACAAAATAGGTGTTGCCTCGCTTGTTACAAGAACCACGAATGATGTCCGCCAGGTGCACGATGTCGTTCTGTCAACTCTTAAATCGCTGATTCCCGTTCCCATTATGCTCGTCGGCGGTCTCATAATGGCTTTTGTGCTGAATCCCGAGCTTGCAAGGCTTACCCTTCTTTCAATTCCCGTGCTTGCTCTTCTTGCAATTATCATTATAGCAATCATTGTGCCTATGTATTCAAAGGTACAGAAGCTTGTTGATAAAATGAATCAGATAATGCGTGAAAAAATAAGCGGAATAAGAGTAATCCGTGCCTTCAATAAAACGGGATATGAGGATAAGCGCTTTACTGAAACAAACCTTGAGCTTACGGGGCTTGCGCTCAGAGCCGCCCGTATTATGGCTTGCTTCCTTCCTGTTATAACAATGCTTCTGTATACGCTTATCTGCTACGTTGTTTATAGGAGTGTAGATGCCGCAAATTACCTTGACATTGAAACACAGTACGAAGAAATCCGCTCAACACTTCCCAATATGTATGCCTTCATTACTTTCTTCGGTCTTGTAATCAGTGCAATCACCTCGGTTGTTTCTATTATCGTATCAATTCCCCGTGCCGCAATATCCGGCAAGCGTATAAAGGCAATTATGGAAGCAGTCTCCGATATTGAGCTCCCCGAAAATCCCGTAACTCCCCGTGAAGAGGATGCCGGTAAGCTTGAATTCAGCAATGTTTCATTTAAATACAAGCCCCGTCCCCCCGAAAAGAAGAAAAAATTCAGTCTTAAGAAAAAGAAGGAGGAGGACAAGCCTCAGAAGCTTTTCGAGCTTAAGAATATAAGCTTTACCTCCGCACCCGGCGAGACTACTGCAATCATAGGTATCACAGGCTCGGGAAAAACCACTCTCTGTAATCTCATTCCCCGTCTTTATGACGTAACCGAGGGAGAAGTAAAAATCGCAGGTGTAAACGTTAAGGATTTAAGCCCCGAGGAAATCGGAAGGCGTATAGCCTTTATCCCTCAGACTGCTTATCTTTTCAGCGGTACCATAAGAGATAACATCTGCTTCGGCAAAAAGGATGCAACCGATGCCGAAATCTGGAGAGCTCTTGAAATTGCTCAGGCAAAATCCTTTGTTGATTCTCTTCCCGACGGCCTTGATTCCTTCGTTTCTCAGGCGGGTAAGAATTTCTCGGGAGGTCAGAAGCAGAGGCTTTCTATCGCCCGTGCCATAGTAAAGGGCGCAGAGATTATCGTATTTGATGACTCCTTCTCAGCACTTGACCTTGCAACAGATGCCCGTCTTCGTGCATCTCTTCGTGAAAATCTTTCAGATGTAAACATTGTAATTGTCGCACAGCGTGTCGGCACCGTGCTTAATGCCGACCGTATAATTGTCCTCGACAACGGTGAGCCCGTAGGTGTGGGTACTCACAGAGAGCTTCTTGAAAGCTGTGAGCTTTACCGTGAAATTGTCGTTACCCAGCTTTCGGAGGACGCCCTGAAGGAGGTGAATAACGGTGAGTAAGAAAAAGAGCTTCTTAATACCTGAAGAGGAATATCAGAGCCGTTATTCTGCCTACCGTGCCGACAGAAAGGAGGAGCAGAAGCCCGAAAATGCAAAGGGCACGCTTCTTCGCTTCATTTCCCTTATAAAGCCTCACGCAGTACCTATGGTATTCGTAGTGCTTTTTTCAATGGCAAGCACGGTTTGCAACGTTGTTGCTCCCGACTATATGGGTGATATAATTACCATTCTTCAGCAGCAGATTGATGCAAGGCTTGCAGGCGGCGCAATTGATTTCTCTGCTACGTACAGCCATCTTGCAATCATTGCCGGACTTTATGGCGGCGCAAGTATATTTACTTTTCTGCAGGAATTTGTTTCCGCAGGCGTTTCTCAGCGTCTTGTCTGCGGACTCCGTGCCGATCTTAACGGCAAGCTCTCAAAGCTGCCCTTAAGCTATTACGACAAGCAGACCAAGGGACAGGTTATTTCAAAAATCGTAAACGACATTGAAAACGTAAGCGGAAGCCTCAAAAGCAGTATTCTTACGGTAATGACGAGTGTTATTCAGGTTGTGGGCTCATTCATTATGATGTGCCGCACGGGAAATATACCCATGACCTTTGCAGCTATCTGCCTTGTGCCTGTTTCCGCCTTTGTTTCCTACAAGGTTTCAAGGATTTCCAAGGTATGGTTCAGACGCTACTGGGATACCATGGGAGACTTAAACGGTCACATTGAGGAGATGTATGCAGGACATACAATTGTCCGTATGTTCGGCCATGAGGATGAATCCGTTAAGGAATTCCGCTTTATTACGGAAAAGCTCGGCAAGAACGCCTTTATGGCAAATATGATTTCCGGTATATTGAGCCCCGTTCTTACACTTGTTCAGAATCTGAACTACGTTTCTCTTTGTCTTCTCGGCGGTATGTTCTTTATCGGTGTGAAGACAGGCAAAATGGCACCCTCTGCCTTCGGCGGTATCGGTGATATTTCAAAATTCCTGTCATATTCCTCAATGTTTTCGAGCCCCATCGTTAACGTTTCAAAGATTATAAATAATATACAGTCCTCACTTGCTTCTGCGGAAAGAGTGTTCAATATGCTTGATGAGGTTGATGAAATCCCCGATGACTGCACCAATGATGATAAGAAAGTGCTTCACGGTGAGGTCGAATTCAGGGACGTTTCCTTCCGCTACGTGGAGGACAGACCGCTTATAGATGATCTTTCATTTGTTGCAAAGCCCGGCAGTATCACAGCAATAGTCGGTCCTACGGGAGCCGGAAAAACCACAATCGTAAATCTTCTTATGCGCTTTTATGACGTAAATTCAGGCACTATAACCATTGACGGCACCGACATTTACACAATGTCAAGGGATGCGCTCCGTGCAAACTTCGGTATGGTGCTTCAGGACACCTGGCTTTTCAAGGGCACAATCCGTGAAAACATCAAGTACGGCAAACAGGATGCTACAGATGAGGAAATGATTGAGGCGGCAAAGGCAGCGCAGATTTACGACTACATTATGAGTCTTCCCGAGGGCTTTGACACAAAGCTTACTGAGGATGCGGCAAACGTTTCTCAGGGTCAGCGCCAGCTTCTGACAATTGCCCGAGCAATCCTGGTTGACCCCAAGGTGCTTATTCTTGACGAGGCAACCTCTTCTGTTGATACGAAAACTGAGCAGAGAATACAGACTGCCATGAATGAGCTTATGAAGGGCAGAACAAGCTTCGTTATTGCTCACCGCCTTTCAACCATCAAGAATGCCGACAATATCCTTGTTATGAAAAAGGGTGCAATTGTCGAGCAGGGTACGCACGAGGGACTTCTTGAGGCCGACGGCTTCTACGCCCTTCTTTATAATTCACAGTATACAGACGGTATTCCGCCTGAAGATTAATAAAAAATTACTTTATCCGGAGGTTTTTACTATGCTTAAAGGTATTCCCGCTATTATTTCCCCTGAGCTTCTCAAGATTTTATGCGAAATGGGTCACGGTGACGAAATCGTTATCGGTGACGGCAATTTCCCCGCAGCATCCTGCGCACAGAGACTTATCCGTATGGACGGTCATAATGTGCCCGAAATTCTTGATGCAGTTTTACAGCTTTTCCCTCTTGATACCTACGTTGATGCTCCCGTAGGACTTATGGCAACAACAAAGAATGACCCCACTCCCGAAATCTGGGCAACCTATCACGAAATCGTTGATAAGAACAACGGCGAAACAAAGTTCGAAGAGGTTGAACGCTTCGATTTCTATGACAGAACAAAGAAGGCTTACGCTGTAATTGCAACAAGCGAAAAGGCTTTATATGCAAACATCATCCTTAAAAAGGGTGTTATCTGATGGAATATTTATATTTCCTCTTTCTTGCCGCTGAAATTGTCCTCGGATACCTCTATATTACGCATCCCGGGGTGCTTAAATATAAAATGGCGGCATCCGTGCCCTTTGTTGCGGCGGGAATATATCTTACCGTAATTTCGGGAAGACTGAGCTTTCCCTATGCACTTCTCATTGTGGGCGGACTTTGCTCTTCGTTTATCGGCGACTGGGTTCTGAAATATGATCTTTTCGGTATGAAGGGGCTTCCGGGAATTATTTCCTTTGCTCTGGCACATATTCTTTATATAAGTGCATTTTCCGTAAGAGTACCCTTTGCCGCTTATGACTTATGGCTTATTCTCCCTTGGATCGGAATGCTTGATGGAGAAATAATCCTCAAGAAAAAGCTCAAGCTTGACTTCGGAGCCACATCCCCTGCCGTGCTCGCTTATGCTATGATAATCAATGCAATGGTTATTCTCGGCATAAGAACTGCTGTTCTTACGATTGACGGCGGTATGTCGGTGATACGCTCACTTATTCTGATTCTCGGTGTTATAATGTTCATCGTTTCCGATGCCGGAGTATGTCTTATGATGTTTGACGGCAGAACGGAAATAAAAATCAAGGGAAGAGCAATTAAGCTCGACCCCGTAAATATAGTTAATTATTGCGGCGGACAGATGCTTATAGCCGCAAGCGTACTCGTTTAAGGAGATAAATATGAAAAAGGTTCTTGCATTTGATTTTGGTGCCTCATCGGGCAGAGCTATACTCGGTTCCTTTGACGGCAATAAAATAACACTTAAGGAAATCCACCGCTTTTCCAATGACCCCGTAAAGGTGGGCGGTACCTTCTATTGGGACGTGCTTCGTCTTTTCCACGAAATTAAGCAGGGTATTCTCAAGGCAAAGGCAGAGGGCGGCTTTGACTCCATCGGTATTGATACCTGGGGTGTTGACTTCGGACTTATTGACAAGGACGGCAGACTTCTTGAGAATCCCGTTCATTACCGTGACGACAGAAACACGGGTATGATTGAGCGTTCAGCTGAATTTATAGATAAAAAGCGTCTTTATGAGCTTACGGGAATTCAGTTTATGGACTTTAATACCTGCTTCCAGCTTTTAAGTCTGAAGCTGAATCGTCCCGAGCTTTTAGACAGAGCAGATAAGCTTCTTTTTATGCCCGACCTTCTCTCATATTTCCTTACGGGTAAAATGTGCGGTGAGTATTCAATTGCCACCACCTCACAGCTTGTGGATATAAAGGGCAGATGCTGGAGCGATGAAATCTGCAATGCCTTCGGAATTCCGAAGAATATTCTTCCCGAGATTGTAAAAACGGGCTCCGTTCTCGGAAATTTAAGTGATGAAATCTGTGAGGAACTTGGTGTTCCCGCTGTTCCCGTAATTTCCGTTGCAGGCCACGATACACAGTCTGCGGTTACCGCTGTTCCCAGCCTCGAAAAGGATTTTGCCTTTATCAGCTGCGGTACCTGGTCTCTTTTCGGTACCGAAACAGATACTCCCATCGTAAATGAGCAGTCTCTTAATTTCAATATCACAAATGAGGGCGGATACGACTATACTACGGCATTTCTCAAGAATATCTGCGGTCTGTGGCTTATTCAGGAAAGCCGCCGTCAGTGGATAAGAGAGGGGAAGGAATATTCCTACGCTGACCTTGAAAAAATGGCTCTCGAATGTGAGCCCTTCAAGTGCTTTATTGACCCCGATGCTCCCGATTTTGTTGCAATGGGCGACCTTCCCGGCAGAATAAAGGAATTCTGCAGAAGAACGGGTCAGTACGTTCCCGAAACTGTAGGCGAGGTTGTAAGATGTATTTACGAAAGCCTTGCGCTTAAGTACAGATACGTCCTCGGCGGAATTGAAAAGTGCACGGGTAAGAAATATCCCCACATAAACGTTGTGGGCGGCGGTACAAAGGACGGACTTCTTTTACAGATGACAGCATCCTCCTGCGGTATCCCCGTTTACGGCGGACCTATTGAGGCTACCGTTTTCGGTAATATAGCAATTCAGCTTATGTCCACGGGAGAAATCGGAAGCATCACCGAGGCAAGACGTATAATTGCACAGGGCGAAAACCTTAAGAAATACGAGCCCGTTGATACGGATAAGTGGGCAGAGGTTTCCTCGGAATACGAAAAATATATAGTTGAATAATATGAAGCTTACAGATATAAACGTAATAAAAAGAATACTGGGCCGCCACGGCTTTTCCTTTTCAAAATCTCTCGGTCAGAACTTTCTTATAGATGAAACGGTATGTCCGAGAATGGCGGAAATGGGCGGCGCAAAAGAGGGTACCTGCGCAATTGAGGTAGGACCCGGTATGGGTGTATTGACGGTTGAGCTTGCAAAAAGAGCCGATAAGGTTATAACGGTCGAGCTTGATACCCGTCTTATCCCCGTGCTTGCCGAAACACTCTCCGATTACAGAAATGTAGAGGTAATAAATGCGGACGTGCTGAAAACGGATTTGCATAAGCTTATAGCTGAGAATTTTGACGGCAAGCCCGTAAATGTCTGCGCAAATCTGCCGTATTACATAACGTCTCCCATTCTTATGTACCTTCTGGAAAGCAGGCTTCCCGTGGAGAATATCACCGTTATGGTGCAGAAGGAAGCGGCAGACCGCCTTTGCGCAAAGGTCGGCTCAAGAGATTCGGGTGCAATTACCGTTGCCGTTAATTATTATGCCGAAGCTGAGGTGCTTTTCGGTGTCGGCAGAGAGTGCTTTACGCCCTCTCCCAATGTTGATTCCTGCGTAATAAGGCTTAAAGTAAGAAATGAGCCTCCGGTAAAAGTGCAGGACGAGGAATTTTTCTTTAAGATGGTAAAGGCGGCATTTTCTCAGAGAAGAAAGACTGCATCAAACGGAATTTCCTCGGGAATGGGAATCGCTAAGGATAAGGTTGGTGAGGCTCTGAGCCTTTCGGGGCTTGCTCCCACAGTCAGAGCCGAAGCTCTTACAATGGAAGAGCTTGCACTTCTTGCAGATAATTTATTGAAGGTAAAATGATATGAGTAAATTTATTGTAGTAGAGGGTCTTGACGGTACGGGTAAGACCACACAGATAAAAATACTTGCAGAACATATAAAAGCAAAGGGCAGGGCGGTCGAAATTACGGCGGAGCCCACGGCTCATCCCACAGGCAAGCTTATAAGAAGAATTCTTTCGGGAGAGGTGAAAACCACTCCCTGGTCTCTTGCCGCCCTTTTTTTGTCGGACAGAATAGTTCATAACAAGGCTGATGACGGCATTGAAAGAATGCTTTCTGACGGAAAAACCGTTATTTCCGACCGTTATTATTACTCGACCTTTGCTTATCAGGGACACGAAACGGACCTCAATTGGGCTATGGATATGCATTTTAATTGCCCCGAGGTGCGAAAGCCCGACCTTGTGCTTTTTCTCACAATGGCACCCGAAAAGTGCGTTGAAAGAATAAGGGCAAACCGCCCCGATGAGGCAATTGAAATATACGAAAACGTTGAAAGCCTTACAAAAATCAGCCGTCAGTTCGGCACGGTCTTTGAAAAATTAAAGGACCGTGAAAACATCGTATATATCGATGCGGACGGCACCATAGAAGAGGTTTCCCGGAGACTTTTTGAGGCTTACGAGAAGTATATCGGAGAATAAAAATGAAGAAAAAGCTGATACTTTTTGACTTTGACGGCACCGTTGCCGACAACAGCGAGGGAATATACAACTGCATAAAATATGCCCTCGGCAAAAAGGGTATGAAGCCTCTCTCAGACAAGGCTCTCCGCTCCTTTATCGGTCCGTCACTCTTTGACAGCTTTATGTGGCATTGTACGGACGACAAGGCTGTTGCAGAGGAGCTGGTAGCCCTTTACCGCGAACGCTACAGCCCCTTAGGCTCAACTGAGGTGAAGATTTACGACGGTATGAAGGAGCTGCTCTCCCGACTTAAAAATGAGGGATATATTACCGCAGTATGCTCTTCGAAGCCCTATGATTTTGTCAGGAAAATCGCAAGGGAGCAGGGACTTGAGGCACTTTTCGACGGCTTTTTCTGTCCCTCCTTCGGCAATCATCTTTCCGATAAAACCTCTCTTGCTCTTGAAGCAATAAAGCACTTCGGTGTAAATAAGGAGGAAGCCGTGCTTATAGGTGACACGAAATTTGACGTTGCCGCCGCAAAGGGAGCCGGCATTTCCTCTATCGGTGTGCTTTACGGCTTCTCTACGGAAGAAGGGGAGCTTGATTCTGCAGACGCAATTGCTCCCGAGGTTAAAGACATTTATCCCATAATTGCAGGTGTTGTTTTATGAAAAGAGCACTTATATTCGGCGGCGGAATCTACGGCGATGAATTCCCCGTGATTCTTCCCGAGGACTTTGTAATTGCCGCGGATAAGGGTGCGGAAATCCTTATAAATCACGGTATTACTCCTCATATTACCGTAGGAGATTTTGATTCCTCGTCTGTTGTACCCGAAGAAAACGTAATAAAATTGCCCGTGGAGAAGGATGTTACCGATACCCACGCCGCCGTTGAGATTGCACTGGAAAAGGGTGCTCAGGAAATACATATTTACGGCGGTATGGGCGGCAGAGTTGACCACACGTTTGCTAACTATTCGCTTCTTTCGGCTCTTGCCGAAAAGGGGATACGGGCATATCTTTTCGGGGAAGGCTACCGTATTACGGCACTTTTTAACGGAAAAATTACGCTTTCGGGCAAAAACGGAGACACGTTATCTGTTTTTTCCTGGAGCGAGGAGAGTAAGGGAGTCACCCTCAGGGGGGTAAAATATCCTCTCGGAAATTCGGTGCTTCATAAGAATTTTGCTCTCGGTGTCAGTAACTCATTTTCTGAAGAAAAGGCGGAAATTTCCGTGAAAGACGGAATACTTCTGATAATGCAGGAAATTTCTGTTGACAAATAACTGCAATTGTTATAGAATACACTTGAAAATCTTAACAGGGGTGCTGTAAAAGGCTGAGATGACGGAAAGTCAAACCCTTTAACCTGATATGGGTAATACCGGCGTAGGGAGTTAGAACATATACTGTTATTGTCATCCGTATGCCGAATGGTGTACGGATTTTTTTATTGTAATCTTGGCTGACTGTAACGTTTCCGATTCCCGTCAGCCTATGGCGCCGGGTTATGATAAAAAACACTGTTCAGGCTTTTGATTTTCAGAATATTATGTATTTACAAGAGGTATAAAATAATGTCAGAAAAAAATCAAAGAAGAAAAAATCTCATAAAGCTTGCGGAATGCTCCGTAATGCTCGCACTTTCTGTGGTGCTGAGCTTCGTTGAAATCTGGAAGATGCCCATGGGCGGCGGAATTACTCTGCTTTCAATGCTTCCCGTGTGTCTTATTGCCGTAAAATACGGTGTAAAGGGAGCACTTCCCACGGCATTTCTTTATTCAGTGATTCAGTTTGCCATAGGCTTTTCCTCAGGAAACGTATTCGTTTACTGCGTAACCCCCGTAACCTGGATAGTTTGTCTGCTTTTTGACTATATTGTTCCTTTTACGGTTCTCGGATTTTCGGGAATTTTCAGAAAAAAGCTCGGAAATGCAGGTATAATTGCGGGTATTGCCCTTATGATAGCTATACGCTTTGTGTGCCATTACATAACGGGCGTTGCAATCTGGGGACAGTGGGCAGAAAATATGTCACCTTATCTGTATTCTCTTATTTACAACGTTCAGTATATGCTTCCCGAGTGTATTCTCACTTCTGTTGCGGCAGGTATTCTTATAAAGATACCCTCTGTAAGAAAGCTTCTTGCTCTGTAATTTAATTGCTTGCGGACTGTAGAAAGCCTTAGCTTTTTACAGTCCGTTTTTTATTTTTAAGCTATTCTTAAGTGTTGTCCGTTATCAATAAATAAAATAAGTATTGAATTATCATTATAAAAATGCTAAAATTTAATGTAATTCAATATTTCGGAGGAAATAAGATGAACGAAGAAAACAAAATCCCCGGTATTCCCGGAGAAGAAAATGACGCTCCCGCTGAAAATACGGAAAACACTCCCGTAAATGAAGAAAACGAAGCCTCTCTTAATGAAGAGCTTGAAGCTCTCAGAGAAACCTTCCAGGAAAAGTATGACGAAACGGTAGATGAAGCAGCTTCTATGCCCGTCATTCAGGAGCTTGAAGAGGGTGAAGAGGATGAAGAGTCTGACGAAGAGGGCGATGAGGAAAGCAATCCCTACGCTCAGGAAAAGGCTCCCAAGAAAAAGAGAAAAACAGGTAAGATTATCGCAATCACAATTCCCGTTGTGCTTCTTGTGCTTGTTATAGGCTCACTTCTTGCTTTCGTTGTGGCTTCCGTTACAAATCCCAATTTCAGCTCGTTTATAAGCACCTATGCTCAGGCAACGGCCGCAGAAACCTATGAAAAGAAGATGGAGTATTTCGAGCAGGCTCTGACTTATTGTGCAGACAAGGATTCTGCCTTCCAGCAGGCAATGGCAGCAACAATTCACGAGGAAATTGCAATTGCCGTTTATAACGAAGAGGGCTATGCCTCCGCTTATTCTTATATGACCGCCAATATGAGCGAGGCACAGCTTAAATCTCCCTCAAGCGCCGCACTGAAAAAGCTTGTAAAGACAGTTGATTCCGTCAAGAAGCTTTCTCTTGAGGTATTCAATAAGGTTTATGAAAACCTCGGTGATGCCGATAAGGTGCCTGCCGCAGACGTTCTTGTAAACGGTCTTTCAATTCCCGATGAGCTCAAGGACAGCGTAATTCCCATGCTTTCCTCCGTTGCTGAGGGCTATATTATGAATAAGACTGCAGACGGCATTGAAGACAGACTTCGTGCAATGAATTATTATGCAAACGCTTATTCTGGCTTTATTTCTCTAGGTGCAGACAGCCGTGAGCTTGCCGAAAAGATGGTTGTTGACCTTTATAATAAGGGTTACGTGATTGAGGCCGTATCCTTTGCATCAATTTCTCTTGATCCCAACAAGGAAGACGTAAATAAGGATTATATCGCGCTCAAGGAGGAAATTTCCGCTTACGAAAAGCTCGGCATCAGCGTAATGACTGTTGCAGAAGAGGCTGTAGCTGCAGAAAAGGTGTCCTCTGATGATATTCTCGCTCTTGTAAAAACAAAGGCAGAGCTTACCGATAGCCAGGCAGAGGTTATCTCGGCTCTCGTTATGTATGCTGTTGAGGGCATAAATGTTGAAGCAGAAAAGAACCTTACAAGAGCACAGACTGTTTACGCTACTCTTACCTCCGTGCTTGAGGCATTCGGAATGGATGACATCAAGGCACACGTAAAGACTGCAACGGTAATTTTTGACAGCGGTAATCTCAACGACGCATCTACTCTTGTTTCCTCCTACCTTACAGAGGATGCTATGAAGGATGCTACCGATGAACAGAAGGCTCAGGTTGAGAAGATGGATAAGGTTTTTGAGGCTCTTGCCGCTACAAGTGAGGTCTTCTCTCCCTATTATTCAGCTTATTATCAGCAGGGTACTGCAATTGACCTTGATGCTCTTGAGAATGAAATGGATGAGCTTCTTACCGACAGCGATGATAATTATCTTGAAGGCTTTGCAAATTACTGTCTTTATATTGCCGCAGTAAGCTCGGAAAAGGAAGAAGAGGCTAAGCAGTATCTCAATAAAATGAGCTCACTTATGCCTGACCTTCCCTTTATCTACGGCTATTCCTATATCGCAGATTATATTACCGCAGGCAATTTCAATGCCGCATACAGCTATGCACAGAAGCTTCTTGAGGTGAACGTTGCGGACGAATACTCAAACTCAATCGTTGCGCTTTACCACCGTGTCAAGGGTGACCTTGAAGGAGCAGAGAATGCAGCGCTCAAGGGTATCGAGCTTTCAGGCTCCGATTCATCCGACTGCGCACAGCAGCTTGCTATAATTAATATGCTCAAGGGTGATTTTGAAACGGCATTCGGTTATATTTCTGCAGTTTATAATGCAAACCAGTCTATGGAGGCATTCGAGCTTGTGCTTATCTTTAATGCTCTCTATAAGGGTGATAATGCCGACCTTAAAACAAGCCTTAATGAAATGGTTTCCGTTGTCAACCAGACATATTCCTATTACGGAATTGCGTCCTATGCCGAAACAAAGGCAATTATCGACGGCACAAAGACACTCGAAGACGTGTTTATGTCAGGAGACTACACCATTACAGCATCGTAAATAACGAAATCCGTTATTTACGAAGTGATGTATCGCATAGGAATGCGAAGAGATGTTTTCACACAGTGAAAGTGATGTATTTGCTTCGCAAAAACGATGTTTTTGCCTTTGTCAAAAGAAAAGGAAGCCGTCAAGCGGCTTTTCCGCTTCGCTCTAAAAAAGTGTGCGAAGCTCTTTACAATGCCGACCGCAGGTCCCGGAACGTTTGCAAAGCAAACACATCACTATGCATCACTCTGCTCACTGCAGAACATCACTTGCCGAAGGCATACTTCACTTTATAATCTGTGTGGCGTTAAGCCCGCGCAGATTATAAGTCGTCTGCGTCCTGAGTGGGGAAGAGGTCGTCCTCATCCCCGAAGCTGACGGGTGTGCCCGTGTAGCTTCCCTGAACGTCATTCACGATGCTGTTTTTTGCCGCTTCAAAGTGGCGGGGAAAGGTCGATTTTCTGAATGCCGAAAGCTTGGATTTGTTGATTTTTCCTTTATTTTCCATAAATTCACCTTTTTGTGTAAAAATTTATTTTTTTTCACTGTGAATTTTTTCCCAAACCAAAAAAAATATACTTTTCTTTCAAAATTGTATTGACAATGGTGCTTTGATTGTAGTATATTTTCTTTGTATAGAAATGCTTTAGGCGTATTAATAGAAAGGGTGGCTCTTTTATGAAAAAGATTATTGCAATTTCTGTAGCTCTTATTCTTGCTTTGTCCGTAACGTTTACTGTTTCCGCAACAGTTGCTGAAACAGCTGACCTCGGTTCAATGCTCGGTGGTATGGATATCGGTTCAATGCTCAGCGGTCTCGGTGATCTTGACCTCGGCGGTATGATGAATTCTCTCGGCGGAAGCCTTGACCTCGGCGGTATTATGGATATGGTCGGCGGTCTCGGTGATTCTCTCGGTGACAGCGGTTCTCTCGGCGGTTCTCTTGCTGATCCTCTTCCTGAGGAAACAACAGTTCCCGGCTGTGACTGTCCTGCTGACTGTCCCTGCGACGGTGAGTGTGACGAAGACTGCGAATGCGGCCCCGATTGCAACTGCACATATGACTGCGGCTGCGAAAAGGATTGTCCCTGCGAAGGCGAATGTGACGAAAACTGCACAGACTGCGGCCCCGACTGCGGATGCACATACGACTGCGGATGTGACAAGGATTGTCCCTGCGAAGGCGAATGCGACGACGATTGCAAGGATTGCGGTCCTGACTGCTCCTGCGATCCCGATGCAGACAACAACGACGGCGACGAGGAAACAACAATTACTCCCAACCCCGACACAGGCGATCTCTTTTAATCAGAATTAAATGAGCTTTACGGGCAGGTTACAGCAACCTGCCCTGTATTCTTTTAAATAGAATTTTGAATAAAATTACATTAATGAAAAAAGCCGGCTTCCTGCGTTTTGCAGTGAATCCGGCTTTAGTATGTGTTAAAATATTACGGACAGAAAAATAAAATTTTACGTCAGATTTTAATGCCAAGCTCCTTGATTTTGTCCTGTAATTTAAGGAAATCCTCAAGACAGTCGCCCTTTTTGCGAGGGTCTCTGAGCAGAGCCGCGGGATGAAATGTGCCCATCATAAGCGTTCCGTTTTTATCATAGAATATACCGTGGTCCTTGGTAACCCTGAAATCGGGGGAAATAAGGCGCTGTGCGGAAATTCTGCCGACGCAGACAATGATTTTCGGACGCATAATGTGAACGAGATTGCGAAGCCAGTCAATGCATACGTCCATTTCCTCGGGCTTCGGATCTCGGTTCTTAGGAGGACGGCATTTGAGCATATTTGCGATGTAAATATTTTCTTTTCTGTCAAGACCTATTCCGCCCAGATATAAATCGAGAAGCTTGCCGCCTCTGCCCACAAAGGGCTCACCCTGCAGGTCCTCGTTTTCACCGGGTGCCTCGCCTATAAAAAGTATTTCGGCATCTTCCTTTCCCACGCCGAAAACCACGTTGTTTCTTGTTTCGCAGAGTGCACATTTTCTGCATTCTCTGCAGGCACTTTTCAGTTCTTCCATTGTGCTGAGCATAGCTTTACCTCCTTGAAAGGGTATCCTCAAAATGTTGTGGACAGTATTTTGGAATTATACAACCTATATAATTAAATTTTTGTTTATTAACGTTTAAATTACAGTATTTACAATTGACATTGATGCCCTGTTGTTGTAAAATAACAGAAAGAGAAAACTGATATGCACAAGTTCATTCTTAACTGATATTCATTATACAGTAAGGTGAAAAATATGTCAATTAAGTTAAATAAAAGTAGTAATTTTTCTTTTGTAACCTATTGACATACATTGAAACCTATTGTATAATACCCGTGTACCTTTTATATAAAAGGTATTGTTATGTGTATATTTTGAGTCGCAATGCTCTGAATATAAAAATATTAAAAAGGAAGGTCCTTAAAAATGAAAATTGCAAAAAAAGTGCTTGCACTTGTAATGGCTATCGCTGTTATCGGTTGCTCCGCAGCAATGGCTTTCGCTGCTCCTGAGAACGCAAAGGCTGCTCTTACAGTTGGCGAAGTTGTTGACGGTAAGTTCGACGTTGTTCTTTCACTTCAGAACTGCTTAGACTTCACAGCTGGTGACCTCGTTGTTGGTTACGACGTAAACGTTCTTGAGTTCGTTCCCTTCAAGGCTAAGCCCGACTCCATGCAGTGTGAAACTCTTGATGATGCTAAGGCATTCACAAATGCAGGTAACACATTCTCCGGTATGGGTAATGCTAAGGAAGTTCCCGGCGAAGTTAAGTTTGCTTTCAACTTTGTTGAATCTCTTGACGCTGAGACATGGGAAGTTGACGTTGACATGGCTGACGTTAAGCTCTTCAAGATGACTTTCAAGATTCTTGATGACTCCAAGGCTGCTGACCTCACTCTTAAGGGTGCTCTTAAGTTCTATGACGGTTCAGAAGTTGCTGTTGACGAAAAGTTTGCTGCTGTAGAAGTTGAAGAAACAACAGAGGCTACAACAGAAGCTACAACAGAAGCTACAACAGAGGCTACAACTGAGGCTACAACAGAAGCTACAACTGAGGCTACAACAGAAGCTACAACAGAAGAAGCTCCCTCAACTCCCGATGAGGAAACAACAGCTAAGGGCGAAACAGACAAGGGTCCCGCAACAGGTGACACAGGCGTTCTCGCTATCGCTGCTGGCGTAGTTGCTCTTGCAGGTGCTGCATTCGTAGTATCCAAGAAGAGAAAATAATTATTAATTAATTAAAGCATTATTTGCAGTTTTAATTAGGGTTTATAGGAGTTAACGGTTTT
>JAZOWG010000015.1:0-6660 GCA_045659105.1 Acutalibacteraceae bacterium
TTATCCCAACGTCAGAGAGGTTGACTTTACGGCGGACACTTACCCTGCAAGTGAAGCCTGCCCCGACAAAATGAAGGTGCCCTTCAACTGGCAGTTAGTCCTCGATAAGGGCTACGATGTTCCCAATTACATCAATCAGGACTATCCTTACCCCGTTGATCCCCCTCATCTTCCTGATGTAATCCCTGCCGCTCTTTACAGAAGGGGCTTTACTTACAGCAAGAAGGACAGCAGAGCTTATTATCTCTCCTTTGAGGGTGTTTCAGCCGGCTTTTATCTCTGGGTAAACGGTGAATTTACCGGTTATTCTCAGGTAAGCCACGCCGAAAGCAAGTTCAATATTACAAATAAGCTTCTTGACGGTGAAAACGTGATTGAAGCTCTTGTTATCAAGCACACCGACGGCTCATATATGGAGGATCAGGACTTTTTCCGTCTTTCAGGTATTTTCCGTGACGTGTATATTCTCGAAAGAGACGAAAAGCACCTTAAGGATATCCATATTTTCAAGGATTTCAATGATGATTTTTCCGATGTAAAGGTAACCGTAAAGCCCGACTTCTCTGCTGAAGCTCAGTTCTCCTGGTCGGTTATTTCTCCCGACGGAGAAAAGATAGCAGAGGGCACGGAAAAGGGTGAATTCTTCTTTAATATTGCTTCTCCCGTTTTATGGAGCAGTGAAATTCCTTTAAGATATGCCTTTATTATTGAATACGGTGAAGAAATCATAAAGCTTCCCTTAGCCCTTTGTAAAGCCGAAATCAAGGACAAGTGCTTCCTTGTAAACGGTAAAAAGGTTAAATTCTACGGAATAAACCGCCACGACTCCAACCCCGAAACGGGTTATGCGGTCACAATGGAGGATATGAGAAACGACCTTCATATTCTTAAAGGCGCAAATGTCAATATGATAAGAACCTCCCACTATCCCAACGACCCCCGTTTTGTTGACCTCTGCGAGGAAATGGGCTTTATGCTTGTTGACGAGGCAGACTTTGAAAGCCACGGTATGGGCTATAACTACGGCGACTGGTATTGGGATTACTGGGCACATCTTGCAGATAATCCCGAATGGGAGAAGGCTTGTCTTGACAGAGCAGAGCGTCTTTTTGAGAGAGACAAGAACTACGGCTGTGTGGTTATGTGGAGCCTCGGAAACGAATCAGGCTGCGGTGAAAGCCACCGCCGTATGGCAAACTGGATAAGAAGCCGTGACAAGAGCGCAATTATCCACTACGAAAATGCAAGACTTGAATACGAGGGCAGAGTAGGCGGAAGAGATTTCAAGGATATTTCCGACGTTGAAAGCCGTATGTATGCAGAGCTTACCTATCTTCACGAATTTCTTAACGACGAAAAGCAGACCAAGCCCTTCTACTACTGCGAATACGTTTCCGATAAGTGTACCGGTGATATTCCTCTTCATTGGAATGACTTCGAAAAGTACGATCAGTACACAGGCGGCTGTGTTTGGGAATACTGCGACCATGCAGTAAATATAGGTACTAAGGAAGAGCCTAAGTACCGTTACGGCGGTGACTTCGGAGATTATCCCAACGACAGATATTACTGCGTTGACGGTCTTGTGTACCCCGACAGAAAGCCCCATCCCGGCTTCTTTGATATGAAAGAGACTTATATCCCCATAGAGGTTAAATTTGAAGACGGAAGACTTACCGTCTTTAATAAGAGATACTTCAAGGACCTTTCCGAGCAGGATATTGTTGTATATCTTCTCAAGGACGGAACACTCTCAGATGAAATCAACCTCGGTGCAGGGGATATTGCCCCCCGTGAGACAAAGGATTTCACTTTACCCTTTGATTTGACGGGTGACAACGTAACCCTTACTGTTGTGCTTTCCCTTAACCGTGATATGTTCTATGCGAAAAAGGGCTTTATTGCAGGCTTCATCCAGCTTATTGTCAATGACAGCGCCGTAAAATATGAAGAAGGCGAAAAGTCTGCTCTTACCGTAAATGAGGATAAGTGTAACGTTTACATAACAAACGGGAAAATCTCCTATGTTTTCAGTAAGGTTACGGGCAAAATCACGGAAATCAAAAACGGTGAGTACTCTTACCTTAATTCTCCCGTTGAGTTTACTTTGTGGAGACAGAGCTTCAACCACAAGGAAAATAATGACCGTGCCCGTTATTTCCACGCAATTCAGAAGACCTACGGTGTAGAGGTGGAAAAGGGTGACAGCGTAAAAATTACTGCTGATATTTCCTTTGCCGCAGCCGCAATGCCTCCTGCTCTTAAGGCAAAGGCAGTATATGAATTCTTCCCGGACGGCAGAGTTGAAGTAAGCTTTGAGGGTGACGTGACCCATAACGCACAGCCTCTTCCCCGCTTCGGTCTGAAGCTGTCTCTTAAAAAGGATTTCGAGGACGTGCAGTATTACGGCTACGGTCCCAAGGAAAGCTATTCCGACAGATATAAGGCTATGCACCTTTCACGCTTCAATTCAACTGTTACGGATGAATATGAAAACTACGTAAATCCCAGAGAATGCGGTGCGCACTATAAAACCAAGTACGCAGAGGTCGGCAATTCCGACGGTATGAAGCTTCGCTTCTGGGATAAGAGTGACGAGGGCTTCTCCTTCAAGGCGCTTCATTTCTCAGACGTGCAGATGGATACTGTGAAGCACCACGACGAGCTCGTTTCTCTTGACGAAACGATAGTAAATATTGACTATAAGTACCACGCTGAAAATCAGGGACTCAGCTACCTTGAGCCCGAAAGAGCCTTCTTGGAGAAGCATTTCAGCTTCAGCTATATTGTAAAGCCCGAATAAAGGAGTGAAAAAATGGAGCTTTCAAAGGAAAACAGAAAAAAGCTTGCCCTGTGGATAATAGGCATAATTGCCGTCTGTTCCCTTATATTCCTCGGAGTGCAGAACATAGGCACCGTGGCAGGCGCAGTCAAATGGGTTGTAAAGCTCCTTTCTCCCTTTGTTATGGGCTGCGGTATCGCCCTTGTCCTTGACGTGCCGCTACAGTTTTTTGAAAGACATCTTTTTACAAAGACAAAGAAGAAATTTCTTCTTAAAATAAAAAGGCCCCTGTCCTTCGGAATCTCAATCTTCCTTATTCTCGGCATCCTTTTCGGCGTGATAATGCTTGTTATTCCCGAGCTTGTAGGTGCAATAAAGGTGATTGTGGGCATTGTTACGGACTTTGTAAACCGTCTTCTTGCAATGAGCGAGGAGGAAATTCTTGAGCTTCCCTTAGGGGAATACCTTCTTAACACCGACTGGAAGAATCTTCTCGTTTCCGCACAGAACTGGCTTAAAACCCAGGGCGGAAATCTTGTGAATACCGCATTTACGACAATAGGCTCCGTGGTGACAGCCGTTGTGAATTTCGGTATCGGCTTCGTGTTTGCCGTATATATTCTTCTCAGCAAGGATAAGCTGTCCCGTCAGATTATACGTCTTGTGAATGCGTGGCTTCCCGAAAGGGCGGGAAAAATTCTTCGACATACGGCAGTTGTTGCAAGGGATAATTTTCGCAGCTTCATTTCGGGACAGACTCTTGAGGCACTCATTCTCGGCGGACTTTGTATGATAGGTATGCTGATTCTGAGAATCCCGTACGCTCCTATGGTGGGCGCTCTTGTGGGTGTCACCGCACTTATCCCCGTAATCGGCGGATTTATAGGGGCCGGTGTCGGTGCCGTAATGATTCTTACTCAGGACCCGTGGAAGGCTCTCGTTTTTGTGATTTTCCTTATAGTGCTTCAGCAGATAGAGGGAAATCTCGTGTATCCCAAGGTTATGGGCAAGCGTGTAAACCTGCCTGCCATGTGGATTCTTGCGGCGGTAACCCTCGGCGGAAGCGTGAGCGGTCCCTTAGGTATGCTTTTAAGTGTACCCATAGCATCCACACTTTACGTGCTTCTGAGAGAAGCTACCCAAAACCGAGAAAAGAAATTAGCAGAAAAAACCGCAGAACCGAAAGAGGCAACAGAAGAATAAAATGCCAAACGGCACAGAATTGCAGTAAATTGCAGTCCTGTGCCGTTTTTAACAGTCTGTAATACGGCTTTATTCTCATAAATTCAGGAAAAGACATTGCATATTTCATAAATGCGATTTACAATAACAGCAGGAGAGTGATTTTATGCTTTATCAGAAGCCTCTTGAGGGCAGCACTCCTTATGCTGCCTATATAACATATATTGATTCATTTTCTCTGCACCGCCATTATGAGGCGGAGCTGATTTACTGCCTTGAGGGAGAGCTGACTGCAGAGATAAACGGTGAAAAAGTGTCTGCTTCTGCGGGAGAAGCCTTGTACGTCGGCTCCTTTGCTCCTCATTCCTACGAAGCAGGGGAAAACACAAGGGTTGTTTTGTTGGAATTCGGCTATGAGCTTTTAAGAGAGGATTTTTTAAGCTTTATGTCTCTCGGTAATTTTTGTAAGCTCTATTCCGATAAGCATAATGTGAGCGGAAAAATGAGGGAGATTGCCGGAATTCTCGAAAATCCCGTTTGCTTCAACCGTCTTGAGCTTATGGGGCAGATTTTCAGCCTCTGCGGTGAGCTGCTGCGTGACCTTAAAGTCGGGGAGAGCTGTGTAAAGCGTACCGACCTTGAAAGAATTGCTCCTGCTCTTCGGCTTGTAGAGACAAATTATACGGATAATCTCACAATTGACGATGCCTGCCGTGAAACGGGGCTTTCTCCCGGAAATTTCTGCACTCTTTTCAAAAACGCCGTGGGCACGGGCTTTCACACATATCTGAATCATAAAAGAACACAGACTGCCAAGCTGCTTCTGGGACAGACGGAGCTTTCCGTTGACGAGGTGGCAAGCCTTTCGGGATTTTCGGATATCAAGACCTTTTACAGAGTCTTCAGAAAGGAAACGGGAGTGCCGCCGCTTAATTTCCGCAAAATGTGATTTTTTTCTGCAGACAGCGATTTACAAGATATGTCAAGAAAAAAAATCGAACAAAAACGAAAAAAGTTTTATTTTTTACCGAACAGACTTTTTTTGTAAAACAGGTTGACAACCACAATATATTGTGGTATATTCACAAGTGAAAACACAAGTCAATTATTGCTGTCCCATTAAAGGGACTGTGAATCGACATTTTTCGAACATTTGTGTTGACAAACAAAAATTAATGTTGTACAATACAATCACAGAAACAAAACAAATGTTCGTATAGATAGAAAGGATGAATATTATGTCAACCACACTTTCAGTTATTATAGTTTTAGAGGTATTATTTACATTGTTTATTGCCTGGGGCATTATGCATGAGGAGCGCTTCGTAGCATTTGAGGATAAGATTATTTTTGCTGTTCTCAGAAAAATCAGAAGAAGCCGTGCAAAAAGAGAATATATGCGCCGTGAAAAGCTCAATGCGCAGGCTGCATACATTCCCGTAAAGCCCGTAGCAAAAAAGACGGTATCCCGAGACACCGCCGCCTGAAAGGTATATAAATTCAATTAGCTCATTTTCTTACATACCCCACATCTTTCTCTTATATCCTTTACAAAACAGAGATGCCGACCTTCGGGTCGGCGTTTCTGTTTTTTGTATGAAGCCCATTGTAGGGGCGGGGTTACCCCGCCCGCTTCGTATCTTCTGTAATTTTTTTGTAAAAAAAGGACCCGTTTGAACGGGAGGGGAGACCTCTCTCCTACAATAAAAAAACAGGCACGGGGCTGTTTTTTACCCTGTGCCTGCTTCAGCGAGGTTTTAATAGTAGTAAATTTCTTCACCGTTCATTGTGTAATTGAAATTGTTAACGTAATCGGGAGCATCCTCACGGCTTAAGTATTTTACCGTGTAATTGCCGTCGGAATATTTTATAAGGCAGAAATAACCTTCATTAAAGGTATATTCGTGAAGCTTCATAAGGGAATCAAGCTCCTGAAGCTTTGCCTTATCGGTTATCTTGTTTTCCGATACTATCTCTTCGGGATTCTTTTCATTTTCCATACCCCAGAATTCCATTCTGTCAACGGTATAGGCAAAGAAATCGTAAATATAGGTTCTTTCGTCACCTCTGTAGTAGTATGAGAAAATTTCAGAGGTATCGTATTCACGGAAGGATACGGATTCAATTGTAAGCTCACCCCTGAAGCAATCCTCATAGCCCATAGCCTTAAGTGCCGACAGGGTGTTTACCATATCCTCACTGATAACAACGTCATAGGTGGTGTCACTTCTGAATCCGCCCAACTCCTGATACTGAATAAATGACGTGTATTCATACTTTGATTCCTCCTCGGGGATGAATTCCTCCTCGGGGAACAGCTCTTCGGGCATATCTCCGGGAAGAGTAACCTCCTCCTCGGGTACGGTAACACCGGGGACAGCAGGAGCCGTGGCTTCTTCGTCATAATAGACATTGAGATTTTCACCCGTAAGTGTGTGAGCCTTGCTGTTTATGCCGAAGCTCAGCACGCCCAGCTGTTTTTTACTGCCGAAGAAATAATCCTCAAGACTCTGGGTCGTTATATCCTTGTAAACAGCATCCCTGAGGGTGTTCCACTGCTCCTCGGTGAGCTTCAGTACCTTCTCTTCCATAAGAGAATCTGTTTTTACGGATACCTCAGAATATTTATAAGTGAAGGCAAGCTGCATAAGATAATTGGGATCTACCCAACCGTAGAGGCTCTGCTCTTTTTTTAC
>JAZOWG010000016.1:0-1561 GCA_045659105.1 Acutalibacteraceae bacterium
CTTCTTGTGATTTCGTTCATTTTATTTTCTCTCCTTTTTAGGTGTTATTTCATTCCATAAGGTAAAACCTAAAATAAGTGCACCGCCGATAATCTGCGAAACAGTCATCTCTTCGTGAAGAATAACAACTGAGCATATAACGGCTACAAGGGGGTCAATGTAGCTTAAAATTGCCGCCTTCTGTCCGGGAAGCTCTTTAAGGGAAGAGAAATACATACAGTATGTAATTCCCGTATGCACAAGACCTACTATAAGAAGCAGTAAAAGACCCTTCGTGTCAAGCCGTGCTATATTTATTCCGTCCGTTAAAAGCACGTATGGCAAGAGTGACACCGAAGCCGCAACAAACTGCAAGAATGTGCGGTGGATTCCGTCAACACCCTTTATAAATTTATTGAGAAGAATTACCGTAGCATAAAGACAGGCGGCGCCCAGACCGAAAAGAATTCCCCTGAAGTGATTGCTGCCCGAGTCGAATGTGCCGATTCCCGTAATAAGAACAATTCCCACGGTTGACATAATAAAGCATATCCACTGCTTTGCGGTCATTTTTTCTTTAAAAAGGATGGGACACAAAAGGGTTACCAGCACCGGGGCAAAATAGTAGCTAAGTGTTGCCGCCGAAACCGTGGTGTAATTATAGGCTTCAAAAAGAAGAATCCAGTTGAATGCCATAGCCGTTCCCGAAATTATCAGAAGCGGAATCTGCTTTTTAATTTTTACAAAGGGAATTCTGCTTTTTGTCACAAGAAGAAAAAGCCCTATAAATACCGTTGCAAGTACCGCACGGTAAAAGGCAAGCTCCCCCGAGGATATATCAATATTTCTTCTGAAAAGACCTATCGTGCCGAAAATTGCCATTGAAAGCACAAGCATAAGTCTTGCATTAAAAAATTTCTTCATATTATTCTCCGTCACCAAGATTGAAGCAGTCCGTAAAATATGCGTTTGTTTCTGCTTTCAGCCCGTTTTTATCAATTACCGTTACCCTGAAATAACCGTCCTCGGGATAAAGCTCAAATTCCCCGTGGGTGATGTAACCGGTTTCCTCATTATACCGTGACATACAGCGTCTTTTATTAACGGTGCAGATTATTTTGTCAGCAGGCGAGCAGTCAACTAAAAGTCTTCCGTTTTCAAGATAAAGCCCGTAGATTTCAGGTCCCTGAGAAGAGTAGAAATTACCCTTATTAAGTGCATCCGCTACGCTTTCATAGGAAAGATTTTCTGCTTTTATTACGGTAAATGCACCGAAGGAATCCCACATACGGCAGGATGGGTCACGGCGGTTATGGTTATCGTCTGCCGAGATGCAGAAAATACGCTCCCCTTTTCTTAAAAAATCGTCGTATGCCTTGGAATTATATTCGTCATATCCGTCAATGAAGCTTGAAAAATTACATATTTCCATAGCATTCATACCCTTGTACTTAATGTAATCCTCATAATGCTCAAGTGACCAGGTCGGATGATTGTAGGTTACAAAAAAGCCCTTTTTTCGGCAGATTTCTATAGCCTTATTAATACAGTCGGCATCATAGGCTTTTTCAAAATCGGGCTC
>JAZOWG010000017.1:0-23354 GCA_045659105.1 Acutalibacteraceae bacterium
CCGCAGTTGTTTACCACTCTGAAGCCGTCTTGGAGTCCCTGAGATTTAGCGATTTCGGGGATTTTTGCGAATATGTGAGCAATAACTGCGCTGTTTTCTTCCGTTACGTCATAAGCCCACTTTATATGCTCCTTGGGGATAATGAGGATATGAACGGGAGCCTGAGGAGCCAAATCCTTGAAAGCAAGAATCTTATCGTCCTCATAAACCTTGGAGGAGGGGATTTCACCGTTTGCTATTTTACAGAAAATGCAATCCATAACTCATTCTCCTTATTTTACCATAGATTCAACGATTGAAGCTGCTGCAGAAAGAGCCTCACCGATTTTTGTTATATCCTTACCGCCTGCCATAGCAGAATCGGGCTTACCGCCGCCTGCACCGCCTGCGATTTTTGCGGTTTCTCTTATGATGTTACCTGCGTGTGCGCCCTTGGCAATTGCAGACTTACCGCATGCGCAAGCAAATGAGCAGGTGCCCTTTTCGGTATTCTTGCCGGCAACAATAATGATGCTGTCATCAGCCTTCGAGGAGTCGAGCATTGTTCTGAGGGCGTTTGCATCTGCTTCACCCAGGTCTGCCGTGAGAACCTTTATGCCGTCAAATTCAGCAGCTGTGGTGAAGAGCTCGGAGGCCTTAGCGGATGCAAGCTCTGAGTTAAGCTTTTCAATGGTCTTGTCCTTTGCTTTAAGGTCGTTTGATAGAGCCTGAGCCTTGTCTGCAACAGCAGAAGCGGAGCACTTAAGGACTGCTGCAGTCTTGAGAAGAGAGGAGTTGAGCTCATTTACAAAATTAAGAGCATTAAGACCGGTTACTGCTTCAATTCTTCTGACACCCGAAGCTACAGAGGATTCGGAAACTATCTTGAACATACCGATTTTGCCTGTGTTTTCAGCGTGAGTACCGCCGCAGAGCTCAAGTGAGAAGCCGCCTGCATTAACTACTCTTACTGTGTCACCGTACTTTTCTCCGAAGAGAGCCATAGCACCCATAGCCTTCGCCTCTGCGAGTGTCTTTTCTGCGCTTTCAACGGGAAGAGCTGAGAGGATAACCTCGTTTACTTCCTTTTCGATTTTTGCGATTTCTTCTGTTGTGAGAGCGGAGAAATGAGTGAAGTCAAATCTCATTACGCTTTCGTTTACAAGCTGACCTGCCTGCTCAACGTGTGAGCCGAGAGTACTTCTGAGTGCTGCCTGAAGAAGGTGAGCTGAGGTGTGGTTTCTCTTGACAGCTTCACGGAAGGACTTGCATACGAGGGTGTCTGCTTCAGCGCCTACTGTTACTATACCTGCTTCAACAGTACCCTTGTGGAAGAAGATTCCGCCGTTGTTCTTTGTTGTATCTGTTACCTTGAAGGTGAAATTGCCGTTTGAAATTATACCCTTGTCACCGCACTGTCCGCCGCCCTCAGCATAGAAGGAGGTTGTGTCAAGAATGAGGATTGCCTCTTCGCCCTCGCCGATGTTTTCACTGAGCTCACCCTCGGAGGTGAGAATTGCAAGAAGCTTACCCTTGCCTTCAGTTCCCTCATAGCCTGTGAATACTGTTTCGGGAATACCCTTAAGTGATGCTGTGGAGTTCTTCCATGCATCTGCGCCTGCATCCTTACGTGCGTTTCTTGCAGTTTCCTTCTGAATCTTTATAAGTGCGTTGAAGCGTTCCTCGTCAACGCTCATGCCCTTTTCCTCGAGGATTTCACGTGTAAGGTCAAGGGGGAAGCCGAAGGTGTCGGAAAGCTTGAATGCATCGTCACCGCTTAAGGTCTTGCCGTCGGAGGATGCAATCATATCTTCAAGAAGACGAAGACCGGAGTCGATTGTCTTGTTGAAGTTTTCTTCTTCTATAGCAATAATCTTGAGGATGTAATCTCTCTTTTCCGTAAGCTGAGGATAAGCGGAGCCGCTTTCCTTGATAACAGTTTCGCATACCTCGGAAAGGAAGGGTCTTTCAATGCCGAGAAGTCTGCCGTGGCGTGCTGCACGTCTGAGAAGTCTTCTTAATACATAGCCTCTGCCTTCGTTTGAGGGCATAACACCGTCGGAAATCATCATGGTTGTGCTTCTGATGTGGTCGGTGATAACACGGAGAGATACGTCGCTCTTTTCATTTTCGTGATATTTAACACCTGCAATTTCCATTATGTGCTTCATAATGTTCTGGATTGTGTCAACCTCGAAAAGGTTTGCAACACCCTGAGAGATGCAGGCAAGTCTTTCAAGACCCATACCTGTGTCAATGTTGGGATTCTTAAGACGTGTGTAGTTGCCGTTGCCGTCGTTTTCAAACTGAGTGAAAACAAGGTTCCAGAATTCTACGAAACGGTCACAGTCACAGCCAACCTTACAGTCGGGGCTGCCGCATCCGTTTTCTTCGCCTCTGTCGAAGTAAATCTCTGAACAGGGGCCGCAGGGGCCTGCACCGTGCTCCCAGAAGTTGTCTTCTCTGCCGAGTCGTACGATTCTGTCAGGAGATACGCCTACCTCCTTTGTCCAGATGTCGAATGCCTCGTCATCCTCGTGGAAGATGCTTACCCAGAGTCTGTCAACGGGCATTTCCATAACCTCTGTGCAGAATTCCCATGCCCACTTTGTTGCCTCGTGCTTGAAATAATCGCCGAAGGAGAAGTTGCCGAGCATTTCGAAGAAGGTGCCGTGACGTGAGGTCTTACCTACACGCTCGATGTCGGGAGTTCTTATACACTTCTGGCAGGTTGTAACTCTCTTTGAGGGAGGTGTTACCTCGCCCGTGAAGTATTTTTTCATAGGTGCCATACCTGCGTTAATAAGAAGCAGGCTCTTGTCGCCCTGGGGAATAAGGGAGAAGCTGGGAAGTCTTAAGTGTTCCTTTGTTTCGAAGAATTTAAGATACTTTTCGCGTATCTCATTAAGTCCTGTCCATTCCATTTTGTTCACGTTCCTTTATATATAATTTGATTTTGCCCTAAAAAACAAAAAAAGCACCTGCCACATATATCGGGACGGATTAACCGCGGTACCACCCGATTTGTGCCAAGCACCTCTCAATATCCTTTAACGCAGAAATTACGCAGAATTCATCACTCTGATGCCGTACAGCGGCGTGAAAAACCGATTACGAAAACTTGCACCCACCGTTTTCTCTCTGCGGAAATCCGTGTTTTTCTTAACTGTACCGTAGCAATTAAATATTTACAAAAGAGAGTATATTGTTTTTTTGTCCGTTTGTCAACGGGAAATTTCAAACTGTGCAGAAAAATTAAGGGTTTCGCAGGTTATTTCCTGCAAAAAGCCGTCATCCCCGAAGCTGACGAAGACGGGAATTTCGTCAACTGTCAGATTTGCCGTATATCCGTCTTCCGTTTTTGTAAAAAGCCCGTGGTTGGTGAAAACCGAGGTTCTTACGGCTTTTATGAGAATGTTCAGAAGGGAAGCATTGTTGAGCTCGCTGTCCGATACCTCATCCGTAAGTCCGAATACGTTTACCTTATAGCCGTCATTTTCGGTGCTGACGGAAAAGCCCGAAAGCTCCTTCGGGTGTGTGAAGGCTAACGTTATTTCTTCGCTGTTAAGGCATATTACATCGGCTTCAAAGCTCTTGCCGTCCTTTTCTGCCTTCATGTGAAGAGTAAAGCTTTTTTCGGGAGAAAATTCCCTTGTGAAAATCTTTTCACCGCAGGATGAAAAAATTACGGATATAATAAGAATTAATGACAATAACGCAAAAAGCTTTTTCAAAAAATATCACTTTCCCGATATGATTTCGGAAAGAGCATCAGGAATACAGTCGGAAATTCTTTCAATTGTTGCAGAGAAAGACGTATATTTTTTCTCTGCGATTTCTCCCGCAAGACCGTGGACATAGGAAGCCAGCACCGCACTATGGAAGAGGGTAAGCCCCTGTGCGGCAAATGAAGCCGCGATACCCGTAAGAAGGTCGCCGCTGCCGCCTCGGGAGAGTGCCGTGGAGCCTGTGGGGTTTATAACAATTCTGCCGTCGGGAGCTGCTATAACCGTGTTTGCACCCTTAAGAAGGACAGTCACACCGTATTCTTTTGAAAAATCCGATGCTGTTTTTTCACGGTCAGCATTGATTTCGGCAATACTGTTGCCCGTAAGTCTTGACATTTCACCGGGATGGGGAGTTAAGAGAATTTCCGCTTCTGACTCTTTCAGTATATCTATATTACGGGAAATTATATTTATTCCGTCGGCATCTATAATTATTTTACCCTTACAGCATTTTATGAGTGCCGTTACCAGCTTTTCCGTTTCGGGAAAAACGCCGAGTCCGGGGCCTATGGCAACAGCATCGTAAGAGGCCGCTTTTTCAATGATTTCTGCGGTGCAACCGCCATCAAAGCAGCCCTTGTCCGAGGATTTTACGGGGAGAAACGTATTTTCGGAAAGGGAAGCTGTGACTGCGGAGTAAATGCAGTCGGGGAAGCAGAGGGTTGTAAGACCTGCTCCCGATGAAAGTGCGCCCTTGACTGCAATTTTTGCCGCACCGGGCATATTGTAGGAGCCTGCAATTATCATAGCCTTTCCGAAGGTTCCCTTGTTTGAATTAAAGGGTCTTACGGGGAGAAGGGCTTTTATTTCTTTGCGGGAAAAGGATTCAATACCGCTTCCGAAAACACCGAAGCCGATAGGAATTACCGTTACTTTTCTGCATTTATCGCTGAAGGGCTTATATATGTGCTCCTTTTTGAAGCAGAGCATTGAAAGAGTCTCGTCTGCGGAAAAACAGCAGTCGGTATTTTCGTTTTCTGAGGTAAGACCGCTTGGTATATCAACCGCAATTTTTACGGCAGGGGAGTGTGCGGATACCGCAAAAAGCTCCCTTACATTTTCGGGAAGCTCACCCTTGAAGCCGATGCCGAAGACGGCATCAACGATAATATCGGCAAAGTCTATAAGCTTCATTATGCCTTTTGTAAGGTGTGAGCCGTCATAAATGTTTACCGTGCCGTCAATTAATTCCTTGTTCTTTTCGGAAAGGCTGTCAGAGGGACAGGCGAATGCTTTTATGACGCTGACATTTTTATCTGCTTCTTTAAGGTATCTTGCAATAACGAAGCCGTCACCGCCGTTTTTGCCCTTACCGCAGAGAATGACGATATTTTCTGCATCGGGGTAATTGATAAGAATATGCTCTGCCGAGCCTTGTCCTGCGCTTTCCATCATATCGTCGAAGGTCAGTCCGTTTTCGTTAGCCTTGTTCTCCGCATTTCTTATTTCCTCGGGTGACAGTATCAGCATAATATCTCTCCTCTGAGCAGTATAGATTTATTTTACCATAAGGGATATAAAAAAACAAGAAGCTGTCCGTGAACAGCTTCTTATTACATTATTTTCTTTTCTCGATTTCCTCGTCGAGGATCCGTGCGGCTGCGGCAATACATTTTTCGCAGGGGCGCTTAAGGTAGTATTCTGCGGTTCTGTCATCGGGCACGGGTGAATATGTATATTCGGGGATACCCAGAATCTCACGGCAGATATAAGAGCCGAAAACGTCCGAAAACTGATGTGCCATACCGGCTATGAGCTTATAATGCTCTGTCTTGAGGGACTTGTCCTCGAGGTTGTCGTAACCGAAAAGACAGCCTGCCGCAAGAAAAGCACCGCTTAAAGCTCCGCAGACCTCACGAAGTCTTCCCATGCCTCCTCCGAAGGAAGAGGACATACGGAGAGCGGTATTTTTTTCAATTCCCGTAAGGTCGGAAAATGCCGTGAATACCGCCTGAGAGCAGTTACAGCCCTCTCTGAAAAGCCTTACGGCTTCTTCCTCGTGAAAAGTCATTTCTTATGCCTTGTTTACGGAACCGAAGAGCTCCATCTTTTCCTTAACAGTAGCCTTGATAGCTTCAAAGCCGGGAGCGAGAAGCTTTCTGGGGTCAAAGCCCTTGCCCTGAAGGTCCTTGCCTGCTTCGATGTATTCTCTTGTAGCTGCTGCGAATGTGAGCTGACATTCTGTGTTAACGTTAATCTTGGAAACACCGAGAGAGATAGCTTCCTTGATCATTGACTCGGGGATGCCTGTGCCGCCGTGAAGAACGAGAGGCATTGTACCTGTCTGCTCCTGAATCTTAGCAAGTACTTCAAAGTTAAGACCTGCCCAGTTTTCGGGATACTTGCCGTGGATGTTACCGATACCTGCTGCAAGCATTGTAACACCGAGGTCTGCAATCATCTTGCATTCTGCGGGATCTGCAACCTCACCGCTGCCTACAACGCCGTCTTCTTCACCGCCGATAGCGCCTACTTCTGCTTCAACGGAAATACCCTTAGCCTCTGCGTCTGCGATGATCTGCTTTGTCTTTGCGATGTTTTCGTCGATTGCATAGTGAGAGCCGTCGAACATAACTGATGAGAAGCCTGCGTTCATAGCTGCATATGCACCGTCAAAGGAGCCGTGGTCAAGGTGAAGAGCAACGGGAACTGTGATATTAAGGGTTTCAAGCATACCGTTTACCATACCTACGATTGTGTTGAAGCCGCACATATACTTTGCTGCACCTTCGGAAACACCGAGGATAACAGGAGAGTTACATTCCTGTGCTGTAAGGAGAACTGCCTTTGTCCATTCAAGATTGTTGATGTTGAACTGACCTACTGCATATTTGCCTGCTTTTGCTTTGTTAAGCATTTCTTTTGCTGATACTAACATTATTTTCAACCTCCGTTAATATTTTAACACAATAATTATACAGTAATTTACAGAAAATGCAAGGCTTTTTTACATATTGCATACTGCAGGTGAAATATGGTAATATTAAAGACAGCTTTAAGAAAGAAATGATATTATCGGCACAAAGCTTTTGAAAGGATAAATTATGAACGGTTTCAGAGAAAAATTAATTCGTTTTATGTACGGCAGATACGGTTTTGACCAATTGGGAGGCTTCCTGATGGCAGCGGGGCTTGTGTTCGGAATACTTTGCTTTTTCCTGCGTTTTCTTCCCACCTTCATTCCTTATTATATCTGCTCATTTCTCAATACGTTTTTCTATCTGTTTGCCTTTTTCAGGATACTGTCAAAAAACACGTATAAAAGAACTCTTGAAAATGAGAAATATCTGCGTCTGAGGGCTAAGGTTATGCCCCTCTTTGACGATAAGATAAAGAGTGCGAAGGACAGAAATTATATTTATAAGAAATGCCCTAAGTGTTCTTCTAAGCTGAGACTTAAGAGAATAAAGGGTAAGCATATAACAAAATGTCCCAAGTGCGGTCTTAAATTTAACGTAAGAGTGTTTATCGAATATAAGGATAATACTCCGTACGGCGGCACATACTGAAAATAAAATCTGTTTTTACACAAAAAAGCTTGATTTTGCTATTGTGTAAAAACGTTTTTTGTGATAATATGTAGCGTGCGACATATTTTGGGAAAGGAGAATAATTTTGCCTGAAAAATTACATATGGGTCCGCTTATAAGACTGCTTAACAAGGAGTTTGAGCAGCTTCATTCCGAGAAAGCAGAAAGCTTAGGACTTACACCTTCTCAGCTGTTTGTGCTTCATTACGTTGCAATGCATCAGGGCGAAAATATCTGTCACCGGGATATTGAAAATCAGTTTGAGCTTTCCCATGCTACCGTGTCGGGAATAATCTCAAGGCTTGAAGCCAAGGGCTTTATAAACTGCTATGCCGATGAAAATGACAGACGCTACAGAAACATCCTTATAACAGAAAAGGCACGGTGCTGTGAGGATGAAATGAAAAAGCATATAGACCTGTACGAGCAACAGCTTGTGAAGGGCTTTTCCGACGAGGAAAAAGTGCTTCTCCACGGATTTATTGTCCGTCTGCTTGAAAATATAGGCATAAAATTCAGCAATTTCAGGGAGGAAAGAAAATGATAAAAAAATTAACAGGCTGTATAAGGGAGTATAAAAAGCATACCATACTCACCCCTGTGTTTATGATAGGTGAGGTTGTCTGCGAATGTATTATTCCCATGATTACGGCTCAGCTTATCAACTCAATCAAAGCGGGCTGCGAGATGGCTGATATTATAAAATACGGTGTCAGTCTTGTTCTGATGGCATTTTTGTCTCTTGCCTTCGGTGCTATTGCGGGAAAGACCGCGGCTACGGCATCGGCAGGCTTTGCAAAGAATCTCCGTCACGATATTTTTTATAAGATTCAGTCTTTCTCGTTTTCCAATATTGACCGCTTCAGCACATCATCTCTCGTAACAAGACTTACAACAGATATAAACAATGTGCAGATGGCATTTATGATGATAATAAGAATTGCCGTGCGTGCTCCTCTTATGCTTATTTTTGCTACGGTTATGGCAACTGTTGTCGGCAAAAAGTTAAGCCTTATATTCCTGTTTATTGCCCCTGCACTTGCAATAGGTCTTCTTCTTATCGGTACGAAGGCACTTCCTCTTTTTAAGGCAGTATTCAAAAAGTATGACAAGCTCAACAATTCCGTACAGGAAAACATCAAGGGTATGCGTGTTGTAAAGAGCTTTGTAAGAGAAGACTACGAAAAGAAAAAGTTTGCAGCGGCAAGTGAGGATATAAGAAACGACTTTACACACGTTGAAAGAATCGTTGTTCTTAACGGACCTCTTATGCAGTTTGCGATGTATACCTCAATGATTCTTATTTCCTTCTTCGCTTCAAAGCTTATTGTTTCGTCGGGCGGAGCATATCTTGACGTAGGTTCTCTTTCAAGTATGCTTACATACTCAATGCAGGTTCTTATGTCGCTTATGATGTTCTCAATGATTTTTGTTATGATTACAATGGCTGTAGCATCAACAAAGAGAATTGTTGAGGTGCTTTCGGAAACACCTGACATCCGCGAAAAGGAAAATGCATTGACAGAGGTTGCTGACGGCAGCATTGATTTTGATAATGTAAGCTTCAAATATTCCGCTTCTGCAGAAAAATTTGCTCTTGAAGGAATAAGCCTTCATATCAAGTCAGGTGAAACTGTAGGTATTATCGGCTCTACGGGCTCGTCAAAGACCACGCTTATTCAGCTTATTTCCCGTTTGTATGATGTTTCCGAGGGTGCCGTAAAGGTCGGCGGTGTTGATGTAAGAGATTATAATATCAAGGCTCTTCGTGATGAGGTTTCCGTTGTTTTGCAGAAAAACGTGCTTTTCTCGGGTACTATAAAAGAAAATCTCCGCTGGGGTGACCCCGATGCTACGGATGAAGAGATAGAGAGAATCTGTGCACTGGCTCAGGCTAAGGAATTCGTTGAAAGCTTCCCCGATAAGTACGATACATTTATTGAGCAGGGCGGTGCCAACGTTTCGGGCGGTCAGAAGCAGCGTCTTTGTATTGCCCGAGCCCTTCTTAAAAAGCCGAAGATTCTTATTCTTGACGACTCTACCTCGGCAGTTGATACAAGAACGGATGCTCTTATAAGAAAGGCATTCCGTGAAGAGATTCCCGGTACTACAAAAATTATTATTGCTCAGAGAATTTCTTCCGTACAGGAGGCAGACAAGATAATTGTTCTGGATAACGGAAGGATTGACGGTATGGGTACCCATGACGAGCTGCTTGTGAATAATACAATTTACAGGGAAGCTTATGAAATTCAGTGTAAGGCAGGTGCTGACGATGAATAAAATGCGTGAAAAGCCCTCAAAGGGCGCACCTATGGGCCCTCCCGGAAAGGGCGGTCCCGGCGGCCCTCCCGGAAGAAATATTGACCCCAAGCTCCTTTTAAGAGTGCTTAAGCTCTTTATACATGATTATCCCGTGCATATAAGCATTTCCGCTGTTTGTATCGTGATTTCTGCAATTGTCGGCGTTATGCCTGCAGTTTATATTGAAAATATTACGGATATTATCATAAGAGGTCTTGATATTGCAAGTACATCGGGTATCAGTAGGGCATGGGCTGCAGTTACCCCTGAGGTAATTTCTTCTCTCGGTGTTATGGCTGTGCTTTTTGTGCTGGGACTTGCGTCTTCAACTTTACAGCAGCAGCTTGTAGCTATTGCAACTCAGGGCTTTCTTGATAAAATGAGAAAGAGAATGTTCGAGAAGATGCAGAATCTTCCCGTAAAATTCTTTGACGCAACAAACCACGGCGATATAATGAGCTATTACACAAATGATATTGATACCCTCAGACAGCTTATTTCTCAGGGTATTCCCAGTATCATTTCAGCTCTTCTTACTCTCATAGTTCTTGTGGGGGTTATGATATATTTCAGCGTATCACTTATGGTTGTTGTTATCGTCGGCGTTATTGCGATGTTCAAGGTGACAAAATTTGTCGGAGGAAACTCAGCAAAGTACTTTATGATGCAGCAGAAGGCTGTGGGTAAGATGGAGGGCTTTGCCGAGGAAATGATGAACGGACAGAAGGTTATCAAGGTATTCTGTCACGAAGAGGCATCAAAGGAAGATTTCGACAAGGTAAACGAGGAGCTTTTCAAGAACGTTGAAAAGGCAAACACCTTCGGTAATGTTTTCGGTCCCATAATGAACAATATCGGTAATATTCTTTACGTTGTGACGGCATTCGTAGGCGGTGTGCTTATTGTATCGGACGGCAAAATACCCAATATTTCCATCGAAAATATCTTTACTGCGGGAAGCCTTGCCGCACCTCTTGCAATTTCCGTTGTGGCTTCATATCTCGGTATGACAAAGCAGTTTACGGGAAGCGTGAATCAGGCTTCACAGCAGATAAACTCAATTGCTATGGCACTTGCGGGTGCCGGCAGAATTTTCTCAATTATCGACAGCGAAACAGAGGTTGACGACGGCTACGTAACCCTTGTGAATGCAAGGATTGAAAACGGCGTAATCACCGAATGTGCCGAGCATACGGGGCATTGGGCTTGGAAGCATCCCCACTCAGCTGACGGCACAATCACTTATACAGAGCTTAAGGGCGACGTTGTTCTTGACAGCGTTGACTTTGAATACGAGGAGGGTAAGCCCGTCCTTCACGACGTTTCTCTTTATGCGAAGCCCGGGCAGAAGGTGGCTTTTGTAGGTGCTACGGGTGCCGGTAAGACCACAATCACTAATCTTATTAACCGCTTCTATGACATTGCTGACGGTAAGATAAGATATGACGGCATAAATATAAACAAGATTAAAAAGGCTGATTTAAGACGAAGCCTCGGTATAGTTTTACAGGATACAAATCTGTTTACGGGTACGGTTATTGACAATATCCGCTACGGCAGACTTGACGCTACGGATGAGGAGTGCATAAAGGCGGCAAAGCTTGCAAATGCTCACGACTTCATCACAAGACTTCCCGACGGCTATTATACCGAGCTTACCTCCAACGGGGCAAACCTTTCCCAGGGACAGCGTCAGCTTCTCTCAATTGCCCGTGCCGCTGTTGCCGATCCGCCCGTTATGATTCTTGATGAGGCAACCTCTTCAATCGATACGAGAACGGAGCAGCTTGTTCAGAGGGGTATGGATGCTCTTATGAAGGACAGAACTGTTTTCGTTATTGCCCACCGTCTTTCCACGGTCAGAAACTCTGATGCCATTATGGTTCTTGACCACGGCAGAATCATTGAAAGAGGCGATCACGACGATCTGATTGCCCAGGGAGGAACCTATTATAAGCTTTATACAGGCGCATTCGAGCTTGAATAATGATAAAGTATTATAATATAGTAAATATCTGAACTAAAAAGAGAAAACCCGAAGGAAATATCTTCCTTCGGGTATTATTTATATATTTTTCTTGAAAAGTTTGTGAAAATTACACAATAAGATTTTGCAAAATAGTGCAGAGAATACGTATTTTATTGTGCATCAGATATAAAACTGACTGAAATCATCAACGTCGAAGACGTAAACCTTGAAATTTTTCTCGCTTATTGCTTCCTTGAAGGCGGCTCCGACCTTCAGCATCTTGACGGAGGTTTTAAGCTCGAAATCAATATGGCTGTAATGAAGCGCCTCGCAGACGTCTCTTGTTCTTACCTCAAGACGGGGATTGCCTTCCTTGTCCTTTGTGAGTGAGAAATTTATGGCATCCACCTGAACGTCATTTGCCTTTAAGGACAGGAAACGCTCGGTGGGGACTTTTTTCTTTTTTTTGTCTTTTTTCTTTCCGAAAAGCATAAGCTTCCTCCGTCTGTGTGATTTTTTTATTATACTCCGTTTTCCCTGTTCTGTCAATTATTTCATTGAAGGCTCCGTGCCGTGAAGCTTCAGATATTTTTCCTTAGTTGCCATACCGCCCCTTATGTGGCGCTGAGCCTTGTTTACGTCAAGCACCTCGCGGACTCTCAGATAAAGAGGAGGGTCTACCTCCTTCAGTCTGTCTGTGACGTCTGTATGCACCGTTGATTTTGAAACGCCGAAAATTTCTGCGGCGGCACGGACGGTAACCTTGTTTTTTACGATATATTCACCCAGCTCTACGGCTCTTTCCTCGGAAAAGGTGTTCACCTGTAATTCCTCCCTGAAATTTGTATCACTAAAGATATATGACGGGGGAGGGGGTAAAATGCCTGCAAAAGCGTAGCTGTTTATTAATTTTACGCCCTTATTAATAAAATATAAAAAAAATTTAAATTTTATATTGACATCGGGAAATGTTTGTAGTATTATACTAAACTGCATTATTATGGATGTGAATATCCTTTTGTATGGCCTATTTAATATTATATTAGGCGGGTGATACGGGGGATGCACATTCTCCGAAAATAAGTAACAAAGAACGGAGTTGGATTGAATGCCTAATGTGAAACCTGTGAATCTCGGCAAAAACACCAGAATGAGCTTCGCTAAGATCAACGAGGTAATGGAGATGCCTAATCTGATCGAGGTACAGAAGAACTCATACAAGTGGTTTCTCGATGTCGGTCTTAAGGAAGTGTTCAATGACATAGGAGGTATAACGGAGTTTTCAAGCGACCTTGTGCTTGAATTCATCGATGCCCATCTTGAACCCAAGGACCCCCATAACCCCGAACGCAACTACACCGTAAAGGACTGTAAGGAAAGAGATGCAACATATGCGGACAGCCTTAAGGTTAAGGTCCGTCTTTCCAAGAAGGCCGCTAACGGTGAGGAAGAGGAATTTATCGAAGACGAGATTTATATGGGCGACCTTCCCAAGATGACAGACAGCGGCACCTTCGTTATCAACGGTGCAGAGCGTGTTATCATTTCTCAGCTTGTCCGTTCCCCCGGTATATATTTTGACAAGGCAAGCAAAAATACATTCGATATTACTTCAACCATTATCCCCAACCGCGGTGCATGGCTTGAATATGAAACAGATGCAAACGATATTTTCAGCGTAAGAATCGACAAGAACAGAAAGCTCCCCATCACAACCCTTATCAGAGCTCTCGGTCTTGACTCCAATTCCGATATTATCGAATTCTTCGGTGAGGATGCCAGAATTATGGCAACTCTTGCAAAGGATACCACAAAGAATTCCGCTGAAGCTCTTATTGAGGTTTATAAGAAGCTCCGTCCCGGTGAGCCTCCCACGATTGACTCCGCAAAGTCACATCTTGAGGGTCTTTTCTTCGACGACAGACGCTATGACCTTTCAAGAGTCGGCAGATATAAGTACAACAAAAAGCTTGCTCTTTCCGACAGAATTGTTGACCGCGTGCTTGTAAACACCGTAACGGGTGCTTTCGGTGAGGTTTTCGAGGCTGACACGGTTGTTACCAAGGAAATTGCTCAGCAGATGGAGCAGGCAGGTGTAAGCATCGTTGAAGTATACGCAGACGGCGGCGAGACTGTAAAGGTTATCACAAACGGTATGTGCGAGCCCTACGAGTTCTTCCCCCAGTTCACTGTTGAAGAGCTTGACGCTCTCGGCATCAACGAAAAGGTCTGCTTCAGCGTACTTAAGGATATCCTCGACAAGGAAATCGACGACAAGGAAGAGCTTGCAAAAGAGCTTTCCGACCGTTGCGATGAGCTTATTCCCAAGCACATCACCGTTGACGATATCTTCTCCTCAATCAACTACCTCAACTGTCTTGCAAGCGGGGTCGGCTATACCGATGATATCGACCATCTCGGTAACCGCCGTATCCGTTCAGTCGGCGAGCTTCTCCAGAATCAGTTCAGAATCGGCTTCACAAGACTTGAAAGAGTTGTACGTGAAAAGATGTCACTCAGAAAAGAGCCTGCAACAATTGCATCTCTTATCAACATCAAGTCCGTAACCTCCGTTATCAAGGAGTTCTTCGGTTCATCACCCCTTTCACAGTTCATGGACCAGGTTAACCCCCTTGCAGAGCTTACTCACAAGCGCCGTCTTTCAGCCCTGGGCCCCGGCGGTCTTTCAAGAGACCGTGCAGGCTTCGAGGTTCGAGACGTTCACTATACACACTACGGCCGTATGTGTCCCATCGAATCTCCCGAAGGTCCCAACATCGGTCTTATCTCCTCACTTGCTACATTCGCAAGAATCAACAAATACGGCTTCATTGAGGCTCCCTTCCGCCGTGTTGACAAGGCAACCGGCAAGGTGCTTGACGAAGTTCTTTATATGACAGCTGACGTTGAAGACAGCTTCAAGGTTGCACAGGCTAACGAGCCTCTTACAGAGGACGGCTTCTTTGCAAACAAGAAGGTCATCGTACGTTACAGAGACGAGTTCCTTGAGGTTGACGCTTCCGAGGTTGACTACATGGATATTTCTCCCAAGATGGTTGTTTCCGTTGCTACCGCTATGATTCCCTTCCTTGAGAACGACGACGCAAACCGTGCTCTGATGGGTGCTAACATGCAGCGTCAGGCAGTTCCGCTTCTCAAGACAGAATCTCCCATCGTCGGAACAGGTATGGAATACAAGTCCGCATGCGACTCAGGTGTATGCGTGCTTGCAGAGCGTACCGGTACCGTTACAAGAGTAAGTGCAGACTCTGTTGAGATCACAACAGACGAAGGCGACGTTGACGTTTACTCTCTTATCAAGTTTATGCGCTCCAACCAGGGCACATGTATTAACCAGAGACCCATAGTAAGTGTCGGCGAAAGAATTGAAAAGGGCAACGTCATTGCTGACGGTCCCGCAACAAGCGACGGTGAAATCTCCCTCGGTAAGAATGCTCTCGTAGGCTTTATGACCTGGGAAGGCTATAACTACGAAGACGCCGTTCTTATCAACGAAAAGATTGTACGCGACGACGTATATACATCAATCCACATTGAAAAGTATGAAATAGAGGCCCGTGAGACAAAGCTCGGACCGGAGCAGATCACAAGAGACATTCCCAACGTTTCCGAGGATGCTCTCAAGGATCTTGACGAGCAGGGTATTATCCGCGTAGGTGCAGAGGTCCGCGCAGGTGACATCCTTGTAGGTAAAATCACTCCCAAGGGTGAAACAGAGCTCAATGCAGAGCACAGACTTCTCCGTGCTATCTTCGGTGAAAAGTCCGGCGAATGCAAGGATACCTCCCTTAAGCTTCCCCACGGTGCATACGGTATCGTTGTAAACGTTGAGGTTTACACAAGAGCAAACTCAAGCGAGCTCAACCCCGGTGTTAACAAGATCGTACGCTGCTACGTTGCACAGAAGAGAAAGCTCTCCGTAGGTGACAAGATGGCAGGCCGTCACGGTAACAAGGGTGTTGTTTCAAGAATTCTTCCCCAGGAGGATATGCCCTTCCTTGAAGACGGTACTCCTCTTGATATCGTTCTTAACCCCCTCGGCGTTCCCTCCCGAATGAATATCGGTCAGGTACTTGAGGTACACCTCGGCCGTGCTTGCCGTGAGCTTGGCTGGAAGATTATGACTCCCGTATTCGACGGCGCTCACGAAAGCGACATTCAGGAATGTCTCAAGCTTGCAGGTCTCAGAGAGGACGGAAAGTCCGTTCTTTACGACGGAAGAACCGGTCAGAAGTTTGATAACCCCGTAACCGTAGGTGTCATGTACTACCTCAAGCTCCATCATCTTGTTGATGATAAGATTCACGCACGTTCAACAGGTCCCTATGCTCTCGTTACACAGCAGCCCCTGGGCGGTAAGGCTCAGTTCGGCGGACAGCGTTTCGGTGAAATGGAAGTTTGGGCACTTGAAGCATACGGCGCAGCATATACTCTTCAGGAAATTCTTACAATCAAGTCTGACGATATCGTAGGCCGTGTCAAGGCTTATGAGGCTATCGTCAAGGGCGAGGCAGTACCCCGTCCCGGTATCCCCGAAAGCTTCAAGGTTCTTGTAAGAGAATTACAGTCTCTTGCTCTCGATATCACCGTATTCGATGAAGACGGCGTTGAAATCGACCTCCAGCAGGATTACTGCGATGATGAAGCTCCTGCCGCAGACCTTCCTCCCGTACCCGACGACGTAGTTGCAGACGACTTCGGCGGCGATGAGTTCGCAGATGACGAAGAAGCACTCGATGACGACGACATTTTCGATGCTGCTGAGCTTATGGGCTTCAGCTCCGAAGATGCTGAAGACGAGTACGAAAGAAACGGCTTCAATATCGTAAGCGGTGCAGACAATGACATTGACTGATGCCGCAGCAGCAGGATTCCCGACTAATATATAAAGGAGCAGTTGTCAGATGAGCGAAAGTGCAGTAACTGTTAAGAAATATACAGAAGACAATTACAATAAATTAAATTTTGAATCAATTCAGATCGGCCTTGCTTCACCCGATAAGATCCGTTCATGGTCCTTCGGTGAGGTAAAGAAGGCTGAAACGATTAACTACAGAACTCTCAAGCCCGAAAAGGACGGTCTTTTCTGCGAGGTTATTTTCGGACCCGTAAAGGACTGGGAGTGTCACTGCGGTAAGTACAAGAGACAGCACTATAAGGGTACTGTCTGCGACCGTTGCGGTGTTAAGGTTACAAAGTCAAAGGTCCGCCGTGAAAGAATGGGCCGTATTGAGCTTGCCTGCCCCGTATCCCATATCTGGTACTTCAAGGGTATACCTTCAAGAATCGGTCTTATGCTCGGCATTGCACCCCGTCAGCTTGAAAGAGTTATCTATTTCGACAATTATATAGTTTTACGTCCCGGTGACTGTAACCTCAATAAGGGTGACATCATTGATGAAAACACATATCAGGAATGTCTTACCCGTGACGTTACGGGCGAATTCGAGGCAATGATGGGCGCTGAGGCTATCAAGATTCTTCTCTCCGAAATTGACGTTGAGAAGCTTGCCGAAGAGCTCAAGGAGGAAATCAAGGACCTTGACGGTCAGCAGAAGCTCCGCGTTCTCAAGCGTCTTGAGGTTGTTGAAGCATTCCGTCAGTCAGGCAACCGTCCCGAGTGGATGATTCTTGACGTTATCCCCGTAATTCCTCCGGATCTCCGTCCCATGGTTCAGCTTGACGGCGGCAGATTCGCAACAAGTGACCTTAACGACCTTTACAGACGTGTTATCAACAGAAACGAAAGACTTAAGACTCTTCTTAAGCTCGGCTCTCCCGAATCCATCGTAAAGAACGAAAAGAGAATGCTTCAGGAGGCTGTTGACGCACTTATCGACAACGGCAGAAGAGGCAGACCCGTTACAGGTCCCAATAACAGACCTCTCAAGTCTCTTTCCGATATGCTCAAGGGTAAGCAGGGACGCTTCCGTCAGAACCTTCTCGGTAAGCGAGTTGACTTCTCAGGCCGTTCCGTTATCGTTGTTGGTCCCACACTCAAGATTTATCAGTGCGGTCTTCCCAAGGAAATGGCTCTCGAGCTTTTCAAGCCCTTCGTAATGAAGAGACTCTGCGACATCGGTGTTGCAAAGAATATCAAGGCTGCAAAGAAGCTTATTGAAAGAGTTGACCACGTTGTATGGGATGCTCTCGAAACGGTTATCAAGGACCATCCCGTTATGCTTAACCGTGCTCCCACACTTCACCGCCTCGGTATCCAGGCATTCGAGCCCGTACTTGTAGAAGGCAGAGCTATCAAGCTTCATCCCCTTGTATGTACGGCCTTCAACGCTGACTTCGACGGTGACCAGATGGCTGTTCACGTACCCCTTTCAGTTGAAGCTCAGGCAGAAGCACGCTTCCTTATGCTTGCTTCCAACAACCTTCTCAAGCCCTCAGACGGTAAGCCCGTAACCGTTCCCTCACAGGATATGGTTCTCGGCTCCTACTATCTTACACTCTTAAGAGAAGATGAGCCCGGTGCTAACAACGTTTACAGAGATGAAAACGAAGCAATTATGGCTTACGATGCAGGTGTTCTCGGACTCCACGCTCCCATTAAGCTCCGTATCACAAAGGAAGTAAACGGTGTAGAATATACAGGCTTTGCAAATACAACACTCGGCCGTGTTATCTTCAACAGACCTGTTCCTCAGGACCTCGGTTTCGTGAAGAGAGATCCCTCAGATGCAGACAGTATGGTTCAGATGGAAGCTGAGTTCGTTGTTGATAAGAAGCAGCTCGGTAAGATTATCGACAAGTGTATTGAGGTTCACGGTACAAATATATCTGCCGACGTTCTTGACAGAATCAAGAATCAGGGTTATAAGTACTCAACTCAGTCAGGTATCACTGTATCCGTATTCGACGCAGTAATCCCCGAGAAGAAGGCTCAGTATCTTGCAGAGGCAGAGCGTCAGGTTGAAGAGATTATGCAGTACTTCAACCGCGGTTACATCACAGAAGAAAGACGTTATAAGTCTGTTATCAATATCTGGGAAAAGTGCACAAATAAGATTTCGGAAGAAATCAGCACAAACCTCGACAGCAGAAACCCCATTCACATGATGCTCGGTTCCGGTGCTCGAGGAAACGCATCACAGCTTAACCAGCTTGCAGGTATGCGAGGACCCATTTCAAATACATCAGGTCAGACCATCGAAATCCCCATCAAGGCTAACTACCGTGAAGGTCTTAACGTGTTTGAATACTTCATTTCATCACGTGGTGCCCGTAAGGGTCTTGCCGATACCGCTCTTCGTACCGCTGACTCAGGTTACCTTACCAGACGTCTTGTTGATATTTCTCAGGAAATCATCGTTCTTGAGGACGATTGCGGATGCACAGAGGGCTTCGAGGTATTTGACATCTACGGCGAAAAGGACAGCCTTCTTGAAAGTCTTGCAGAAAGACTTGAAGGCAGATACCTCTTCGAAAACCTTTACAATGAAGACGGCAGCCTTCTTATGGATAACGACCACATCCTTTCGGGTGCGGATGCCAAGAAGATTGTTGCCGCAGGTCATACACATGTTAAGATCCGCTCTCTTCTTACCTGTGAAGCTACTCACGGCGTATGTAAGAAGTGTTACGGTAAGAACCTTGCAACGGGCCGTCCCGTTTCAACAGGTGAAGCTGTCGGTGTTGTTGCTGCTCAGTCAATCGGTGAACCCGGTACACAGCTTACTATGAGAACCTTCCACACCGGTGGTGTTGCTACCACAGCTGACATCACACGAGGTCTTCCCCGAGTTGAAGAACTTTTCGAAGCAAGAAAGCCCAAGACTGTTGCTTTCATTGCAAGAGCTACAGGTACTGTTTCCTTCAAGACAACAACAAAGGGCAAGAAGGTAACCGAAAGCATCGTTATCACAACAGAGGACAATATCGCTGTTGAAGAAAAGATTCCCTTCGGCTGCACAAAGCTTGTCCAGGAGGGTCAGCACATCGAAAAGGGCACACTTCTTACAGAAGGCTCTGCAAATCCCCACGATGTTCTTGATATCCTCGGCGTAAACGAGCTTTATAATTACCTTATAAAAGAAGCACAGGCTCCTTACCGTGCACAGGGCGTTGAGCTTAACGACAAGCACATTGAGGTTATTATCCGTCAGATGATGCGTAAGGTTAAGGTTGACGAGGTTGGTTCAACAAACCTTCTTTCCGGTGCAACAATCGAAAAGAGCGAGTTCAAGAAGGCTGTAAAGGCTGCAAAGGCAGCTTGCGCAGAGGCTGGCACGGAATACGTTCCCGCAACCTATATCCCCGTTCTTCTCGGTATCACAAAGGCATCTCTTGCTACCGAATCCTTCCTTGCTGCAGCATCCTTCCAGGAAACTACAAGAGTTCTTACAGACGCTGCTATCAAGGGTAAGGTAGATCCCCTCGTAGGTCTTAAGGAGAACGTAATTATCGGTAAGCTTCTTCCCTCAGGTACGGGTATGAAGCGTTATTCCGGTGTTACAATCGAGAAAAATGACTACGATATTGAAGAATAATTCAAAAAATCTTCTTTTCAGTGTCGCTACAAGAGTATAGTTTGTAACTTTTAACGAATTTTTGCCAAAATCTTTGTAAAAGGTGTTGACAAATAGGTGTAATTAATGTTAAAATTGCAAACTGTGCGATGATATTTTTGTTATCAAGGGAAAAATCGCACGATTTTTCCCTTTTGATATAAAAATCTATAAAGGAGGAAAAAAGATTGCCAACCTTTAATCAGCTTGTTCGCAACAGCAGAAAGTCTCTTGAGAAGAAGTCAAAGGCTCCCGCTCTCGGTAAGGGTCTCAACTCTCATAAGAATGTTATGATTGATCACAACTCTCCCCAGAAGCGCGGTGTATGTACAGTTGTTAAGACCGATACACCCAAGAAGCCTAACTCAGCTCTCAGAAAGCTTGCCAGAGTTCGTCTTACAAACGGTATTGAAGTATCCGCTTACATTCCCGGTGTCGGCCACAATCTTCAGGAACACTCCGTTGTTCTTATAAGAGGCGGAAGAGTTAAAGACCTTCCCGGTGTACGTTACCACATCGTCCGCGGAACACTTGATGCTCAGGGCGTTAACGGCAGAATGCAGAGCCGTTCCAAGTACGGCACAAAGAAGGCAAAGGCTAAGAAATAAGCCCTTGTAAAATCGATCAGGACAAAATCTTCTTGCAGGTTGAAAATTTTTCACCAATGTAAGCTTTAATATATATGGCGTAAGGCTGTGATTAAACCTTTCATTGGCGCCGCGGGAATTTGTCACTCGAGTACCTATGATATCATTACTATGAAGGAGGGAAGCGAAGTGCCAAGAAGAGGCAATATAGCAAAACGTGATGTTTTGCCCGATCCGCTTTACAACTCAAAACTCGTAACACGTCTCATTAACAGTGTTATGTATGATGGAAAAAAGGGTGTTGCACAGAAAATTGTATACGACGCTTTTGACATCATCAGAGAAAAAACAGGAAAAGAACCCCTCGAAGTTTTCGAGGCAGCTATGGAAAATGTAATGCCCTTACTCGAAGTAAAGGCTCGCCGTGTAGGTGGTTCAACCTACCAGGTGCCCATGGAGGTTCGTCCCGAGAGAAGACAGACTCTCGGTCTCAGATGGATCACTCTCTATGCAAGAAACCGTGGAGAGAGAACTATGAAGGAAAGACTTGCCAACGAAATCATGGATGCTGTAAACGAAACAGGTTCAGCATTCAAGAAGCGTGAAGACACTCACAAGATGGCTGAAGCTAACAAGGCTTTCTCCCATTTCCGTTGGTAATAGGACCCCGATTATCCTATATCTTGTAGAATTTTTATGGAGGACATTATGCCCAGACAGGTATCACTTGAATTAACAAGAAATATCGGTATTATGGCTCATATCGACGCAGGTAAGACCACTACCACCGAAAGAATCCTTTTCTACACCGGTGTTAACCACAAGCTTGGTGAAACACACGACGGTGCAGCAACAATGGACTGGATGGCACAGGAGCAGGAAAGAGGTATCACAATTACTTCTGCTGCTACAACATGCTTCTGGAACGGTCACCGCGTTAATATCATTGACACTCCCGGTCACGTTGACTTCACAGTTGAAGTTGAACGTTCACTCAGAGTTCTTGACGGTTCCGTTACGGTTCTCTGTGCAAAGGGCGGCGTTGAGCCTCAGTCTGAAACCGTATGGAGACAGGCTGACAAGTACCGTGTTCCCAGAATGGTATATGTCAACAAGATGGACATTATGGGTGCAAACTTCTACAATGTTGTGGCTATGATGAAGGACAGACTTAAGTGTAATGCTGTTCCGATTCAGCTCCCCATCGGCGCTGAAGCCGATTTCAAGGGCATTATTGACCTCGTAGAAATGAATGCAACCATGTATGACGACAAAGAAGGTCTCAAGACCGAAGTTGTTGACATTCCCGAAGATATGATGGAGCTTGCTGAACAGTACCGTTTAGAGCTCCTCGAGCACGTAGCTGAACAGGACGAAGCACTTATGGAGAAGTATTTCGAAACAGGTGACCTCGACGTTCAGGAAATCAAGACAGCTATCAGAAAGGCAACACTTGCTAACGAAATGGTTCCCGTAGTATGCGGTACATCATATCGTAACAGAGGTGTTCAGAAGCTTCTTGACGCTGTTGTTGACTACATGCCCTCACCCCTCGATGTCGGTGCTGTAAACGGTATCGACCCCGATACAGGTGACGAAATCACACGTGAAGTATCCGATGACGCACCTCTTGCAGCTCTTGCTTTCAAGATTGCTACCGACCCCTTCGTTGGTAAGCTTTGCTTCACAAGAGTTTACTCAGGTATCGCAGTTTCCGGTACTTCCGCATACAACTCCACAAAGGGTAAGAACGAAAGACTCGGCCGTATTCTTCAGATGCACGCTAACCACAGAGCTGACCTTGATCAGTGCTACTGCGGTGATATCTGTGCTATCGTTGGTGTTAAGAATACTACCACAGGTGACACCCTTTGCGATGAAAAGCATCCTATTATTCTTGAACAGATGGAATTCCCCGAGCCCGTTATCAGAGTTGCCGTTGAACCCAAGACCAAAGCAGGTCAGGAGAAGATGGGTATCGCTCTTATGAAGCTCGCTGAAGAAGACCCCACCTTCAAGTTCTACACCGATGAAGAAACAGGCCAGACCATCATTGCAGGTATGGGTGAGCTTCATCTTGAAATCATCGTAGACAGAATGCTCCGCGAATTCAAGGTTGAAGCTAACGTTGGTGCTCCCCAGGTTGCTTACAGAGAAACAATCACAAAGAATGCAGAATCCGATACAAAGTTCGCTCGTCAGTCCGGTGGTCACGGTCAGTACGGTCACGTTAAGATCAGAATTGAACCCAACCCCGAAAAGGGCTTCGAATTCGTTAACGAAGTTGTCGGCGGTGCTGTTCCCAAGGAATACATCCCCGCAGTTGAAGCCGGTGTTAAGGGTGCACTTTCCAACGGTGTTCTCGCAGGCTACGCTGTAGTTGACGTTAAGGTTACACTTTACGACGGATCTTATCATGAGGTTGACTCTTCTGAAATGGCTTTCAAGCTTGCAGGCTCAATGGCTTTCAAGGATGCTATGCAGAAGGCTGCTCCCGTTCTTATGGAGCCCATCATGAAGATTGCTGTTACAGTACCCGATGATTATCTCGGAACTGTTATCGGTGATATCAATGCCCGCCGCGGTATGATCCGTGATCAGGAAGTTCGTAACGGCGCAACTCAGGTTAATGCTGATGTACCCCTTTCCTCAATGTTCGG
>JAZOWG010000018.1:0-7676 GCA_045659105.1 Acutalibacteraceae bacterium
ACCCGAATGTCCCGTTTTAGGGTCGGGAAGCTTTTCCATATCATAAAGCCAGGCGCCCGTGGCAATCGCAATGCCGTTATCGTCGGAATATTCCTCGGGGAAATATTTCTTTATGTACTCGTCAGCATTCTCTGCCGCAAGTGCCTTATATGAATTGTAATATTCAATGTAAGGCAGGAAGCATTCGTGAAGATTTGTATTGAAGGATGGCCAGTAGTTCATCTGCACGTTTATATTGTGCCAGTAGCCTGCCGACCAAGGTGAGGAATCGTATCTGTTCCATATTCCCTGAAGATTTGCAGGTCTTCCTCCCTTACGGGATGAGGAAATAAGAAGATATCTTCCGTACTGGAAAACGAGCTCCTCAAGATAACGTGAATCCTTTGTACGTCTGTAACGGCTTATGAGCTTGTCGGTGGTAATATTAGCCTCAGTACCGCCGAAATCTATTTCCGCTCTGTCAAAAAGAGAGGAATAGTCTTCAAGATGCTCTGCGAAAATTCTTTCGAAGCCGAGCGTTAGGGCATTTGTAATATTTTTGTTTACTCTGTCAACGGGCACGGGATAGGGGGCAAGCTTCTTCTTCGGGTCTTTTTCCGTGAATACCCTTTCCTCGGGCACATAGTTTGTAGCACAGGAGAAAACGAGAAGCACCTCGGTTGCATTTTTTATTTCAAGGGCATTTTCCTTTGCCGTTACGGTGCCGTCCTTAAGGCTTACGCACATTTTTCCGTAGAACTTTATGCCGTAATAAAGCATTTCACCCGATACGGTAATTTCGTTATTCTCAGCTTTTATTTCTGCGGTTTTGCCCATTTTGTCCCCCTCCTCGAAAAGGTAGGGGCGGTTAAGAGTAACGCGTGCAGAAAGCTTAAAGGAAACGCTTTTTTGCTTATCTCCCGTAATTCTCGTTACAAATACGTTTCCGGGGTATGAAGCAAAGTGCTCTCTTTTAAAGACTGTACCCTTATATTCATATTCCGTGGTACAAAGAGCCTTATTGAGGTTCAGGGCACGGCGGTAATTTTTAACTCTTTTATGAGAAAAATCAAGATAAAAGCTGCAGAAATTGGAAAGTCCTGCGGCACCGCCGGGGAAATTATCGTGATAAGCGCAGGGGTTTGAAAGGCTGTTTTCGGTTATGAGAAGCCTTTCAACGTCAGTTCTTCCGAAAACGTTAATTCCCATATAGCCGTTGCCCAGAGGAAGAGACCATCTCTCCCAGCCGTCCTCGGGAATGTTGCATTTTCTGTGGTCGCGAAGAGACAGCTCATCATTTCTGAGGGGCGTCTGCTTAGTATAGCTCAGTATATAATTCTTCATTAAAGTCTCCTTTCACGGTGCGCCTTTACGTCGTGTACTCTTATTATATCCGCTCCGTTTTCAATTGCAAAGCGGTCAGCTTCGACAGTCAGACGGATAATATCCTCTTCCCTGTCCCCTGCCTTTTCTCTTATAAAGCGTTTTCGGGATAAAGCACACATAAGAGCACAATCAGATTTTTGAAGCTTTCCGAAATTCTCTAAAAGCTCACGGTTCTGCTCATTGGTTTTTGAAAATCCGAAGCCCGGGTCAAGGCAGATTCTTGACCGCTTTATTCCGGCTTCGTCAGCTTTTTTCAGCATTTCTGTAAAAAAGGCATTTACGTCCGTTACGATTCCCTCGGGAAAGACCGTTATTTCCTCGGTTTTTCTTAACCCTATTCCGCCGTGCATCACGACCCAGCCGCAATCGTACTTTTTTATGATTTTTGCCATATCCGACAAAAAAACACCGCTTACGTCGTTTATAATATCAGCGCCTGCAAGAATACTTTTTTCGGCAACAACGGGACTTACCGTATCAACGGAAACTGTAATCCCGGGGAATTCTTGCTTTATACGGGGAAGAATTTCCCTTAGTCTCTCCCACTCCTCTTCCTCGGACACCTTCTCCGAAAAGGGTCTTGTGGAAACGGCACCTATATCTATTATATCCGCTCCGTCTCTTATCATCTCTTCCGTATGAGAAAGAGCCGTTTTCAGGGAATTATACCGTCCGCCGTCCGAAAAGGAATCGGGAGTGACGTTGAGAATTCCCATTATATATGCCCTTTCCCCCAGCGGGAAGGCTTTCCCGTTACATATAAATTCACGCATTTTCTTCACCGCATACAATAATACAGTTTTTTTAACAATTTTTCAATAAAAATAAATGCAAACAATTGAAAAAAAAGTAAATATATAGTAAGATTTAGTTATATATATACGGGAGGACGTAAAATATGAAAGCAATAATCAGTGTAACAGGCAAGGACAACGTAGGAATCATTGCGGGAGTAAGCACAATCTGTGCGGAAAAGGGTGCAAATATCCTTGACATCACACAGAGTGTTTTAAGCGAATACTTTGCAATGATTATGCTTGCAGATATTTCGGGGCTCAAAATTCCCTTCTCGGAATTTGTTGACCTTTTAGCAGAATACGGCAACAGCAAGAATCTTCAGATTCAGACTATGCACGAAGATATTTTCAATACAATGCACCACATTTAAACGGAGGAGACGGGTAAAATGATCAATACGGCGGATATCCTCGAAACCATAAATATGATAAGGCAGGAGAATCTTGATATTCGTACCATCACAATGGGAATATCTCTTCTTGACTGCTGCAGTGAGGACGAAGGAAGACTTCTTACAAACATTTATGATAAAATAACAAAAAGTGCAGAAAATCTTGTTAAGACGGGTGAAGAAATCGAAAAAAAATACGGAATTCCCATAGTTAACAAGCGTGTTTCCGTAACACCCGTTGCATTAATCGGCGGAAAGCACGGGAGCGATACTTATGTAAAAATCGCACAGACTCTTGACAGAGCGGCAGATACCCTCGGAATCAACTTCATAGGCGGCTTCTCTGCTCTCGTTGACAAGGGCTTTACAAAAAGCTCAGAGAATCTTATTGCCGCAATTCCGGAGGCTCTGAGCATAACGGGTAAGGTCTGCTCATCCGTAAACGTAGCCTCCACAAAGTCCGGCATCAATATGGATGCCATAAGACTTATGGGTAAAACTATAAAGGAAACGGCTTTTCTTACAAAGGATAATTATTCCATAGGCTGTGCAAAGCTTGTTGTTTTTGCAAACGTGCCTCAGGATAACCCCTTTATGGCAGGTGCATTTCACGGAATAGGAGAGCCTGAATGCGTTATCAACGTAGGCGTATCGGGCCCCGGTGTTGTATCCTCCGCAATATCACGTGCCGGCGACTGCGACCTTTCACAGCTCGCTGACATCATAAAGAAAACAGCCTTCAAGATTACGAGAGTAGGTCAGCTTGTAGCCTCCGAGGCAGCAGAGAGACTCGGCGTTCCCTTCGGAATTGTTGACCTTTCTCTTGCACCCACTCCTGCTATAGGTGACTCCGTTGCAAGAATACTCGAAAATATGGGGCTTGAATGCTGCGGTGCACACGGCACGACGGCAGCACTCGCAATGCTCAACGACGCTGTCAAAAAGGGCGGCGTTATGGCTTCCTCCCACGTGGGCGGTCTTTCCGGTGCATTTATTCCCGTATCAGAGGACGAGGGTATGATTGCGGCAGTTGCAAACGGCTCTCTTTCAATTGAAAAGCTTGAAGCAATGACTGCAGTATGCTCTGTAGGACTTGATATGATTGCAATTCCCGGAGATACAACGGAAGCCGTGATTTCGGGCATTATTGCCGATGAAATTTCAATAGGCGTTGCAAACACCAAGACAACAGCTGTAAGAGTTATCCCTGCCTACGGCAAAAAAGAGGGCGACACCGTTGAATTCGGCGGACTGCTGGGCTACGCTCCCGTTATTAAGCTTAATCACAATTCTCCCGAGAAATTCATTTCCAGAGGCGGAAGAATCCCCGCCCCCATACATTCACTTAAAAACTGATAAGGAAAGGAAATTTACTATGACATTCATTGAAAAATACGACTATCTTAAAAAGAAATATGCAGTAAAGGCTGACACCGCAAAATTCAAGGACGCATTTATTGCCGCTCAGATTACAATGTCCGACGAGGACTGCGGCGGTACAATGTATGCAGCCTTCATTGACGGCACCTTCTCCTTCGAGCCCTACGATTACCACGACAACACAGTTGCAATTATTATAAATTCCGCACTTCTTGAGGAATGCATCAAGGGTAAGGCTGACCCCGTAAAGGCATATCTTGACGGACAGCTTCAGGCATGGGGCAACCTTGATCACGCCCTTCAGCTTATTGACGTACTCAAGGGTAAGAAGAGAGTATGCAAGAAAAATACACAGGAGGCTTGTCCTGCCAGCGAAGAAGCAAAGGAAGAAACTGCTCCCAAGAAAAGAACCTGCAAGAAAAAGGCTGAGCCCGAAAAGGCAGCAGAAGTAAAGACCGAAGAGGTTACTGCTCCTGCACCCAAGAAGAGAACCTGCAAGAAAAAGACAGCCGAAAAGGAATAATTTATAATGCAATATACGGCAGATTTTATAAAAGCACTCACCTCGCCCGACCGCCGATACGGCGAGGTGCCTTTTTATTGGTGGAACGGCGGAGAGCTTACAAAGGAAAGACTGACCTCACAGCTTGAAGCCCTTGCAGAAAAAGGACTTGCAGGCGTACAGGTAAACTACTGCCACATAAACGAGGGCGGTGAAGATAATCTTACATACGGCGGATTCGGAAGAAGCGTTGAGGGCACTCCCCCACAGTTTTCCGACGAGTGGTGGGAGCTGTTTCACCACGCCGCAAAGGAATGTGAGCGCCTCGGAATGTCAATCGGTATGGGAGACTATACAATTGCGTGGATCGGTAACGGCTATTTTACCGATAAGGTGGCAAGCACCGAGGGGATGAATGCAACTAACCTTTCCTGCGAAGAAAAAATGATGTTTTCGGGGGATGAGGATACTCTTCCCGAAAACACCCTTGCGGTCATTACATACGAGGACACGGAATGTAAAAAGCCACTTATTATTTTCGAAAAGGGCAAGGGAATATTAAATCCCGTCAGGGGGCTTTGCAAGGCTTATATTATCACGGAAAAGAGAAAAGAGAATTCAATTGACCCTCTGAATCCCCTTTGCGGAAAGCTTTTAGTGGACTTGTATTTCAAGGAATTTGAAAGAAGATGCCCCGATTTAAAACCCGGCACTCTCAACTACTTTTTCCAGGACGAGCTTATGTTCGGCACGGACACAAGATATTTATGGAACGAGACCTTGAGAGAGGCAGTAAAGGAGAAAAGAGGCTATGATATTCTGGGCTTCCTTCCCCATCTGTTTTTCAATCTTTCGGACTTTACTCCCGTAATAAGACTTGACTGCCAGGATGTCAAGACGGGGCTTATTGAAGAAAACTACTTTATACCCGTTTATAATTTCCACGCTGAAAGAGGTCTTACATACGGATGTGATCAGGCATCCCGCGGCAAGGATCCCGACGAATTTTCCGATTATTTCAGGACTGTCCGTTGGTTCACGGCTCCCGGCAACGACACCCCCGGAAGGGCTGCAGACCTCATAAAGGTCAAGGTCAACAGCTCAATCGCCCACCTTTACAAAAGACCGAGGGTATGGCTTGAGGGCTATCACAGCTCAGGCTGGGGCACAACACTTGAAAGCATCACGGCGCCTACAAGCGACAACTTTATATACGGCGCAAATCTTCTTAACCTTCACGGGCTTTATTACGGCACAAACGGAGGCTTCTTCGAATGGGCGCCTCCCGATTTCCATTTCCGTATGCCTTATTGGGATGACGAAAAGACCTGGCTTGACAAATATAAGAGGATGTCCGCACTGCTTACAACTGGTGTTCACCGGTGCGACACGGCAATCTTCTACCCCGTTTCCTCCTGCGATTACGGAGAAAACCACAAAACCTGCATTGATGCCACATTCGGTATGGCTGAACACATTTTCAATAACGGTATTGACTTTGATTTTATTGATTTTCAGTCAATTGAACGCGCAGTATGCGAAAACGGACTTATGAAGGTCTCGGACGAGCAGTACAAGGTGCTGATTTTTGCAGGCGTTGACGCAGTAAGACAGTCGGCAATCGACAAGGCGGAGGATTTTCTTAATAACGGCGGAACGGTTATTTTCTCAGGTCTGACACCTTATATTTCAGATAAATACGGTGCAGGCTCCGAAGAATTCAGAAAACAGCTTGAAAGAATGCTGTCGCACAAGAACTGCCATCTTACATCTAATGAAGAAGGCACGCTTACCGTCATTAACAAGAATATAAAAAGAAGCTTCATCACGGACATTGCCTCGGGTGTAACAAAGGCATTCGTGCACACGAGAGTACACGGAGACAGTAAGCTGTTTTTCGTGCGCTACGCAAAAAAAGACAGTGTATGCCGTTTTGAGGCAACAGGAAGAACATATCTTCTTGACCCCGACAAGGGTGAGCTTATACTTCTTTCGGGAACGGTGGCAAGAGACGGCTTTACATACATAAAAATGCCACTTGAAGCTGAGGCTGATACCCTTATTCTCTTTACAAAAGAGGATATTCCCTGCGACAGAGAGCTTAACATTGCCCTTTCCCGTAAGGAAAGCACGGTCGAAGAAATTACGCTTGACGGTGAGTGGGATTTTCATATCATTCCCACGCTCGATAATACCTTCGGAGATTATTATATACCTGCAGGCGGCATTATCGGTGCCGAGGGCAGATTCTTTGACGTGACTGCGGTAAAAAATCCCGAAGATATTCCCGAAAAGCCCGATTTTTCAGATATTCCCTTCTGCACAAGCAGAGCTATCGGCAGAATCACGGTTAAATACAACAAGAAAGCGCTCATAAAATATCTTACGGAAAACCGTGAGCTTATGACACAGGATGCTCTCGTTTTCGAGGGCGAAGAGTATAAGCTTGAAAGAACCTCTCTTCACGACCGATACGGCTTCCATTCCTATGAATACTCTCCCTCTCTTTATGAGCAGGGTCACCACGGTCTTAAGGGCAGAGTTTACGACGACAACCTTATTTTCAGCGACGATTGTATTTTCTTTACTTACGTTTATTCACCGGAGGAAGCGGATGCAGTACTCAGAATCGGCAATATAAAGCCCGAATTCGTAATTCTCAATTCCGAGGAGGTAGCAGAAGGAAGAGTACGGCTTCATAAAGGCAGCAATCTTCTTTTTGCCGCCTTCTCCTATAATGAAGAGGAAAGGCCCGATTACAGAAATTCTTCTTACCTTAAAAGAACCTCCCTTTATATCACAAAGGAAGAGGTTAAGGAAACGGGCTATCCCCTTTCCGTATCACCCTTCGCCAACAATTCATATTACGGATTTACGGGCACAGACGGAGAAAAGGGACTTTTCCGCTTTGAATTTGACAGCGTGCCCTCTTTGGAAAAGCTGGAATTCAGCCTTTTCGGAGAGCTTATCGCAGTTTACAATAACGAAGAGATACTTGATTTCTCGGAAAACGGCACGGGCAATTTCGGTTCAAGGAAATATACCGCTCAGGTAAAAAACATAACACCTTACGTTTCCCGTGTGGTATTCTTCGTAAAGAGCACCGACGGCAAGGAATACACCTCTCTTATCCCCGAGCCAGTAAAGCTTTCCTGCAAAAAAGGAAAAATAACGACGGGCGATCTTTGCAAAACGGGAGCACTTAAAAGCTTCTCCGGAAAGGCGGTTTACGAAAAGGAT
>JAZOWG010000019.1:0-1663 GCA_045659105.1 Acutalibacteraceae bacterium
CTGCTCCTCGGTGAGCTTCAGTACCTTCTCTTCCATAAGAGAATCTGTTTTTACGGATACCTCAGAATATTTATAAGTGAAGGCAAGCTGCATAAGATAATTGGGATCTACCCAACCGTAGAGGCTCTGCTCTTTTTTTACATCCTCTTCGGTGATACTCTTGTAGAAGAGCTTATAAAGCTCATCGTTGTAAGCCTTTGTGTCAACGAGCTCTAAAAGAGACTGCATTTCCTGACGGCTTGTAAGGGTGTGCTTTCTTTCGGAAATCTTGCCGTTTTTAAGCTTGTAGCGGATGATGATATTGCTGTTGAAGCCGTCATCCTTTTCTGTGTCAACCGCAAGCTTATTGATTGCAACAACCTTGTCGATATCTGCACTGTCAGTCATTTCGGGCAATAAGGTGTAGCTATAGGGCTCGTAAACACGGATAAACCATTCCTGATTCCAGTTTGTGTCGGTGGCGGTTGTGCTTATCTGTGAGTAGGAGAAGGGAACGTATATAAAAGCGGACTGAATCCTGCTTTTGTCGGGGATATAGTTACCGTAGCCGAAAAGTCCCGTAGCGCATATTCCGTAAATTATTGCAATAACGCCTATGTGGGCAACGAATTTATAAAGGGACTTGAGAATTTTAAGGAAATTGCGCTTTAAAAAGATTTCGGCAATAAGGTAAAGAGCGAATGCCGCAGCGGCACCGGCTGCTACCACAACCCAGGTCTCCTGCCACTCAATTTCACTCAGCAGTATTGAGGAGCCTACAAGGCATAATTCAAAAATTGTAAGGTTGCTTAAAATCTTGTTTGTGTTAAGGAAGCCGCAGTTTTCAGCCTTTATTCTTCTGAAAAGAATTGAGCCGAGAACTCCGAGGCCGAGGGCAATAATGAACCAGGGGAAGTGGATGAAAATTTTGGGGAAATACCAGTCGGCAGGCTCTCCGTTGATTCTCAGCTGTAATTCACCTTTTTCAAGGAAGCCTCTTGAAAATGCGGAAAGCTCCTTTACGAAGAACAGCAGGGGATTGTAATCGGAGGTTCTTTCAAGAAGCGAAGCCGCCGTGTTCTCGTAATAATAGCGTCTTAAGGAGCCGAACAGATTTACGCTGTCATTGATTGTGGAGTAGGGAAGGAATGCACCGATAATCTGTTCTGTCAGGAATATTATGATTGTCGGAGCAAAAAGAAGTGCCGCAGAGTAAACTATTGCCTCAGAAACGGTGCCTACGCTTGAAAATACAACGGCTGCAGCCGAGAAGCAGACGAGAACGAACACGGAAAGTCCGCAGTATACGTGTAAAAGCACAAGGGACAACTGCCAGGAGCCTCCGAGGAATATGAGGTTTACTATGTATGAGAGAATTACGGGAATAATTGTGGCAGCAATTAAAAGCACCGCACCTGCCAGGTATTTCGACATAAACAGAGTGCTTCTTTTAATGCCCAGACTATAGAAAACATTTACTGTCTTTTTGTCACAAATAAAGCTGAAAAGTCTTACTGCAATAAGAATTGAAAGAATTCCCAGTACGCCGAAAACCATATAAAGCTCATAAGAATCGCTGAGACCGAAGACAAGGAACTTGAATTTTTCCTTTGAAAGAATTATTTCGCCTCTGTCGGCACTGCCGAAATCGTTTTCGATAAAGGTAAGAAGGGGGAGCACAGCC
>JAZOWG010000020.1:0-23799 GCA_045659105.1 Acutalibacteraceae bacterium
AGTTCACGTATTAAGCGACGATGATACCGAAGGCTTCGAAAAGGGCTTTATCACCGCAGAGCTTATAAAGAAATACGCTCCCGAAAATGAACCCTATTCAATATTTATCTGCGGCCCTCAGGGAATGTACGAATTCCTTGATAAGGAAATTGCAAAGCTCGGTCTTGAAAAGAAATATGTACGTCACGAAATGTTCGGTGAATTCAGAAATCCCGCTTCTCAGGCAGATTATCCTTCAGACGTGCCCGAGACAGTTTCGATTACTGTTACAATTCAGGACGAAACAAAAACAATTACCGGCAGCACAACCGACACCGTGCTTCAGATTCTCGAAAAGAACGGCATTGCAGCACCTGCAAGATGCCGAAGCGGTGAATGCGGCTTCTGCCACTCACACCTTCTTTCGGGTAAGGTATACGTACCGAAAGCACTCGAATACAGAAGACTGGCAGACTTCAAGTTCGGATGTATTCATCCCTGCTGTTCATTCCCTCTTACAGACTTAGTTATTAACGTTCCCGCATCAAAATAATACAAGCATAAAAGGGGCGGTTTTTCCGCCCCTTAAAATTATGAAAAATTTTTCAGAAAAATCTTGACTTTATCGCATTAAAGTGATACACTTTTTATCAACAAATCACAAAGGAGGCAGCAGAATAATGAATAATACATTTTTCTTTTACTTTTTTAATAAGGGCTGCCCGTCTTTCGTGATATCTGAAAAATAAATTTCAGGCTCAATAAAACGGACAGTCCGCATTCGCCGTGTTTTTCATACACCGAAGAGCGGACTTTTATTTTTCGGAAAATTCTATTTGAAAAGAGGCACATAAAATGCAGATGAATTTCCACAGAAAGCTTCCCATCCCCCAGGATGTAAAAAGAGAATATCCCTTAACCGAACGGATGGTGCAGGTAAAGGCTCAGCGTGATGAGGAAATCCGTGCCGTTTTTGAAGGCAACAGCGATAAATTCATCCTTATAATAGGCCCCTGCTCTGCAGACCACAGCGAGCCTGTTCTTGAATATATTTCAAGGCTCAGAAGAATTGAGGAGCAGGTATCAGATAAAATCATAATCATTCCCCGTATATATACCAATAAACCGAGAACAACGGGTCAGGGCTATAAGGGTATGCTTCATCAGCCGGACCCCGAAGCAAAGCCCGATATGTATAAGGGCATAGTTGCAATCCGTGAGCTTCATCTGTCGGCTCTTCGCGATTACGATTTCCCTTGCGCCGATGAAATGCTCTACCCCGAAAACTACCGTTATCTTTCAGATCTTCTCTCTTACGTTGCAGTAGGTGCGCGTTCCGTTGAAAACCAGCAGCACAGACTTGTTGCAAGCGGTATCAGCGCTCCTGTCGGAATGAAAAATCCTACGGGCGGTGATCTCGGTGTTATGATAAATTCCATTGTTGCCGCACAGAACAGCCACACCTTCCTCTACAGAGGATGGGAGGTAACAAGCTCTGGAAACCCTTATGCACACGCAATCCTCCGAGGCTATATTGATTATGCAGGAAGAAGTATTTCAAACTATCATTACGAGGATCTTTTATGGGTAAGAGAATTATATGAAAAATCAAAGCTTTCCAATCCTTCAGTAATCGTTGATACAAATCATAACAACTCAGGTAAAAAGTACCTTGAACAGATAAGAATTGCAAAGGACGTAGTTCACAGCCGTAACCAGAATAACGACATAAAGCAGCTTGTCAAGGGGCTTATGATTGAAAGCTATATTGAGGACGGCGCTCAGGGTGTCGGAGAGGGCATTTTCGGTAAATCCATTACAGACCCCTGCCTCGGCTGGGAAAAGACGGAAAAGCTTATTCTTGATATCGCAGACAAGCTGTAACACATCAAACAAAGGTGATAAAATGTCTAACAAACTGGAAGAAGCAAGACGGATAATAGACGAAGCGGATACTCAAATGGCAGAGCTTTTTGTAAAGCGTATGAGGGCTGCCGAAACGATTTACGAATACAAGAAGGAATTCGGACTGCCCATTTATGATAAAAAGCGTGAGGATGCGGTAATTGAAGCCAATTCCTGCCGCATTGAGGATGAAGCTCTGAGAAGCTATTACGTTGATTATATGAAAAAGGTGACCTCCCTGTCCCGTGCATATCAGAACCGTTTACAAAGCGGGCTTAAGGTTGCCTACAGCGGTGTTGAGGGAGCCTTTGCACACATTGCAGCCGGCAGAATATTCCCTCAGGGCAGCCGTGTGCCCTACAGCGATTTCAAGGCAGCCTACAATTCCGTAGTCAGCGGTGAAAGCGACGTTGCCGTGCTTCCAATTGAAAACAGCTACGCCGGCGAAGTGGGACAGACCCTGGACCTTATATTCTCCGGAACGCTTTATATCAACGGAATATACGAGCTTGAAATTCATCAGAATCTTCTCGGTATAAAAGGCGCAACAATAGACGACATAAGAAAGGTAGCAAGCCATCCGCAGGCTCTCAGCCAATGCCATGACTACATTGAGCTGCACGGCTTTGAAACAGAGGATGCAACCAACACCGCTCTTGCTGCAAAATCGGTAGCCGATGCCGGAGATAAGTCTTATGCGGCAATAGCAAGCAGAGAAACTGCCGAGCTGTACGGTCTTAAGGTTATCGAGCACAATATCAACAAAAGCGGAGAAAACACCACCCGTTTTGCCGTTCTTTCCAAGGTAAGGGCTCAGACACCGTCTCTTTCAAATACTGTTCTTATGCTGACGGTAAAGCACGAGGCAGGCTCACTTGCAAATGCAATAAGCATTATTGCCCGATACGGCTTCAATATGACGGCGCTGAGAAGCAGACCTATGAAAAAGCACTCCTGGCAGTATTATTTCTATATAGAAATTGACGGCAGTGCCGACAGCGAAAACGGCAAAAAAATGCTTGAAGAATTAGCAAAAGTATGCGATACGGTAAAAGTAGCGGGAAGCTTTGCTCCGCACACAGAAATACAAAAAAGCCTGTCACAACCGTGACAGGCTTTTAATTTTATCTCATACCGTTGAAGAATTCATCAAAATACTGATTAAAGTAATCCTCATAGCTTCCGGGGTAGCTGCCTCCGGGCATCTGCGAAGCGGTGGTTTCCTCCTCTACAGCAAAGGTGTCACCTCTGTCTTCAACAAGAGTAACGGTAACATCAAATTCCTCAGAGGAATAGTCCTTATTGATTCTTACAATTGAAAGGGTAAGCTTGTCACCGACATCCGACTCCTCGATATACTCGGAAAGGAATGAGGGAGTTTCAAGAGGCTTGCCGTTTACCGCAACAATCATATCTCCTGCCTGAGCCCTTGTATTTGCAAGGGCGCTGTCCGGAGCAATTTCATAAATAACTATAGAGCCAGAGGGAAGACCCTTAATTGCCACAAACATACCGTAAGTGCTGTATTCGCTTGCAGGCACGTAAGTGATACCGAGCTTGGGTCTGTTGGAAACATAGCCGTGCTTCATAATTTCATTTACGATTTCAACGAAAACAGAGGAAGGAACAGCAAAGCCCATACCCTCGTACTCATCGTCAACAATTTTCATTGAGTTGATACCGATAACCTGACCGAAGGCATTTACAAGAGCACCGCCGGAATTACCGGGGTTTATAGCAGCAGTGTGCTGAATGCATTCCGTTGTATAGCCCGTAGAAGAGGAGCTTACGGGTCTGTCAAGGGCAGAAACCATACCGTTTGTAAATGAATCCGCAAATTCAACACCGCCGGGATTACCTATAGCATAAACATAGTCGCCTACCTCAATTTTTGAGGAATCGCCGATCTCGGCAAGAGTGAAGCCTGTTTCCTCTATACGGATAACACCGATGTCGGTTCTTGCATCAAAGCCCACAATTTCAGCGTCATATTGCTTTCCGTCGTAAAGCTGAACACGGATGTAGCCTGATGATTCATTTATGACGTGTGCGCAGGTTACGATATATGTGAATTTGCCGTCTGTGGATTCCTGAAAAAGCACACCTGAGCCTTCAGAGGCAAGTGCCTTTGACTTATCGTAAACAAGAATACCGGCAGAGGAAGGAAGAACCTTCTTAAAAATGCTCTTGGGAGTAAGCTCACCCTCTGCATTTGCAGTATCCCCGGTTACGGGTGAAGCGTTGGTTTCAAATTCTTCAACGTTGGAGGCTCCGCCTGTGGTCTCTTCGGAAGGTGTATTAACGGGTGTATTATTATCACTCAGCGCAACGCCTATAAGAGCAATTACAAGAAAGAGAGCAAGAACACCTGCAACAATACCGAATATTTTTGAGCCCTTTGCTTTTTTATTATTTCCGCCGTTACCTGCGGGATATGCATAGCCGCCCTGAGGCTTTCCGTAAGGATATGCACCGTTATTTACGGAATTGCCGTTATAATTATTATTTCCGTAAGGATATGCTCCGTTGTTTCCGTAAGGATACTGACTGCCGTTACCGGAAGCATTATATCCCGAAGAATCTGCATTCTGACTGTAAGGATATGCTCTTCCGTTTCCGTAAGGTGCCTGATTTCCGTAGGAATAGGGATTGATATTCTGATTATTCATATTCTGCACGGGAGGCTGATATACGGGAGATGCTTCCTGTTCGCATTTTTCTTCTGCTTCTGCCGTTACGGCTTCTGCTGACTCCGGCTGAACCTCTTCAAAAACAACTTCCTTTGCAGCTGCCTCTTCATTCGAAGCATTGTTTTCAGTTTCTTCAGGGGGATTGTTTACGGGTTCGCCCCAGATATTCTCATTCATAGATTATATTTCCTTTCATTAAGCTGAGAGCATAATAGTGTATAAACTTTAAATAAATATTAAAAAATTTAACAATTTATTACTGTAACGGCAGTCTTATGATAAACTCGGTAAATTCATTTTCTTCGGTTTCAAGAGTTATTGTGCCTTTATGAAGCTCTATAATGCTTTTTACAATATACAGCCCCATTCCGAAGCTCTTTGCATCAAGTCCTCTGGATTTATCCGCCTTATAGAATCTGTCGAAAATAAGCCCTTTTTCGTTGTCCTTTATACCTCTGCCCGTATTTCGGACTGAGAACACGGCTTCCTTCTTTTCTTCGAAAACGGCAACCGTAATCACACCGCTGTTTTCGGTGAATTTTACAGCATTGTCTATAAGATTATAAATAATCTGTGTTATAAGTGTTTCGTCTGCCGTGATTACAACATTCTGCAGTGTATCAAGACCTACTACATCAATATTCTTGTCATTTATAAACTTTTCAAACCCTATAATTGTTTTTATGAAAATTTCTCTGAGAGAAAAGACAGAGGTATTGAGAGTAAGCTTACCTGCTTCAATCTTCGACATATTAAGCATTGCAACAACAAGACGGGAAAGACGTTTAACCTCATCGGAAACAATAACAAGGTATTTCTGCGATTCCTCGGGAGAAATTGTACCGTCAAGCATTCCGTCAACAAATCCGCTGATAACCGTCATAGGAGTTTTCAGCTCGTGGGAAACATTTGCAACAAAGCTGCTTCGTGATTCCTCAAGCACGGCAAGGTTGTCTGCCATCTTGTTAACGGAGTCAACAAGCTGTGTAAGCTCATTATAAACATCCGCAGTGTTGATTCTTGCAGTAAAGTCACCGCCCGCATAATGCCTTGTGGCGGCAGTAATCTTTTTAAGAGGACGGACCATTCTGTAAGAAAAAATTACGGAAAGGATAAAACAGAGACCGAGGGCAACTATACTTGAAAAAATCTGGATTCTGAGAAATTCTGTCGTATACGGCAAAAATGCCACACTTTCGGGCTGCACGGCAATAAGATACAGACTGTCCCCCCGGATATTAACGGTAACAGCACCGAGAAGATAGTTTTCATCTGAAAATCCGTTAAGAGTTCCCTCAAAGGAATACCCGCTTTTACCTGTAAAAGATATTTCTGCCAACATATCGTGAGGGAAACAGATGTCCTTATGTCGGTTGCACACATTACCCGTGATTTCATTCTCTATACCGATTGATGAATCACTGCAAATAATCACCCTGCCGTCAGAATCTGTTACAAACAAAGAGGAATCCGAGGCATTTGCAACTGTCAGTGCTATATTTTTGATATACTGCAAAGAGCTTTCCGAATCAGCATTAAAATCCTCACCTGATTTTTCGGCATATAATTCAACGCTCTGAGATACACTCAGAGCGTCTTCATTAAGAGCTGTGAGCTTATCTGTTTTCCAGAAATTCAGAAAGAAAAACAATATGGCAAAGCTTGAAATGGTAAGGCACAGAATAACAGAAATTGATGTCCGTATAAAATACCATTTAAACATACTGCCGGAACGGCGTTTTCTTAAAGGTGTCATAACAACTTTAGCTCACTTGATATAATAATAAATTAAACCTTATTTTGTTTCAAATTTATAGCCTACGCTCCATACCGTGCGAAGCTCCCACTTATCGGAAACGCCTTCAAGCTTTTCGCGGAGCCTCTTGATATGTACGTCGACTGTTCTTGAGTCGCCGTAATAGTCAAATCCCCAGACCTCGTCAAGCAACTGATCTCTCGTAAAAACACGATTGGGATTGCTTGCCAGATGAAAAAGAAGCTCAAGCTCCTTGGGCGGCGCATCCACGTGAACACCGTTTACCTTCATCTCATAGTTTGTAATACTGACAAAAAGATTGTCAAAGGTTACTTCCTTGGGAGCTTCTGCAGCAGGAGCAAGCGCTCTTCTGAGAACAGCCTTTATTCGGGCAACAACCTCTTTGGAATCAAAGGGCTTGACGATATAGTCGTCTGCACCGAGCTCAAGACCGAGAATCTTATCAAAGGTTTCACCCTTCGCCGAAATCATTATAATCGGCACATCGCTTGACTGTCTGATTTTTCTGCAGACCTGCCAGCCGTCAAGCTTCGGAAGCATAATATCAAGAAGAACAAGTGAAGGCTTTACGGTGTCAATGCACTCAACTGCGGAAACACCGTCATTGACAATTACGGGCGTATAGCCCTCTTTTGAAAGATACAGCCTTAAAAGTTCACAGATATTAGCATCATCATCAACAACAAGTATCTTTTCATTCATTTATTTTTCCTCCCCCGGGGAAAATAATTTTCCGTTTCACGGAATTATATAAAAAACAAAAAAGGCACTTGGTGAAGCCGTTCATCAAGTGCCGGAAACGGCCGATATTTAACCGAAAGTTATTGTACTGTCATCTCCGTACTGAAGATTTTCAATTAAACTGAGACCGGGAATACCTTCAATTTCAGCATCCGCAACGGAGCCGATTTCATCAAGAACGGAAATAAAGAACTCGTCATTGCGCACAACTGCGTTGCCCTCTTCGGTGGTTTCTTCTCCGCCGTCAAAGGTAGGCGCAATAAAGGAAACAACACCGGAAAGACCTGCGGGAAGAGAGGTATAGGCTCTGTCAAGTATATCGGATATTACGGAATTCACACCGATTGAGGAAAGAATTCCCGCAACAAGTGAGTCACCCGAAACAAAATCATTCCCCGCCGTACCCGGAGCTGTAACGGGCTCGTCACCCTCAATACCTGCATAGGTTCCCTGAGTGATGTGTATCTTATAAGTACATTTTGAAGAAAGACTGCTACCGCTTGCAGTAACCGTGATAACAAGCTCCTGCTCGGGAAGCTCGGGGTCTATTGCAATTTCATTGTAGTAGTTATTCTTAACGGGCTTGCCGTTTACGCTGACGATACAGCTGTATGCGGTATCGGTAGCATAGGCTGTGGGATAAATCCAAAGACTTGAGCGTCTTGAACTGAGCACTGCACTGTAATTAAATATATCAGCGTAGAAATCCTCGCTTGAAACATCAAATTCATGAGTGTTTTCAGCTACGAGCCTGAAGGCCTCTTCATAGGATGCATTATCTTCCCTTACGGAAAGACCGCCCTTCTTACCGAGAAGCTGAAGCATATAGAATGCAGTTGTTCCGGTTTCAAGGTGAGAAGCAAGCTTGGCACTGTCAATAACAACAGAATATTTTTTGCCGAGAAGAGCTGCAATGTATTTTGCCTTGAGTGAATCAAAGGATGAATCACTGTCAACAGAAATGCCCTGTGCCTTAACGGTCATAACAGCCATAAGCCTGTAAACCTCATCCTCAGCCGTATCACGGCTGACATCGTATCCGTTTGACCAGAGAGAAAGCTTAGATGCTGCAAGGATATATTCGTCAAGAGAAAGAATTGAACCTGAGGGCATCCATTCCTTAAGGGACTCTATGTTCATTCCCGTAAGAGTTGCAAGATAAGAAACAACAGCCTCCTCAAGGTCTGCGCCGACTGCAAAGGATGAACCGAGGGAGCCCGTAACCATTGCAGAGAAGAGTGCTCTGGCAATTATAAGCTCATCAGAGCCGGGATTTTCGGGATAATCAATTCCGACACCCTCAAGATATTCCCTGATATCTGCGTCGCTGACGTCAGCGGCAAGCAGATCTGAGCTTGAATTAAGCATTTCAAAGAAATATATGTAGCCTGCCCTCTGCGAGCCTGAATCCAGGTTATACAGAGAAACAAAATAATCAACGTCTTTCCTGAAGCTCTCGGGAGTTTCGGTATAAGGATATTCGGGCTCGGGTACAAGGGTCACTCTCTGAGCCATTCCCTCAACCGTTGTCATATCCTCTTTAATTACAAGATCGGTAAGCCATGCGATATCTGCCTCATTATAATCATACTGTGTTTCAAAGGGAAGAATTGCTGCTGTTGCAAAAAGATCTGCAGACAAAAGAGCAACGCATAAAGCAACACATATGACCTTAAAAAGAAGCTTTTTCTTTGACACAACCGCACCTCCGATTCTTAGAATTTAAAATACATAGATATTATAACAAAATAAACATATTTGTCAAGCAATTTAGCAAGATTTTATACGGTAAAATCTGTTTTTCACAGAGAAAACTCATATACGGTTTCCGACACGTACTTCTCGCCCGCCTTATAAAGACAAGAGGGGAAATCTGCATGGTGGGGAGTATCGGGATAGAACTGAGTCTCAAGGCAAAAGCCGCTTCTCTTTTCCATAGGCACACCGTTTTTTCCGGCAATGCCCTTAAGGAAATTACCTGCATAAAACTGAACACCGGGCAGAGTTGTATAAACATTCATTTTTATACCGGTAAGATCACCCTTTGCCGTTGCGATTCTGCGCAGCGTGCCGTCATAACCGTTTATACAGAAATTGTGATCATACCCGCCTGTATACTGCAGCTGAATATGGCTGTCGTCAATATCCTTTCCGATAACTCTTTCTGCTCTGAAATCAAAGGCAGTACCTTCAACGGGAATATTTCTGCCGGTGGGAATACTGTTCTCATCAACCTCGGTTATAAGGTCGGCATCAATTGAAAGGGTATGTCCGAGAATATCGCCGTTATCATAGCCGTTAAGATTGAAATATGCGTGATTCGTGAAATTAAGGTAAGTATCCTTTGTTGAAACAGCCTCATACTTTATGTGAAGCTTATTATCGTCCCCGAGTCTGTAAATAACCTTAACTTCCTTTTCTCCGGGGAAGCCGTGGGCTCCGTCTGCCTGAATATAGGAGAATTCAACGCTGTCAGAATCGGTGATTATTGCTTTCCAGAGAGAAAGTCCGAGCTCACCGCCCGAATGAAGACAGGTTATACCTTTTTCATTTGCGGTAAGAGGATATTTTTCTCCGTTGATTTCGATTGAGGCTCCGCCTATTCGGTTACATACGGGACCTACAACCACTCCCTGATAATCAGAAAGCTCAAGACAGTCCTTGACGCTGTCGAAGCACAGAAGCACGTCTCTGAGAGAACCGTCCTTATCCTTCATTTCAAAGGAACGAAGGGTTGCTCCGAGTGTTATAACATGCGCCGAAGCCTCTGATGAATTTGTGATAATGTATTCGTAAACCTCTCTGCCGTCAGGCATATTGCCGAAAAGTACGCGCTCAACTGACATTATAAAAATCTCCTTTTAAAATTTAAGTTTAATTCCAAATATTCATTCTAATATAGTAAAAACCAAATGTCAAGGAAAGGATTTTTCCGAAGCGGAATTCAGGGACATTTATGAATAATTATTCAATGAAAAATGAATATTATGTTAATTTGCAAAAAAATATCCGGGCATTATCTTCAAAAAAGGAAAATATTTTATCTTGACTATATATTATATATGCGATATACTTATTACGTATAATTTTTAAGGTGGACAGTTATGAGCTTTATTGAACTTGAATCAGTTTACAAAAAATATCAGATGGGCGAAGTCACCATCAATGCACTTGACGGAGTTTCCTTCTCTGTCGAGGAGGGTGAGCTTTGTATGGTTGTCGGTCCCAGCGGCGCCGGCAAAACAACCGTGCTTAACATCCTCGGAGGAATTGATGCCTGCGATGACGGAAAGGTAAGAGTAGGCGGCGATCTTATCAATCAGTTCAACGAGAAAAGACTTGCAACCTACCGCAGACACGATGTAGGCTTCGTTTTCCAGTTCTACAACCTTGTGCCCAACCTTACGGCGCTTGAAAACGTAGAGCTGGCATCCCAGATAAGCAATAAGGCTCTCAACCCCGCAAGAGTTCTTGAAAGAGTGGGACTGAGCGAACGTATGGATAACTTCCCCTCACAGCTTTCGGGCGGTGAGCAGCAGAGAGTTTCCATTGCACGTGCACTTGCAAAGAATCCTAAAATCCTTCTGTGCGACGAGCCCACGGGCGCTCTTGACTATAACACGGGCAAGCAGATTCTCGGCCTCCTTCAGGAGACAAGCAGAGAAACCGGTATGACCGTTATCATCATTACTCACAACACGGCTCTCACCCCTATGGCAGACAGAGTCATTACTATGAAAAACGGCAGAGTAAACAGAATTGCTGTCAACGACAATCCCCTTTCAGTTGACAGAATAGAGTGGTAAGGAGGATTACCCGTTGTCAAAAGCACTTATTAAGGATACTCTGCGGACGATAAAGAGAAACTTAAGCAGATATGTTTCCATCATGCTTATAATTGCGCTCGGCACTGCCTTTTTCGTAGGAATAAAGGCAACGGCGCCCGATATGTTCTCTACTGCAGCAAAGTATTTTTCAGATTACAATTTAATGGATATCCGTATACAGTCCGTTGCAGGTCTTACCGACAGCGATATTGCTGAAATCAAAAAGCTTGAGGGCGTTCAGTACGCTGAGGGACAGAAATTTGTTGATGCTCTCGTCCGGGTAAACGGTGAAATTGAAGCGGATATTGACGGTACACAGATAAGCACCCGCGCTTATTCTATATCCCCGTCTCACATTGCAGACTTTCTTAACGGGGTAAATGACGGCTCGTTTATGAACAGACCGCAGCTTATTGAAGGAAAATACCCTTCAGCCGTAAACGAATGTCTTGTTGATGCAAGCATGCTTTCAACACCCGACAGCTTCAGGATAGGAAACACAATAACACTTGAAACCGAGAACGGTACGACCCCCTCGGAGCTCAAGGAAGCCACCTATACAATCGTCGGAATAATCCGTTCTCCCTTCTACCTCTCCTTTGAAAGAGGAAATACCACAATCGGAAGCGGTAAGGTCGGCACATTTATAATTATCCCCGAAGAAGCTTTTACATCCGATTACTATTCGGAGGCTTACGTAAATGTTCAGGGTGCGGAATATCTCGAGCCTTACTCTGACGAATATTTTGAATATCTTGCCCCCGTTCTGGAAAACATAAAGGCAATTTCAAAAAATCAGATAAGAATAAGGGTTGCACAGCTCCGCCCCGAATTACAGAATAAAATTATCACGGGTGAAGCTGAAATACAAAACAGCGAATCAAATGTATCAGGTCAGCTGACAGAGCTTGATGAAAAAATTGCAAAGCTTGAGGACCTTGTGGCAAACGGTCAGCAGTACGTTGCCGATGCACAGAAGGAATTTGACGAGAAATTTGCCGCCGCAGAGGGCTCACTCAGCAACAATACGGCTGAATATTATGCGGCTCTTCAGGAATATTCCGTAAAGGAACAGCTTTATCAGCAGAACGTTGCTCTTTATAACACTCAGCAGTTAAAGCATACTCAGGCAAAAGAGCTCTACGACACCTCATACAACCAGTACCTTAACGGTCAGAATGCAATCACATCCGCAAAGCAGACAATAGAAACCACAAAAAGCCTTATTTCTGCCGCGGAATCAACGATAAATAAAATCGGCGATATTCAGTCAGACGCATACTCTCAGGAGCAGATTCAGTCAATCATCAATATGATGCAGATTACCTACCCTGAGCTTTACAATGCGGTCAAATCCCTTACAACACAGGGACTTGCTACCGAAATAGCAGCAAACCTTCAGCCCTATCTTGATACCCAGAAATCAAATCTTGCTGTTCAGGAAAAAGAGCTGTCGGAAAAGGAACAGCAGATAACTGATCTCGGCGTCTTCCTTGAAGCAAAGAAAAAGGAGCTGACGGATGCAACCCTTGCCCTGGCAACTGCAAAGACACAGCTTGATACCGCAGCAAAGGAGCTGCAGGCTGCAAATGCACAGCTTACCGCATTCGGATACAATATTTCAAGCGGAAACCTTCAGCTTCAGATAGAAAAGATTCAGGCAGAAGCAAAGCTCAATGAGCTTAAAAATCAGGTAAACTCCGCACCTCAGAACCTTGCAATTGCAAAGGAGACGAGAAAGGAGGCTGCGTCACAGCTTGACTCCGGTCTTCTTACGGCGCAGAAGAAGGTTGACGATGCGAAGGCCCTTCTTGCAAAGCTGGATACCCTCTCCTGGAGTGTTTATGACAGAAACGGCACTCCCGGCTACAGCAGCTACGGTCAGTCGGTAAAGAACATTCAGGTTCTTTCAAATATTTTCCCCATATTCTTCTTCCTGATTTCGTCATTGATTTGTCTTACCACGCTTACAAGACTTATTGACGAGGACAGAGTTCTCATAGGCACTTACAAAGCTCTCGGCTACACAAAGCTTTCAATTGTTGCAAAATACGTTATCTACTCTCTGAGTGCCTGCATATTCGGCACGGTTATCGGCATTGCGGTTGCGGTCTTCCTGTTCCCCTATGCAATAAACTCCGCTTATTCCGTAATGTATGCACTTCCTGAGCTTATTTACAGATTCCCCTTCGTACACTCTGCACTGAGCCTTCTTATTTCACTTATCTGTACTGCTGTTGTTACGGCAATTGCTCTGTATAAGGAGCTGCAGACAAACCCTGCAGTGCTTATGCGCCCCAAGACTCCGAAGGCAGGCAAGAGAATTCTGTTGGAAAAGCTGACTTTCTTATGGCAGAATTTAAGCTTTACAGCCAAGGTTACAGCAAGAAATCTTTTCAGAAACAAGCAAAGATTCATAATGACGCTTATGGGAATTGCAGGCTGTACGGCACTTCTTATTGCAAGCCTCGGAATGTATAATTCCATAAGTGCAATCCTTACAAAGCAGTACGGCGAAAATGCAATTTCAAAGTACGACTTCCAGATAGTTTTCTCCGAAGAGCAAGCTGCAAGAGTCCACTCAGCGGCTTACAACAAGGCTCTTTCCGATGCAAGAATTGAATCATTGATGCTCACATCAATGAAGGCTATGACGGCAGGAAGCGAAAGAAGCGACAAAGAGCTTGAGGTATATACCCTTGTTCCCGAGGATCCCGCAAGGCTGGGCGCTTACATTGAGCTGAGAGGCAGAACGAACGGTGAAAGCTATGTTCTTGATGACAGCGGTGCAATTATCACCGAAAAGCTGGCACGTGACACAAAAACGGACGTAGGGGAAGAAATTCTTTTCACGGACGGTGACGGTAACACATATTCGGTAACCGTCAGCGCAATCGTTGAAAACTACACCTTCCACTACATCTATATGACAGAAAAAACCTACAAAGCCGCTACAGGCAAGGCTCCCGAATACTTCTACGCAATCGGCGAGCTGTCCTCCACGTTTGACGAGGTTGACAACGAAACACTTACAAACACAAAGGGACTTATAAGCACAGACCTTATGAAGACCTCCGGCATTACCGCTGTTGCATTCACAAGCGATACGACGGAAAGCATTTCTCAGATTACAGATGCCCTTTCGGTGGTTATTCTTGTATTCTTCGTCTCAGCGCTTATCCTTGCGTTTATTGTTCTTTACAATCTTTCGAATATCAACATCATTGAAAGAACAAGAGAAATTGCAACTCTCAAGGTGCTCGGCTTCTACGACAATGAGGTAAGCAGCTATATTTACAGAGAAAACATCTTTGTATCCGTATTCGGCATAGCCCTCGGCGTTGTGCTCGGAATACTTCTTCATCTGCTTCTCATTTCCTTTACCGCAATTGATACGGTTATGTACGGACAGAGCATTGCATGGTACAGCTTCCTTGCAGCAATACTGATTACCTGTCTTATTATCGTATCCGTTAACCTTATACTTCACAAGAAGCTCAAAAAGGTAGATATGGTACTTTCACTCAAATCAGTTGAATAACAAGATTAAAGCCACCCGCTTGTCTGCGAGTGGCTTGTCTTTTTTTATTTTTCAGCAATAACAGTCAGCACGTAACCGTCAAACATCATTGAGACGCAATTATTTTCCTCGTATGAGAAGCTTTTAAGGTCATCGGTTATTCCCTCACCCGTCATTTTCACAAAGGCCTCCTTGTAGGTCCACACCTTATAGAATCGGACAAGTGTTTCACGGTCTTCAATTTTCCCGTCGGGAACAACACAGTCTCCGAAAACAAATCGCATATCGCTTTCCGAAAAAACACGTCTTGCAATACGTGCCGGCACAGGTCTTATTTTTTCCACGTCAATTCCTACGGGAGAATTCTTGTTTACGGCGACTGCCGCAATATCTCCCGAATGGCTGATGCTGAAATGGCAGCTGCCGTTTTTAAGATAAGGCTTTCCGTTTTCCGTTGCCGAAAAAGCTATGTTCTCAGCAGGGATTCCGAGCTTTTCCGACAGCACCCTTCTCAGAAGCATATCGGCAGCAATACACAAATCCTTATCCGCCTGAAATCTCAGGCTGTCACATCTTTTTCTTCTGTCTTCAGACATAGAAAAATAAGCCGCATCAATTTCTGTGCGGCTTATTCTTTTTATATCAAGTGTAAAAATTTCTGTTTCCGATACCATATCAGTCCATATATTTTTCAATGACTCTGATAGCATCTGCAACAGTCTCAAGTCCCATTGCTTCCTTGTCGGGAATTTCAACGTCAAATTCCTCTTCAATGTCAACAGCAAGGTTAACAAGCTCAAGGGAATTAAGTCCGAGGTCCTTGCGGATATTTGTCTCAAGAGTAATATCCTTGGGGTCCATATCAACGAATTCACATATTATTTCTCTTATTTTGTCAAGCATTTTTTCTTCCTCCGATTGGTTTGTAATTATTTATTTTTTGCCGCATTGTAACGCTCAATTACCTTGCTTCTTATAACTTTTCTTGTGGAATTGATTTCAAATTCCTTTGTGGTGATATAGGTATCCTGAACACGCTTGTAGAAGGTAAGCTCCTTATTTGCTTCAAGAATATCCTTTTCAAGCATTTCCCTGATTTCTTCCTCAGACTTGTTGCCGACGTCCTCTGGGCTTACATAGAATGCACCTGCAATAATCTTCTGCATTCTTCCGCCGACCTCCTGCTCGGTTTCAAACACAACAACGTCGTGAAGATAGCTTACAGCTTCCATATAGTAGCTTTCAACCTCTTCGGGAAATACATTCTTACCGTTATCAAGAATAATAAGATTCTTCTTTCTTCCTACGATGTAAAGACGTCCGAGCTCGTCCGTTCTGCCGTAGTCACCGGTCTTGAACCAGCCGTCCTCAAAGGATGCCGCGGTAGCCGCTTCGTCCTTATAATAGCCCTTGGTAACGTTTTCGCCCTTGATCCATACCTCACCTACGCCCTTGTCATCGGGGTCGTTAATTCTGAATTTAGCCTTGGGGAAGGCATAACCTGCACAGTCGGGATATTTTCCTGCCTCAAGATTAAGCGTAACCGTGGGAGAAGACTCCGTAAGACCGTAGCCATTATAAATTGTAAAGCCGAAATCGGAAAGGCAGGTAATGTATTCAACTCTCGTGGGAGCACCGCCACAGGACATTGTGGGGAACTTACCGCCGAACTTATCAGAAATCGTCTTAAAAAGCACGGGACGAAGATCAATTCCGATTTTTCTCATAGCATTAGAGAATTTAAGAAGCTTTTTGAGAATCTTTGCTCTGCCCGTCTGCTCTGCCGTTCTCCAGATTGTGTTATAAATGGTATCGATAACAAGAGGCACAATAGCCATTGCATCGGGCTTATAGAATCTTACGTTATCCATAAAGTTCTTCAGCGAATCGTTTATGAAAACGGGGCAGTTCATATAAAGCGCAGTAAGGATATTACAGCTGAGCTCATACACGTGGTTCATAGGAAGAAGTGAAATTGAGCTGTACTGTGTTTCAATTGTTTCAAGAACACCGTCTGCATTCTGTGCAAAGTTTCCGTGGGTGAGCATTACACCCTTGTTTGCACCCGTTGTACCTGAGGTAAATACGATTGCTGCAAGGTCATCCTTGTCAATTTCAGTCTTTATGTAGCTGTCATCACCGTCAGCTATAAGCTTTTTGCCCTTCTCAATAAGGTCGTCAAAGAAAAGGAAGCCTTCAATATTCTTGTTTGTACAAACAGCAGCAACACATCTTTCATCGTGCTCGAGATGATACTTTGCAGCTTCTTTATATGCACGTGAGAAGAATATTGCATCAACATCAGCCTTTGTAAAAAGAGCGCTTATATCTGCATCTGTGAGCTCCTTGTCAACGGGAACCGCAACACCGCCGCCGCAAACGGTTGCGAAGAAGGTAGTTACCCACTGATATGAGTTCTCACTGAGAATACCGATATGCTTACCCATAAGTCCCATAGACTTGAGTGCAGTACCGAGAGCACATACATCTTCCCTGAAGCGCTTAACGGTGTATTCCGTTACAACATCCTTTTTCTTATCAACCATACATACTCTTTCACCGTAAGCTTCCATACGGTCAAAAAGCATCTTGAGAGTGAGAAGCTCACCCATCATATGCACTTCGTGGCGCAAATCGTCTAAATACTTCTTGTCTTTGGGATCCATAAAACACCTCAGAAATTATTTTTATTTGAGACTGTCAAGAAGCTCTCCTATTGTAATTCCGGGATTTTCTATTCCCTTTTCGATTATCTTAACAGTATTATTGTGTAATGCTTCAAGGTCAGCGGGAGTTATGAGCTTTTCACGGTACATATAGTGAAGAGCAAGAGCACCCGTCTGCGGGTCAGGATAGCAGATAGCATAAAGGGGGCTGAAATATCTGCCGAGATTATATGTCTTAAAATCAAACTTAAATTCCGTAAATTCGTTTACGGGCACGGGAAGCCACGAGAACATAAGAGCCGCAGGACCCTGAATGAGAGAATAATTATACATCTCTCTGAACTGGTCGCGTGCCGTTGTGTAGGGGTAAGTAAGATGTCTGTAAAGGGAGGTTCTTGTGCGAAGGAATTCGTCAAGAGCCTCGGAGAAGGTCATTTTCTCCTCAATACGAGTCAGAACCTGAAGAGGCTGCGCCATACATCCGCCCGTCTTCATATCCTTATACGTAATTCTCTTACTGCACATAAGCAGCTGCATTCCGAAGGGATCTCTTTCATGAAGAGCGGAAAGGTGCGTTCTCATTGCAAGCAGCATAAGGCTTTCGGGAGCAACGGAGCGCTCCTTGCAGAATTCAAAAATCTTTGCGGAAAGCACAGGGTCAATCTTCTTGCCCAAAACTTCAGCCTTATCAAGAAGAGGACTGTAGGCAGAGGGAATCTTGAGGTCGGGATCCTTTTTCTTTTTGCGCTCCTTTTCGAGGAATGCGGGGCCGTGAACACCGCTGTAGGTAGGCTCACCGCAGCTTCTGAAATATTCGTCATAGAACTTTTTGTCCTTTTCGAAGCGTACCTCATTTGCACATTTTTCGTGCTCTTTTATAATGTAATCCTCATACTTAAGAAGAGGCTCAGGGAGAGCGTCACCGCTTTTGAGAGCCTTATAAACACCGAGAAGATCAAGGAAAAATACGAGAATTCCGATAGCATCCATTACCATATGGCTTGCATTGATATAAATTCCCTTATAGCCGTTGAAGGCATTAAAGAAATAAATTCTGTAGCACTCGTCCTTAAGGAATCTTACGGGAGTCTGCGCATCCTTGGTAAAAAACTTATCCTGCTCCTCCTCAGTCTTAAAGGAAAGAACCTTAACAGAATCTATTTTATAGCTGTCAAGAAAATACTGCGTAACCTTCTTGCCTTCCTTCTTAAAGCGAAGACGCATTGAGTCGTTACGCTCTATTTCAATATTAAGAGCCTTCGTAAGAGTGTTGAAATCCACATCAGTATCCACCATAAAGGAGGTAGGAATCTGCACAATCTGCTTGTGAAAGGTATATTTCTGCATCAGGTACATTGTATCCTGAGAAGGAATGAGATTATAGTATTTACTCATAACAATTACCTCTTTTTAGAAAATATTTTAACATTTAAATTGTATCACAAGTGCATTTTTGTTGCAAGGGGCAAAAGGTAATAATTTGTTCACAATTCTACACTTTCAGGACAAATCGATGCATATTCAGCTAATTTTTCGACACATTGTCTATTTTATATCACACCATTGTTAAAGTCTTATTAAAAACTGCCCCAAAAATAAATTTTCGGAGATACCGCACAATACGACATCTCCGAAAGAGCTTATTATTCAATTCCGAGAACCGTATAATCCTGAGCGGTAACGGCTTCTGTCAGAATTTCATCAGTCACGTTTTCCGAGAGAGTAAGAACTGCAGTTCCGTTTTCGTGGCTGACTGCGGCTTCCTCAACACCGTCAATCGCTTCAAGAGTTTTCTTAACCCTCGCTTCACAGTGCATACACATCATACCTTCAATTTTCATAGTCTTCGTCATTGTTTTTTCCTCCGTTAATTCTATATTTTCCGGTCTTTTATATCTGCGTATCTTATCAAGATTTCTGTAGCTGAGTCTTAAGGCGTTGGTCACCACAAGAAAGCTTGAAATGCTCATAGCCGCCGCACCGAACATCGGGTTCATACTCCACCCGAGAAGCGACGTAAAGGCACCTGCGGCAAGGGGAATTCCGATAATATTGTAACCGAATGCCCAGAAAAGATTTTCGTATATTGTCAAAAGAACCGCACGTCCGAGATTTATCGTCCTTACGGCATCGGTAAGATTACTGTTTACAAGCACAATATCAGCAGAATCAATTGCAATATCGGTACCATTTCCTATCGCAATGCCGACATCTGCCTTCATAAGTGCCGGAGCATCGTTTATACCGTCTCCTATCATAGCGGTAACACCGTTTTTCTGCAAGGCGGAAATCACTGCCTGCTTTTTATTGGGAAGCACTCCTGCAATTACTCTGTCGACACCCGCCTGAGCACCTATAGCCTCGGCTGTAAGGGAATTATCCCCCGTAAGCATTACCGTGTAAATTCCCATTTTCTTCAGTTTTTCAACAGCCTTACGTGAATCCTCTCTTATAACGTCCGCAACGGCTATAATTCCGAGATACGTATTATCCGAAGCGAATACCAGGGGAGTTTTTCCGTCCCTCGCAAGAAGCTCTGCCTTATTTTTTGCTTTCTCCGGCACATCGGCACACTTTTCGATGAACTTAAGGCTGCCGCCCGTAATTTTCTTCCCGTCAATTACAGCTTCAATACCGTTTCCGGGAAGAATGACTGCTTTTTCAGCCGTTTTTCGTTTGATACCCTTTTCCTTTGCCTTTTCACAGACTGCCTTTCCCAAAGGATGCTCACTCATATATTCAAGAGAAGCGGCAAGCACAAGAAAATCTTCTGCCGTTATATCATCTGACGCAAGTATATCCGTAACGGCAGGCCGTCCTTCCGTTATTGTTCCGGTTTTATCAAGAGCAACAATCTTTATTTTGCCTGCATTTTCGAGGCTTGCGGCATTTTTGAAAAGAATGCCGTTTGATGCACCCTTGCCGCTGCCTGCCATTATTGCAACGGGAGTAGCAAGTCCCAATGCACAGGGGCAGCTGATTACAAGCACTGCAATTCCCCTCTGAAGTGCAAAGCCTGCATTTTCTCCGAGAAGAAGCCATATCACGGTAGTTATTGCGGCAATTATAATAACAGCCGGAACAAAAAAGCCTGCAACCCTATCTGCGGTTTTTGCAACGGGAGCCTTTGTGGCGGCGGCATCCGACACCATTTTTATAATACCCGAAAGCATTGTGTCGTTACCCGTTTTCGTAACACGGCATTTTAACATTCCCGAGAAATTAACTGTACCTGCACGAAGCGTCTCCCCCGCTGTTTTATCAACGGGAATACTCTCTCCCGTAAGGGCGGATTCGTCAACAGCACCGGTCCCCTCGGTAACAATTCCGTCTGCAGGAATTCTGTCACCCGAACGGACAATAAAAATATCCCCTACAGAAAGCTCTGAGACATTCACGGTGATTTCCTCGCTGTCCCTTTCAATTACAGCCTTATCGGGAGCAAGCTTAATAAGCTTTTTCAGGGCATCCGTTGTCTTTCCCTTTGAATGAGCCTCAAGCATTTTCCCTACGGTAATGAGGGTCACTATCATTGCCGCAGACTCAAAATAGAGGTTATGAAGCAAAGCCTTTACCTCTGCGGCAGGTATGGGAGCCTGATAAAAAACAGTTGTTATGAATACGTATAAAGAATACAGGAACGACACACCCGAGCCCATCGCAACAAGCGTATCCATATTCGGTGCATTATGAAGCACACCCTTTATACCGTTTATAAAAAAGCGTCTGTTTATTACAAGAACAGCAAAAGACAGAACCGTCTGAGCAGCAGCAACACCTGTAAAGCTCCCGTCAAGGAAGGAAGGCACGGGAAAATTCCACATAGTATATCCCATTGAAAGATACATCAGCACAAGAAGCAGTAAAACGGAAATCCCGAGACGTATTTTCAATGCCTTTTCCTCTTTTTTGCCCTCGTTTTCATTTTTTACGGAAAAAGTCTCATCTTTTATTCTTGCACCGTAGCCTGCTTTTTCAACGGCTTTTATAATAGCATCATCGGAAGCGCTTCCCTCAACAGTCATTGAATTTGTAAGAAGATTCACCGTGCAGACAGATACTCCCTCAACACCGTTAACGGACTTTTCAACACGTGCCGAGCAAGCGGCACAGGTCATTCCCGTAACGTCAAACTGTCTCATACAAACACCTCCTTTATAACGTCGGTTAGCAACTACTAACTGCTCATCAATTATAATTCCCATTGTTTTTTGTGTCAATAGCGGACTGAAAAAAGGAGCCGTTTTCACAGCTCCTCAATATATTTTACTGCAAATTAAAGCCTTTCAATGGGATTGTAGCCGAGAGCAAAATACTTGAACATCCAGATAATGGGATTGAACTTAAAGAAAAATGCATCAACAACAGTCACAAGACTTCTTAAGAAAGTGGAAATATCGTGTGTTTCGGGGACTGTCACAGGTGCGAATTCCTCTCCCTCAACATTCAGCACCATAGGCTGTGAATAGCAGATTCCGTTGTCACCGGAAAGATAGAATCTTACGTAAAGGTAAGGATTATCAAGCAGCTCGTCATTATGAAGGTCAAGTGTTGCCTTACCACCTTTAAGTTCTTCTCTCTTTATAACGTTACCATCAGATACCCAGGTGATAATATTTGCATTTTCACCCTCTACGGTGATTGTATCCTCATCCTGATCTACGGTGATTCTCGTAACTGCGGGAGTATTGTCAAGCCAATAAGACTTTGTATCATAAACGTCCTGCTCAACAAAGCCGGGCATTTCTTCCATACCGTTAAGCTCAACACCGTTTGAATAGTGAGAAACAGAGAAGAACTGACCCTTTTCCTGACACTCTCTGAATGCTTCAACCGTAAGCTCGGGCATCCAGCACATTGTATAAGCGTCATTTACAGCATTTTCATTATGTGAATCTGCAAATGAATTACCCCAGGGTACTACGCCGTTGGGAATTGTCTTCTGAAGCACCTGGTCATAAAGAATTCTGTCACAGCGTGTATGTGCATCTGTTGCGGAGTTTATACCCATACCGAGGGAAGAGCCCTGATAATCAAGAAACAGTCTTGCAAACTTGGTTGCATAATAGTCGTCAACGGGCTGACCTACATAATTCTGAGAATCCTTATCGGTATAGACATATTCGCCTACGTGCGAAAGATATGAAATACCGCCTGCCTCCATAACACCCTTTGAGGGAGTCTCATAGTCACCGAAAACACCAGCAAGTCCCTGACCGTAGTCTGAGAAATAGCCTGTAAGATGGCAGTCTGCAATGGGAGTTGCCATATTAAGCTCAATGCCCTTGGGGATATCAAGCATACCGTTTTCGTGTGTTCTTGTAAGTGTATAGCCGTCCTTGGTGGTATAGGTTATGTTATCGTTTGTTCCGTCAAGATATGCTTCATATTCATCCTGAGGAATGGGAATAACGTCAGCCATATTAGTTCTGTCCTTCTTGATAAGACGCATAAGAGGAACAAGCTCGGGCTCATTATTCCAGCCCTGATTTATTGTACCGTGGTCAGTAAGGGCTACGATATCAAAGTCTGCGGCGTAGTGAATACGCACGAATTCATCAATGGGAAGAAATCCGTCGGATGCATTTGTGTGGCAGTGAAGCTGAGTTTTATAGTCGCTCCAGCTGTCCCAGTCAATTTCCTCGTAAGGGTTAGTGATAATATAATTCTTTTCATCTGCAAGGGCTACCATGGGAACCATCGTAAGCAGAACAATAACAGCTGAAAGAATTACGGACATTGCCTTTTTACACTTTTTCATAATAATACCTCCACATAAGTGATATTGTTATTATAACAGATTATGCTATTACATTAAATGTGTAAAATAACCAAATTTTTCTCAGTTTATTTGTGGGTCAAAAACGGGCATAAGCTGAAGCTTGAACTGATTTATTCTGTGAAGGTAATCAATTCTTTCCTTTGTAGCAGGGTCGTCAATCTCCCCTGTTCTTATATATCGGTCAAGCACGGCATAGGTAAAGCCGAGGTTATCCTCATCTGTCTTTCCCTGAAGTCCGTCTATGGGCACCTTATCCACAAGCACATCGGGAAGTCCCAGTACTCTTCCGATTTCCTTTACCTCCTGAACGGTTAAAAGGCTCATGGGAGAAAAATCACCTGCCGCATCGCCGTAACGGGTGGAATAGCCTACCCAATCCTCTGAGAGATTGCAGGTATTCACAACTCTGCCGTTTACGCTCTGGCTCACGGCATAAAGTGTTGACATTCTGATTCTCGGGGGCAGGTTCGTGTTGCTCTGCACGGAAAGCTCCAGCTCCTTTCCGATGCTTTCCTTTATTGCATCAACTGCACCCTTGATATTAATTTCATAGTGCTTTATGCCGAGATGGTTTACAAGAAGATATGCCATATCAATATCGTGCTGTTTTCCCGAGGGCATAAGCACACCTATAACCCTGTCCTTGCCTAAAGCCTCCACACATAAAGCGGCGGCAACGGAGCTGTCCTTTCCGCCCGAAATACCGAGCACCGCATTACAGCCCTTTCCGTTTTTTTCAAAAAAATCTCTTATCCATAAGACGCAGGCGTCCTTTACCTTTACTGCATCAAACATTTTATCAGCCTCCTTTCGGACATTTTATCACACCGCACAAAAAAATACAATAAAAAGCCTTAAATTTAACAAATTGTCAATTGATTACGGCATACATTTATTGTAAAATACTAACAT
>JAZOWG010000021.1:0-14497 GCA_045659105.1 Acutalibacteraceae bacterium
TTATTCTTCCGAAATCTTTTTAGAAACGCAGGTGCTGCAGTTGCCGTTACAGTTTTTGCTGTCAGGGCAGCCGATACATTTTCTGCCGTTTTTCTTTGATTTATAAATATAAAGGGATGCGAGTCCCACTATAAGAAGCACAATAAGAATAATAATGATATTATCTGTCATACCTTTATCCCCTGTCTTTTATTTTTCATTTCCTGCTTTGCCTTTCTTTCGCCTCTTACGGCAAGGAATGAAAGAATCAAAGCGAATAAAATCACCGCAACAAGTCCCGGTATAAAGCCTTCACCGAAAGACTTTTCCGTAATAAATGTTCCGCCCTGATATACGATAAAGCCCAGGGAGAATCCCGTCATAAGCTGAAGCGCTATTCCGCCCCAGAACCATTTTGCACTTTTTATTTCGGAATTCATAGCACCGATTGCCGCAAAGCAGGGAGGAGTGAAGAGATTGAAAATAAGATAAGCGAGAGCCGCTGCCTTTGAGATAGCCATAACGCCTGCAACCTCAGCTCCGGCGCCTTCCATAAGTGCAAGCTCTTCAGTATCAATGAGATTTTCAAGACCAACAAAGCAGACAGCAAGTGTACCTACAACATTTTCCTTTGCAATAAAGCCTGTAACTGCGGCTGCGGCAAGCTGCCAGGAAAGAACACCGACAACAGGCACAAGAAGATAAGCAAAGGGGCCTGCAATTGAAGCAAGAATTGACTCTCTTGCTGTTTCGGCTACTGTCAGCCTCCAGGTAAAGGACTGCATAATCTGTACTGCGGTATTGCATACAAGAATGATAGTTGCCGCTTTTACAATGTATGCCCAGCCTCGGGAAAGCATTGATTTTACGGCTCGCATAAGAGACGGTACCTTATATTCGGGAAGCTCAATTATGAAATATGATTTTCTTGCACTGTTACCCGTGATTTTATTTATTATGAGTGCACCGAAGAAAATTATGGCAATACCCATAAAATACATAAGGGGACCTACCCATGATGCATCCGAGAAAAATGCACCCGCAAAAAGCGCAATTACGGGAAGCTTTGCACCGCAGGGCATAAAGGGGGCAAGCATAGCGGTGGCTCTTCTTTCCCTTTCATTTTTTATTGTCCTGCTTGCCATTACACCGGGAATTGCACAGCCCGTACCCACAATAAAGGGAATAACGGATTTGCCCGAAAGACCGACCTTTTTAAATATGGGATCAAGCACAACAGAAACTCTTGCCATATAGCCGCAGTCCTCAAGAAGAGCAAGAAGGAAATACATAACCATAACAAGTGGCAGAAAGCCGATAACGGCTATAGCACCGCCGATAACGCCGTCAACAAGAAGTGCTGAAAGGAAGGGATTTGCCTCTGAGAAAAGCTCAGCAATCATTCCCTGGAATTTTTCAAGAGTTGCCGTCATAAAATCGGCAATCCACACACCGGGGCCTGCCTGAGAAATCCAGAAAACAAGAAACATAACTACTGCAAAAACGGGAATTCCGAATTTGCTGTCTGTAAGAATTTTATCGATTCTGTCCTGCGAATTGCGGTTCTTTGTGAGAATCTTTCTCTTTTCCGCTGTCTTTACAAGATGATTGACAAAGGTAAAGCGTTTTTTGTCCGCTTCCCTGACTTCACGTCTGTCCGCCTTATTTATAACACCCTCTGAATAGGGAGCTTTCTGTATTATACCGATAACGGAAAGCACGGCGGAAATAAGCTCCGACAGTCCCTCGCCCGTATTTGATGACGTGCAGATAACGGGACAGAAAAGCTTTTCGCTCAGAAGCCTTGCGTTTATCTCCGTTTCCTTTTTGCGGTTAATATCGGTTTTATTAAGCGCAATTACCACGGGGATACCAAGCTCCAGAAGCTGAGTTGTGAAGAAAAGACTTCTGCTTAAATTCGTGGCATCCACAATATTTATAATTACGTCGGGCTTCGAGTTTTTTACATACTCACTTGTAATGCTCTCCTCTGAAGTGAACGGTGACATTGAATATGCACCCGGCAGGTCAACGGCAGTAATATCCGCACCCTCCGTGTATATCTTTTTCACGGAGGCTTCTTTTTTATCTACGGTAACGCCTGCCCAGTTGCCTACCTTTTCATTTTTACCCGTAAGGGCATTGAACATTGTTGTTTTTCCGCTGTTTGGATTTCCCGTAAGAGCTATTCTCATTTTTTCCTCCAAAATATATCAGTTAGCATTTGCTAACCTATGCCTCAAAAAAAAGAAATCTTATAATTTCAGTTTTTATCCTATCTCAATTTCTGATGACAGCACCTTGTCAAAGGTATATCTGCCGTCCTTTATTGCCACCACAAGACCGCCCTTTATATGGGAAATGACAGTAACAGGCTCACCCTCGTAGCATCCGAGCGAAAAAAGGAAATCCTCAGTCTCCTCATCGTCAACCGCAATACTTTTTATTATGTATTCTTCCCCTTCACGGGCATTAAGAAGTGTCATAATTCTCTCCTGAAATTCGGTTAGCAATAACTAACCGATAAGTCTTAAAAAAATAGTTAGCACCTGCTAACCGTGTTGAATTTTAGCATTTTCCGAACTATTTGTCAACACTTATTTTATATAATATTAAAAATTATTTTATTTAATTACCCGAAACCTTCCTTTTTCTTTACAATGGGTAAAAATTGTGATAAGATTATCTGAGAGGTGAAGCCTTATAGAACTTTACGAAAATACAACAGAGCACGAAAGGGTGCTTCTCATATCCGTTGACACGGGAGAGTTTGATGCAGAAGTGTCGGTAGGTGAATTAAAGGAGCTGGTAAGAACAGCAGGCGGTGAAACCGAAGCCGTGATTATTCAGAAAAGACCTGCCCCCGATGCCGTTTCCTTTATCGGTTCGGGAAAGCTCCGGGAAGCAGAGGAAATCTGCGAAAATGCGGAAATTGACCTCGTAATCTGCGACGGCGAATTAACCCCCACACAAGGGAGAGTTCTTGAAAAAGTCCTAAAGACAAGAGTAATTGACCGAACGGTGCTGATCCTTGATATTTTTGCAAAAAACGCACGGAGCGGTGAGGGTAAATTACAGGTAGAGCTCGCACAGCTCAGATATTCACTCCCCCGCTTGCAGGGTCAGGGTACGGCTTTGTCAAGGCTCGGCGGCGGTATCGGAACAAGAGGCCCCGGTGAAACAAAGCTCGAAAGTGACAAGCGCCATATAAGAAGGCGTATTCACACCCTTGAAGAAAGCCTTACTGAGCTTACCAAAAGAAGACAGCGTTACAGAGAAAGAAGAAAGAAGGACGGTATTGTCACGGCGGCAATCGTAGGCTATACCAATGCAGGAAAGTCCACTCTTCTCAATACTCTTACTCAGGCAAATGTCCTTGCCGAAAACAAGCTTTTCGCAACGCTCGACCCCACGGCACGCTCAATCCGTCTTCCCGACGGAAGTGAGGTAATGCTCATAGACACCGTAGGCTTTATTTCCCGACTCCCCCACTTTCTTGTTGAGGCATTCAAGTCTACGCTTGAAGAAGCAACAAATGCGGATATACTCATAATTTTATGCGATGCCTCCGACCCCGAATGTGAGGCTCAGCTTGAGGTTACAAAGGAAATATTAAGGGAGCTCGGCGGTGAAGGCAAGCCCGTAATCACTGTTTATAATAAGTGCGATATTGCAGACTCATATCTTTTGCCCGTAACAAAAAATACGGTAAAGATATCCGCCCTGAACGGAGTGGGCATTAATTCGCTTCTTGAGTGCATTGCGGAAAATATGCCTGCAACAAAAAAGCGGGTGCTTCTTCTTATTCCATTTAGCGTTGGCTCACTTACAAACGAAATAAGAAAAACGTCAAGAATACTTAAAGAGGAATACCGCCCCGAGGGCGTGTTCCTTGATGCGATAGTTGACGTACAGATAATGCATAAGGTATTAGATTATATAACAACAGAAAAGGAAGATGAATAATGAAAAGGTATCTTATTATCAATGCTGACGACTTCGGAATGTGCCGAAGTGCAAACCTTGCAGTTTACGACCTCTTTGAAAAGGGCGGTATTACCTCCGCTACAATTATGGCACCCTGCCCCTGGGCAAAGGAAGCCGCAGTGTGGGCAGCTTCTCACCCCGAATACGCAGTAGGTCTTCACCTTACAACAACAGCGGAATGGGGCAATTACCGTTGGACACCCGTTGCTGAAAACGTACCCTCACTCAAGGATGAGGAGGGCTTTATGTGGCACGAATCCGACCAGTTTGAAGAGCATGCAGACCTTGAGGACGTAAGAAAAGAGATAAATGCTCAGTACGACAGACTCGCTCAGTACGGCTTTACTCCCTCACACTTTGACAATCATATGGGCTCACTTTACGGAGTTGCAACAGGCAGATTCGAGCTTCTGCAGGTTACAATTGAGGAATGTGCAAAGCACGGTCAGATGCCCTTCCGCTTCCCCTCAAAATTCACAGACGAGCAGTTCGGCAACAAAATGCTTGACATAAACGTTCCCAAGGAGGCAGTTGAAGCACTTATTGAGCCTATGGTTCAGGGCGCTAATGCCGCAGGCGTTGCAATTCTCGACTACCTTATGCCCGGTGACTGGAACGGTCCCCAGAGTGAAAGCTATGAGAATTTCAGAGAATATATCTTTGAGAAATACCGCTCCTTCCCCGAGGGCATCATTGAAACCTACATTCACCCCGTTATTGAAACAGAGGAAATCAAGGGTATCTGCGGCTCCTGGCAGAGAAGAAACTGGGAATACAAGCTCTTCTCTGATCCCAAGACCCTTGAATTCATAAAGTCACAGAATATCGAGCTTATCAATTACCGTGACCTGAAGAAAATGAGATTCGGTTAATATGCAGAACTTAATGAGCCGTATGCGTGCGGCTATGGAAAAATATAATATGATAGAAGAGGGCGACGTTATAGCCGTCGGTGTTTCGGGCGGTAAGGATTCATTGGCTCTTCTTTATGCGCTCTCCGAAATGCGCAGATTCTATCCCGTTAAATACGAGGTAAAGGCAATTACCGCCGATATGACATTTTTCGGTGAAAAGACGGATTTTTCGGAGATTACTGCACTCTGCGAAAACCTCGGAGTGGAGCATATAATAAGGGAAACCGAGCTTTATCATATTATTTTTGAAACGAGGAAAGAAAAGAATCCCTGTTCTCTGTGTGCAAGAATGAGAAGAGGAATTCTTCACGATATGACAAAGGAAACGGGATGCACAAAATTAGCCCTCGGACATCATATGGATGATGCGGCAGAGACCTTTATGATGAATCTGCTGTCGGGAGGCAGAATTGAAAGCTTCCGCCCTGTTACATACCTGTCCCGTAAGGATCTTACAATGATAAGGCCTATGATTCTTGCAACGGAAAAGGAAGTGCAGTCTGCCGCAAGAAAAACGTCTCTTCCCACGGTGGAAAGCCCCTGTCCTATGGACAAAACAAGCAACCGCAACGAAATGAAGGAGCTTTTAGCCGAGCTTGAGAAAAAATACCCGTCACTTAAAGAGAAGATTATCGGCGGTTTACAGAAAGCCGACCTTTGCGGCTGGTAAAGAAATGAGGTAATTATTTATGAAATATTGTGTTGTTTTATATGACGGCATGGCGGATTATCCCGTTGATGCACTAAACGGAAAAACCCCTATGGAGGTAGCAAACAAGCCTTTATTTGACAAAATGGGTGCGAAGGGTGAGGTAGGTCTTGTAAAAACCGTTGACGATTCCTTGAAGCCCGGCTCCGATGTTGCAAATTTAAGTGTTCTCGGCTACGACCCCACAAAGAGCTATACGGGCAGAAGCCCTCTTGAGGCAGTAAGCATCGGTGTAAAGCTTCTCAGTACAGACGTTACTCTCCGCTGTAATCTCGTTACACTTTCCGATGAAGAAAGCTACGAAGACAAGACTATGGTTGACTATTCCGCAGGTGACATTTCCACAGAGGATGCAGCTGTGCTTATAAAGGCTGTAGAAGAGCATTTCGGAAATGACGTTTTCACATTCTATCCCGGTGTTGCTTACCGTCACTGTCTTACCTGGCACAACGGTACAACCGACCTCGGCAATATGACTCCCCCGCACGATATTTCGGGCAGAGTTATAGGCTCTTATCTTTCCGACAGCGAAAATGCAAAGGACCTTATAAGGATGATGAAGGAAAGCTACGACTTACTTTCAAAGCATCCCCTTAACATTGAAAGAATAAACAAGGGACTTCGTCCTGCAAACTCGATATGGCTCTGGGGTGAGGGCACAAAGCCTCAGCTCGACAACTTCTATGAAAAATACGGTATCAAGGGCAGTATCATTTCAGCTGTTGACCTTCTTAAGGGCATCGGTATCTGCGCAGGTATGAACACTCCCGAGGTTGAGGGTGCTACGGGCTACATTGATACGAACTTCAAGGGCAAGGCTCAGTGTGCCGCAGAGGAATGGGCAAAGGGTCAGGACTTCGTTTACATACATATTGAAGCTCCCGATGAATGCGGTCACAGAAACGAGCCCGAAAACAAGGTACGCTCCATAGAAATCATTGACGAGCAGGTGCTCACCATTGTTCTCGAAGCCCTCGAAAAGTACGATGATTACAAGGTGATGATTCTCCCTGACCATCCCACACCCATAAAGACCAACACCCACGCAAGAGACGCTGTGCCTTATATGATTTATCATAAAAACAAGGAAATGGGCGGTGTTACAACGGTTACCGAGAACACCGCAAAGGCAACCGGAAATTACTTTGCCAAGGGCACGGATTTAATGGAGCATTTCATTAAGGACTAAAAAAATGAGAGGTAATACGTTTTTATCCGTATTACCTCTTTTTTTATTGATAATCGTATTATTTTTTATCCCACTATCTCAACGGAAGAATCTGCTTCACCGATTTTTGCGGTAAGCTGATAGTAGCTTTCTGCCGTTTCACTTGCTGCAAGGCTTAAAACAATTGTGCCGTCAGCGAGTGCCTGCATTGATGCAATATGACCGAAAACGTTATCAGTATAGGTGTAGCTTTCACCCGTTTCGGTGTCAATAATTGCAAGAGAGGGCTTTCCGAGATTGCTCTTGCCTCTTATGAGACAGTATTTTCCGTCCTCGCCTGCCTTGAAAAGGTCGGGAGTAAAGGAGGTGCTGAACTTACCGTAATCGAATTTAACGTTTTCTCCCGTTAAAACGTCATAAATTTCACCTGTTTTGATATTGAAAAGCTTTGTGCCCGAAAGAATGTAATCCTCCTTGAGAGAGCCGTCAAAGGAAATGATTTCCTCGGACTTTTTGTCCTTATGATTCATAAGTGAAAATGCCGTTACAGCCGCAGCATCGGTTTCCTCCGTGCTTTTGAGCTTTAAGTAGCGGATGCCGTCATCCGTTTCCCAGAAATCAAGAGAGGCAACGTCAAGGATATATCTGTTATTGTCAACGTTTTCGCCGTAGCCGCCGCTTATAAAGATATCAACCTGCTCGGAATGACCGTAATCGTTATAAAAACGTGATGAGAAGAAAAGAATCTTATCATCGGTCTGATGCAGAATTCCGTCGGTGAACATCTTATAGTCAGCTCTGAGTCTTGCGTTAAGGTCAACGATTCTCTGGTCCTCGTTAAGGAAATTCTTTGTTTCCTTATTGTCGTAAAGATAGAAGCTTTCGCTGTAAACCTTGTTTTCATCATAGAAGCGTGCTTTTTCAATATCGGCAAGCAAAAGAAGCTCACTTCTTGAATCATAGCCGTCAAACTGATCCGTCAGCTTAAAAAATGCATACTCATAAAGAAAAACGTCTGGATGGTCTGCATTTGTAAAAAGACCGTAGCCTGCAGTCTTACCGTCAACCTCAACATAATGAATTGTAACGGGAAGCTTCTGACCGCTGCAGGTAACCGTAACGTCAAATACACCCACGTCGGAGATTTTCTCAATATTACCGTTCTGAGCTCTGAAGAAATTTACGTCACCCGTTTTGCTCATTGCATAAAAAACACCGGGAATATCTGTGCTGAGAAGGGGGAAGCCTGCCTCCGTATAGGTTGTGAACACATCCGCAACCGTTTTTACGGGAGCAGACGTTGTTGAATTTTCCCTTTCGTTTATTATCTTATTGATGTCAACCACGCCCGTTACGGTAATTACGGCAAACACCGTAAGCACACAAAGTAAGACGCTGAGAATTGTTTTATATCTTTTTACCATAATAATTCTCCTTAAAGCATATAGTCTGTAGTATCAAAAAATTCATTATCCTTTATGTAAACCCTGGGAACTCTGCGGCTTAAGGAACAGAGAATTTCATAGTTTATGGTTCCTGCGCTTCTTGCGATTTCACCCACGTCAAGGTATGCACCGTTATCCGAGCCGAATACGGTTATGGTCTTTCCTTCCTTTGCGCCCTCAATTCCCGTTACGTCAATAATGGTCTGATCCATACATACGTTTCCGAGGACGGGTGCTTTCTTGCCGTTTACAAGCATATACATTTTGTTTGAGGAAAGCCTCGGATAGCCGTCGGCATAGCCTATGGGCACGGTTGCAACGACTCTGTCCGTTTCGCTGACATTTGTTCCGCCGTAGCTGAAGGGTGTGCCTGCAGGCACCTCCTTTACCATAGAAATTACGGTTTTAAGCTCCATAACGGGCAGAAGCTTTATGGGACGTCTTACATACTGCGAGGGATAATGGCCGTAAAGAATAAGACCTGCTCTTACCATGTCAAAATGCATTTCCGGGTAGTTAAGAATTGCAGCCGAGTTACTGCAATGCCTTATGCTGAACGTAATACCTAACTGATTAAGCGAATCAACACAGGTGCAGAATAATTCATACTGCAGTCTTGTAAAAAGCTCTCCGTTTTCGCCGTCGGCAGAGGAAAAATGGGTAAATATTCCCTCGGGATTGATTCCGGGAAGAGAGCACACATCTGCAATTTCGTCAATAACAGCCGCATCCTCAACGCTGTCCTGATAACGGAAGCCTATTCTCGACATACCCGTGTCAACCTTTATGTGGGTATTAACGGTCACGCTGTCACGCTCGGCATAGTAAGACAGAGATTTTGCATAATCGAGTGAAAAAACTGCCTGCGAAATATCGTTATACACAAGCTCCTTAACGTTTTCGGGAGGCGTATAGCCGAGAATCAGGACAGGCTTTGTAATACCGGCTCTTCTTAACTGCAGAGCCTCAGAGAGATTCGAAACGGAAAACCAGTCGGCTCCCGCATCACTCATAGCGGATGCCGTGAAGGCATAGCCGTGTCCGTAGCAGTCGGCCTTTACGGTGGCACAGAGAAGACAGCCGGGCTTCAGGAGACTTTTTATCTGAAATATATTATTTTCAATGGCATCAAGATTAATCTGAGCCCAGGTTCTTCTTAAAAAATCTTTCATCCGTACCTCCGTTATATTTTTTCGCATATTATATAATACTATATTAAAAAGAATAAGTCAAATTATTATTAAAATAAATCATTGTTTTATTGTTAGGTATTGAATTCCTGTAAAAAATAGTGTAAAATAAACAAAAAGATTTTTATTTTGACCCTTTTTTTGAAATATTTTGGAGGTTTTGTATGAAAAACGCACTCACAGAAGCACAAGCAAAGACTCTTTTAGAGAATAAGCTGCTTCATTTTTTCGGTGTTTCCCCCAAGGAAGCAACCTATGAACAGTTCTACAGAGCTGTAGCGCTCATTCTTGTTGACATAATGGCAAAGGACAGAGCAGACTTCAACAAGAGAAGCGACAAGGCAGGCGCTAAGAGAATTTACTACCTTTCAATGGAATTCCTTATGGGTCGTTCTCTCAAGAACAACCTTTTCAATCTTAATTTAACAAAGACCTTTGAAAAAGTTCTTAAAAATTACGACGTAAATCTTGAAACTCTTTATGACTGCGAGCCTGATGCGGGGCTGGGCAACGGCGGTCTCGGAAGACTTGCCGCCTGCTATCTTGACGGTCTTGCAACCTCGGGCTACCCTGCAAGAGGTTATTCAATTCTTTACGAGTTCGGTATTTTCAGACAGAAGCTTATTGAGGGCTGGCAGACGGAAATGCCCGACGAATGGCTTCCCGGCGGCGATGTATGGCTTCAGAAAAGAGAGGAAAGCTCCGTTTACATCAATTTTGAAGGCAAGGTTGTTGACAGCTGGAGCGAGGGCAGACATCAGGTTGAAATCGTTGATCCCTACACAATCAAGGCTGTTCCCTACGATATGTTCGTCGCAGGAAAGGACGGCAGAGGCGTGAGCGTTCTGAGACTGTGGTCAAGTGAGGGCACAGGCTTTGATATGCACCTTTTCAACGAGGGTCAGCACCTCAAGGCTATCGAAAGAAACGCCATGGCAAGCACCATAAGCAAGGTTCTCTACCCCTCCGACAACCACCCCGAGGGAAAGAGCCTTCGTCTCAAGCAGCAGTATTTCCTTGTTTCCGCATCCATTCAGGATATTATGAGAAGACATTTAAGAGAGTACGGCAGCATAGACAATATGCCCGAAAAAATGGCAATTCACATCAATGACACACATCCCACTCTCGTTATTCCCGAAATTATGAGAATTCTTCTTGACGAATGCGGCTACGGCTGGGACGATGCCTGGAGAATTGTTACCTCAACCGTTGCATATACTAATCATACAGTTATGGCAGAAGCACTCGAATGCTGGAGCGAGGAGCTCGTTATCCGCCTTCTTCCCCGTATTTATCAGATTATCAAGGAAATCGACAACCGCTTCCGTTCATACGTATGGGAATGCACACACGATGCAGCTTACGTTGAAAGAACCGCTGTTATTTCGGGCGGTGCAGTAAAGATGGCTAACCTCTGTGTTGCAGCCTGCCACAGCGTAAACGGTGTTTCCGCGCTTCATTCACAGATTCTCAAGGACACCGTATTCAACGATTACTACAGACTTACTCCCGAGAAATTTACAAACGTTACAAACGGCATTGCTCACAGACGCTGGCTTTGTCAGGCAAACCCCGAGCTTACCTCCCTGCTCTGCGACACAATCGGCGACGGCTTTATCGTAAACGGTGCGGAGCTTGAAAAGTTCAAGGCATTTGCAGATGACAAGGCTGTACTCGAAAAGCTCGGAAAGATAAAGAACAACAACAAGAAGCGTTTTGCTGATTATATCTACAAAACAACGGGCGTAAAGCTTGATACGGATTCCGTTTTCGATATTCAGGTAAAGCGCCTTCACGAGTACAAGCGCCAGGAAATGAACGCACTCCATATCTTAAGCAAGTATCTCGAAATTAAGGAAAATCCCAACGGCAATTACACTCCCCACACCTATATTTTCGGTGCAAAGGCTGCTCCCGGATATTATATGGCAAAGAAGATTATCAGCTTCATTACTGCACTTGCCGATATGATCAATTCCGATCCCGTTGCAAGCAAATACCTCAAGGTTGTTTTCGTTGAAGATTACAACGTTACAAAGGCTGAGCTTCTTATTCCCTCTGCAGACATCAGTGAGCAGATTTCACTTGCAGGCACAGAGGCATCGGGTACTGGCAATATGAAGTTTATGATTAACGGTGCCGTTACTCTCGGCACTCTTGACGGTGCAAACGTTGAGATTCACGAGGCTGTAGGCGACGATAACATCATCCTCTTCGGTATGAAGACTCCCGAGGTTAACGAGCTTAAGAAGGCAGGCTACAATCCCGAAGGCTTCTATCACAACAATCCCAGAATTCGTAAGACCCTTGATTTCATTAATTCGAATCATATTTCAGGCAAATCCTTCCCCGAAATCGGTGAAACTATAAAGCATCACGACCCCTATATGGTGCTTGCAGACTTTGCTGATTATGCTCTTGCTCAGGCTAAGACTGAAGAGATTTTCAACAACAAGGAAGTCCTTAACAGAATGTCACTTTATAACGTTGCAGGTGCCGGTATTTTCGCCGCTGACCGTTCAATCAACGATTATGCAAGAGACATCTGGCACACAGTTCCTGCGATAGGAAAAAGCTCGAACAAATAACCGTCTTTGACGCACGGAAATCAACAAGGGGTTACTGCCGCTGAAAAGCAAAACAGAAATCCTGAATTTCTTTCGCACAAATAATATTAAAGTGCTTGATTTTCGGCGGTTCGGAGTACCTGTGTACGCCTTGCCACCGCCGAAAATCACAAATCCGCCAATTTCTTCGAACTTTTTCGAGACTTTGGCGGACTTTTTATCAGACCTTATAAAGTTAGCTTATCCCGGTCCGGCAGAGCAGATTGCATATATTTCAGATAAATTTCCACATTTCACGCTCCTGCACCGTTTTCTGCAAAAACGGCACATTAACGTAAAATCTGAAAATTTCTTTTCAAACGATTGTTTTTTACAATAATTTTTTCTATAATATTACTATAATAACTATTACGACAAGAGGTAAGTGTCTGTGAAAACACCCTTTGATCCTTCCAAATCCTGGCATAAATCAATAAGCGGAGCAGTAGCTGCAGGTAACGACCTGTGGCTGAGGGTTGTGTTGCCCCGTGATTTCGGTGTTACTGCCTGCAGACTGATAATCTCTGAGGACCAAAAGCCCGACAGAATAATTGATATGACCTGGGACAATACAGACGGTATTGAGGAATGGTGGCAGACAAAAATTTATCTTGACTCCCCCGCCCTTCTTTTCTACCGTTTTCAGTACGAAAATTCCTGGGAAAAAACCGACATCGGTTGCACGGCAATGTCGCATCTCGGAGAAATCGGAAGCAAAGACAAATGGCAGATTACCGTTTATTCACCCGATTTTAAGACACCCGACTGGATAAAGGGCGGAGTAATCTATCAGATTTTCCCCGACCGCTTCTGTTTTTCCGGTAAAAAGAAAAAAAATATTCCCGAGGACAGAGTTATACGTACAGATTGGGGCGGACTTCCCGAATATCATCCGGACGACAAGGGCATCATCAGAAACAACGACTATTTCTGCGGAGATTTCAAGGGAATTGAAGAAAAGCTCCCCTACATTGCGTCCCTCGGGGTCAACTGCATTTATCTTAACCCTATATCCTCAGCACACTCAAACCACCGTTATGATACGGCTGACTATATGAAGCCCGATGTGCTTCTCGGCACGGAAAAGGATTTCTCCTCTCTTTGCAAAAGAGCCTGTGAAATAGGCATAAATATCATAATTGACGGTGTTTACAGCCACACGGGTGCAGACAGCATTTACTTCGACAAATACGGAAGATACGGCAAAACGGGGGCATATCATAATGATAATTCCCCATATTACAGCTGGTATAATTTCGGCAAAACAAAGGATAAATATGACAGCTGGTGGGGTATTGATACTCTTCCCGAAACAAATGAAAACGACCCTGCATTCACAGATTTCATCACGGGGGAAAACGGCGTAATCGATAAGTGGTTAAGGCTCGGTGCAAAGGGCGTAAGACTTGACGTTGCGGACGAATTACCCGATGAATTCCTTGATAAGGTACGCCTTGCCGTAAAGAAAAACGGCAATGATAATTACCTTTTAGGAGAGGTATGGGAGGATGCCACAAATAAAATAAGCCACGGCGGCAGAAGACGTTTTCTCAGAGGTGCACAGCTTGACTCCGTTATGAATTATCCCTTCCGTGATGCAATTGTAAGCTTCCTTCTGACGGCAAATGCTGAAAAATTTATGCACACGGTATTCAGCATTACGGAAAACTATCCTCCCGAGGCACTTCACTGTCTTATGAATCACCTGGGCACACACGATACGGAAAGAATTCTCTCTCTCCTTTCGGGGGTATGCTGCGACGGAGTGTCCCGCGAAGGTCAGGCTGAAATAGAAATCCCGCCCGAGCATCTTAAAAAGGGCTTAAAGCTCCTCAAAACCGCCCTTGTAATGAATTTTACTCTTCCCGGAGTACCGAGTATATACTACGGTGACGAAGCAGGTCTTACGGGCTGCAAAGACCCCTTTAACAGAGCTTGCTTCCCCTGGGGCAATGAAAACACGGAAATTCTTGAATTTACAAAGGCGCTGTCAAAGCTCAGAAGAAGCTATGACGTTCTCAAGGACGGCGGCTTTTATCCCATTTCGGCAACCCTCGGCTGTGTCGCATACCTGAGGTATAAGGAAGGCACAAAGCGTATTTTTGTGGTTGCAAACAAAAATCCCGAGCCAATTACCTACAGACTCAATCACGATATGCAGGATATGATGCCCGTGTTCGGCGGTGTAAGACTGGGCGGCGGTGTGATTGTTCCTGCGGAAAGCTTTGCAGTATTGGCTGACAAATGAAGAAAATATAGCACTGATTGCTGATATTTTCCATACAAAGAAAGAGATAACACATCATTTGTGTTATCTCTTTTTTGCATTTAAACGGGAAAAAGGAGCTAACGGATAAAACCGTTAACTCCTATAAACCCTAATTAAAACTGCAAATAATGCTTTAATTAATTAATAATTATTTTCTCTTCTTGGATACTACGAATGCAGCACCTGCAAGAGCAACTACGCCAGCAGCGATAGCGAGAACGCCTGTG
>JAZOWG010000022.1:0-6621 GCA_045659105.1 Acutalibacteraceae bacterium
GTAAATTTTTGAGGTGATGATTATGACAATTTACTTGGGAGAAAACATAAAGAAGCTAAGAAGAGAAAAAGGTCTTACTCAGGAAAATCTTGCAGAATTCTTAGGTGTTACATTTCAGAGTGTCAGCAACTGGGAGAGAGGAGAAAGCTATCCCGATATTACAATGCTTCCTGAAATTGCAGGATTTTTCAAGATAAGCATTGATGAATTAATGGGAGCGGACAGGGCTAAAGCAGAAAAAGAAATCCTTTCAAAGATAGAAGAATATAACAATCTTACCGACAGTAAGCTTATGCAGGAAATAGTAGACGAATTGAAGAAAAAATATCCTAACGACTTCAGAGTGCTAATAAGACAATTGGCTTGCCTTGTAAGATTTACGGAAAACAAGCCGGAGATTTTCGCAGAGGTACACAGCATATATAATAACATACAGAACAATTGTACCGATGACAAAATAAGAATTAAGGCAAAGCGTGCAATTATTGAGTATTACCGTGCTTTAGCAGAAAAAGAAAACAGCGGAATTACATTTAATGACTGCGAAAAGATTATTGCAGAAATGCCTGATATGCGTGACAGCCGTGAAATGTTCTGTTTTTATTATCCTGAAAACTTTCCAAATGGCGATGAGATAATAATGAACACTCTCGAAGAACAATTCTTATTGCTCAATACCGTTTATTCTCATTATTTTTATTACAATGGCTTTTTCTATGACAGAAGCTTCTCTGATGAATGGGTACTTTCAGCTTTCAAAACAGAGCTTGATTTTCTGAATTTCGTATATGATGACGGCAATTACGGAAAAATGTGGCGCACCGTTATGTATAATTACGGACACCTCGGTGTCAGATATTGGAGGCTCGGAGATAATAAAAATGCACTGAAAAATTTCAGAAAAATGTGTGAGCTGGCAGTAAAATTTGACAGTATGGACAGAATTACCGTAATGCACTCGGTAATGTTTGAAGGCAAGGAATTTGACAAGTACACTCTCGGCAGCACATTTATTGCCAAAAGTTACATTAAAGAACTGATGACAGAAAAATATCCGCTTTCGGATGAGTTCAAAGCATCAGACGGCTTCAAAGAAATTTTAGCTATATTAAATAACAACTGACAGACAAAAAGCAGCTCCGGAGAAACAGCTTCTCCGGAGTCTTTTTTTATCAGATATTTTCGTTTCTCAGTGTTTCAACCGTATTGTGCTTATTTACCTTTCTTACAGAATAAACCATACTTATTGCAACTATTATAAACACACTGAGAATTGCAATAAGGAATTTATCCCACGGCACGTAAAAGCTCATATAATAACCGCTGTCGGAAGCAACAAGCCATATGAGGTATGTGATTCCGAGAGATACGGGAAGTGAGAAAACAAGGCTCTTAAGACCGTAAAGAAGGGATTCAAAGGTCATCATTTTAATCATACCCTTTTTCGTAAGACCTACTGATTTCAGGGTTGCAATTTCTCTGCTTCTGAGTGCTATATTAGTGGAAATCGTATTGAACACGTTAGCTGCCGCGATTAAAGAAATAAGCACAATAAAGCCGTATGCCAACACCTTTGCTATTGTAACAAGCGCTCTTGTTTGTTCAATTTCAGCGGCATAATCACTTACACTTATATTATTATTCATTCCCGATATTTCCGTTATCAGATTATCAATATCATCCGTTACCTTTTTATGCTCGGGTGTAATAATATAAATTTCAGAGCTTGCGGGAACTCCCGTAAGAACACTTTCCTTGACATACTCGGGATAAATTAAATTGGTTCCGAGACCTACAAAGCAGGGCTTTTCTTTAAGGAAGGCACCTATTGAAATTTCAATATAGCTTACAGCCTCCCCTGTTGTCAGATAACGCTTTGTAGAATCGTCAAATTCTTCTCCCTCATCACGGGCAATATCATACACATAATGTGTCACACCGTCAATAATTTCAGTCTGCCCGAAATAGTAATAGGTATTGCCGTTTTCTGTAAAAGAAGGAAGAATTTTCGTTATTTTGAGAGTTGCCGGGAATTTTTTGGCATCAAGGAAGGATACGATATATACTCTCTCGTCATCACCTGACTGATAGATGTATGTGCTGTTATCGTAAACCAGCGCTCTGGGGCTGTTTTTGTTAAAATAATCCTTTTCATCAAGACCGTTTTCCTTAAGAAGCTGTCTGAAGGAAGCATCGTCAATTATGTTATAAGTGAAGTGCTGTACTAAATGAGACTGTTCTTCCTTAAAAGCTCTTTCTCGTTCAAGCATATTCTGATATTCTGCTGAAACAAATTCTCTGTCAATGTCATAGCTTTCAGATTTTTCCTGCATAAAAGTAATTTCTTTGATTCCTTCAATTTCTTTTACGCCATCATATAACCTTTTAATCAGCTCTTCGTTTATTTCAACATCACCCGAAATATCAAGATGGCTGAAATTAAGCACCTGCACCTTAACGTCGTAATTCATATCCTGACTTTCGGCTTCAACAATATCCGTAAAATACGTTGCAAGGGATGATGCAGAAATAAAAAGAACAACAGACACAAAAAGAGAAAAAACGGTAGTACGGTATTTTCTTTTGTTTCTCTTGAAATTCTTAGAGGAAAGTGTTGCCTCAAAGCCGAAGATTTTTCCCGTAAGGGGTGACACCTTGACACTTTTTCTTCTGATTTTTATTTCATTACTCTGCCTTACGGAATCTATAGGATTGATTTTTATTGCCTTTCTTGCAGGAATGTATGCGGAAATTATAACAGTTATAAAGCTGATAAGCCCGGCTGCAATCAATGCAAGAGGAGAAAAAACGAAACGAAGCTTAAGGTCGGTAAGGTCAGCGAGGAAGGTAGAAATAGAATCACTCAGGAATCGGAAGGTTACTGCAATTCCCGCGCAGCCTGCAATAATACCTGCAGGGATTCCTATAACACAAAGCACTGCGGCTTCGTAAAGAACGGTTTTTCTTATCTGCTTTTTAGTGGCGCCGATGCTCTTGAGAATACCGAACTGCCTTGTTCTTTCACTGACGGAAATTGAAAAGGAATTATAAATAAGAGAAACCGAGCCGAAAACAATAAGCCCTATAAGTATTGTCATAAGACCTATAACGAGCACCGGGAATGCCGAATTGAAGCTCTGAAAGCTGAAGGTCAGCAAATCGTAATTTATCTGTGCACGGGAAAGACCGAGCTCCTTTACTATATCGGAGGAATACTGCTCGTATCTTGAAGGCTGATTCAATACCGAATAAATGCTGTAAATGCCGGTATTACCGGGTTCATTCACAGTAAATGCAGTATAACCCGGGGCTTCGTAATCCTCAATGCTTTCATCGGGACGAAGACAGACGCCGACTACCGTATAGGTTTTCTCTCTTGTGTTTATTATTACCTCCTGAGGCTCGTCACCGTCAGGGGCATAAAACGGCACCTCCTGCGTCAGATTCATCATTTCGTTTCCGTCAATAGCGGTAAACTCTTCTTCACTTATGTCTGTAAGCTCTGCCCATTGTCTCTGACCGACGTCCAGCGTTATCTGTTGACCGAGCTCGAGCTTTACATCGCCATTATAATAAAGATGCTCTGAAACCACAAGCTCACTGCTGTTTTCGGGAAGTCTGCCCGAGGTCAGGTGTATGGGTATGATATCAGAAAAGCCCTCGGGAATACCTGCAATATACATATAGGGCTTGTATTCATTTGCAGAGCCGATTTCGGCATAGCCCACATTCTGAATATATGTGTAAGACTTTACCCTTTCGTCTTTCGTTACGGTGTCAAAATCTTCCGGCTCTACGTCATTGAAGCCTACGTGATATTTGCCGTTATACATTTCGGCATAGCTTATAAGATAGCTTTCTACCGTTACAAAGGCTTCAATTGTTGCGGTGAACATTGCAACGGAAAGAATTATACCGATTATTGTGACAATTGTTCTTGTTCTGTTTTCCTTAAGTGTCTGTGCGGTGAACTGCTTAAAAATATTCATAACGTCCACCTCACTGATTAATAAGGCGGTCGCTTTCGATTCTGCCGTCGTTTATTGAAATGATTCTGTCCGCCTGCAAAGCAATAGATTCATCGTGAGTAATAATTATGAGCGTCTGTCCGTATTTTTTGTTGGAAGCCTTGAGCAGCTCCACAATTTCGTGGCTGTTTTTCGAGTCAAGATTTCCCGTAGGCTCATCTGCAAGCATAACTGCAGGATTATTGATAAGGGCTCTGCCTATAGAAACTCTCTGCTGCTGACCGCCGGACAGCTCATTGGGAAGATGCTTTTCTCTGCCTTTAAGAGAAAGAAGCCCCAAAAGCTCGTTGAGATATTTTTTGTCTACCTTTTTGCCGTCCATAAGCACGGGTAAGGTTATATTTTCCGTTACGTTGAGCACAGGAATAAGGTTATAAAACTGATAAATCAGTCCTACCTGCCTTCTGCGGAAAATGGCAAGCCGGTCCTCATTCTGAGCATATACATCCTGTCCGCCGAGATACACCTTACCGCTTGTGGGTCTGTCAACGCCACCCAAAATATGCAGAAGCGTGCTTTTTCCCGAGCCTGAGGGACCGATAATTGCAACAAACTGCCCCTTGGGAACGGTAAAGCTTACATTATCAAGAGCTTTAACCTGATTTTCACCCTCGCCGTAAATTTTTGAAAGGTTTTCAATTTTAAGAATGTCCATAAAAAAACTCCTTTTCTTGTTTTACGGCTTCATTATAAAAAGTCAATATTACAATCGGGTGACTCGATTATTACAAAATCGTCACACGACCTGTTTATAAAATCTTATTACAAATTCGGCACCGCCCGTTTCGGAATTGCGGGCCTTTATGGTACCGTTATGCGAAGCAATAATCATTTTTGCAAGATTAAGTCCGATACCGAAGCTTTCGGCAGAAGAATTTTTGCCTTTGTAAAAGCGTTCAAATATATGGGGAATATCTTCATCAGAAAACCCCATTCCGCTGTCGGAAATTACAATCTCGGTATAAATGGGGGTATCCTTAGCTGTTACCGTAACAGTCCCGTTTTCGGGCGTATGCTCGATGCAATTTTTAAGAATATTTCCGAAGGCTTCAAGACACCAGGAAAAATCACAGCTGAAAGTAATATTCCCCGTGCTTATAATAAGACTCTGATTCTTAATATCCATCGGAATCATAACCGGCTCTGCCGACTTTATGATAAGCATACCGAGGTCGGTTTCTTTTCTTTCCAGCTGTACCGTTCCCGCATCAAGTCTTGAAATTTTAAGAAGAACCGTCACAAGATATTCCGTCCGTGCTATAAGAGATGACAGCTCTCTCAAAAGCTCCCCTTTTCTTTCCTCGGTAATCTCCTGAGAATGCAGCAGGCTTAAAATAAGATTTATGCTTGTTAGCGGAGTTCTTAACTGATGTGAAATATCCGCAATGGAATCGGAAAGGAAAATTTTGTCCTTTTCCAGTCGGTCTCTCTGGTCTCGAAGGCGTGTCAGCATTTTCTGTACGTCACTTTCAAGTATTGAAAGCTCCCCCTCACCGCAGGCTTTTATGTCAATATCATCCGCACCGTGCAAGATTCTGTCTATAGCTTCCGTAAGACTGTTGATTCTGTCATATCGCATCTTTGTAAAAATCATAAATGATGTAATTAAAAACACACCGAGCACCGAAACAAAAACAGCACAGACAACAGAAAAAAATGCCGCGGCAAGACTCAACAGCAGTGTCGGAATCAGAATAATTACAAGGAATTTTTTTATTTCGGGATTATTTGAAATTTTCATTTCATATCTCCTGTTTTATATCCCAATCCCCTTACGGTCAGGATAATCTTCGGATTCTGTACGTCGTCTTCAACCTTGTCTCTTAAACGCTTGATATACACGGTAAGGGTATTATCATTCACAAAATCACCTGCGATATCCCATATTTCGGAAAGCAGCTTGTTTCTCGTAAGAACAATACCGGGATTATTGAGAAAAACAAGAAGAAGCTTGTATTCCAAAGCAGATAGGAATACGTCTCTGCCGTTTTTTGTGACCGTACCCTTGTCCATATCAACACTTACGTTACCGATATTTATCACACTCTGACTTTTTCCGCTCCTTCTGAGCACCGATTTTATGCGGGAAACAAGCTCTCTCGGACGGTAAGGCTTTTCAATGTAATCGTCAGCTCCTATGTCAAGCCCCGTAACAACGCTGAATTCATCGGAGGATGCAGTAAGAAATATAACGGGACATTCCGAAATACTCTTGATTCTTTTGCAGAATGCAAAGCCGTTGCCGTCGGGCAGCTGTACGTCAAGAAGCACAAGATCATACTGAGCACCTTCAAGCTTCTCTTCCGCTTCGCTGCAATTCAGTGCACTGCTCACGGAAAAGCCCTCCTGACAAAGGAGCTCACTTAAGTTTTTTACTATGGAAATATCATCTTCAACAATTAGAAGCTTTATCACAATATCACCCTTTCCGTCACTACATATTCATTATATTCCGCAAAAACACTTTGCACAAGAATTATTACAAATCCGTAAGAATGCATAAGATTTCTCTGCAAAAAGAATATTAACAATCTGTTTTTTGTAAGATAGCGGCTGTAATACGCAAAAAAACAACCGTCGACATGCGTCGACG
>JAZOWG010000023.1:0-11575 GCA_045659105.1 Acutalibacteraceae bacterium
CGCACCGGTTTCATTTCTGATTTTTTCACGTAAGTAGCAGGGGAAATCAGCACTTACAAGGGAATTACAGCCCTGAAGAGATTCGGAATGCGAAGCAAAGTTCAGGAAATAGATTTCTCTTGTTCCGTCATTGGGAACAAAGCGCAGGCGAGTGAGAGTTTTTGAGTACACAACGGGAGTTCTTATATCCTCCTGCATATCGGGCACTTCAATTGTTCCGTGGTAAAGCTTACCTTCTCTGCGGTCTCTGTAAGCGGCACCTGCGGCGGTAATTACGGCGTTAAACAGAATAGTCATAAACTTTCTGTCCTTGCCCGTATGGGGAAGCTTGCCCCAAATACCCATGGTATCAATACCTGCGTGGTTATGCGTGCTCATTATTGTAATTGTCTGACAGCCCGTGATTTCCTTGAATTCACCCAGTGCTTTTTTAAGAGCATTTACGTCCTTGTTAAGAAGACCGACAATGTCAAGTGACACGAAAAGGTGTCCGCCCTTGCCCGAGTTATCGTCAAGCCATAAAGCGTGTGCATACTGAGGATCGATAACACCCTTTGCGGGATTGTTTTCGCCGTAGCCTGCAATGTAATACTTTTTCGTTTTTATGTCATCGGGAAGCATTACAGCCTTACCGAAGCCCGCCGTGAAATATTTTGCTTCTGCTTTTTCTGTATAGTTGAATTCGCTTTCGGGAATAGGCTCTGTGTAGCCGTATCTGCCGATTTTTGTAATGCCCTTAAGGGCTGAGGATGCAAGCTTTGAAAAGTCCATTCTTATACCCCCAATTCGTCTTTCATTTCCATAAACGCTTTTATGATTGTTGAGCCGGTATTTTTTCCGATGCCGATAAGCTCGTGATAATGATTACCGAATTCACCGAGAACGTAGTCGTTGTCGGGAACAATGTAGCCTATTGCATCATTTGCAAGACCGAAGGCTACAAGGTTACTGTTGAAGATTGCCGTAAGGGGAGGATAGGGGAAATCCGTCTCGTTGAAGGATCCCTCTGCCTTGAGAGAATCACCGCCCGTAAGAAGATCTGCACAGAATTCACCGGGAACAAGGACTATATTAAGGTCCTTGCCTATCTGCATAAAGCCGATTTCAGTTACAACCGTATAAGTGCCGTCCTTTTCGTGAAGCACCTTATAGGATACGAGGTTCAATTTTCCGACAATTTTTATAAGGGGATTCGTAACCGCAAGGGGCACTTCCTTTATTCTTACATTAAGCAAGGGAGCTACGGAAGTTTCCTTAACGGGAGTCCAGTTTTCGCACCAGAGTGAGTAAGTACAGCCGTTAGCCTCAGAATCCTTTATTTCTGCCTCAATTTCTTTTTCGTTATATAAGACGGGATCAGCCTTTATTTCTTCCTCTGTTTTTGTAAGAGAGAGAACGATTTTACCTAATTCTCTTCCGAATCTTATGGATTTATCATATCTGTGGGGAAGTGTTACACCGTCGTCCGTTGCACCGCAGGACATATAGATGGCGCATATTGCACCGTTGAAGAACATAAAGTTGGCGCCTGCTTTATTTACGGTTTCTCCCATATAGTAAATATATTCACCGCAGAGGTCGTGTCCCGTGCCGTGTCCGTCGGAGGTGGGAAGACCTGCAACGTCGGGATGTGCTCCCATTGTTGCAATTACCGTAGGTGTTTTTTCTGTATCATCCGGGGTGAATGTCAGTCTTGTAATTGTTGTTACAAGGCTTGTGGCGGATTTTCTGTTTTTATTGTTGAAATATGTATCTCCGATATCCTTCTGTGCGAGAGTCATAGTACCGGGAACCATATCCTCATAGGCTTTGAGAAGTCCTGCTGCTACCTTGGATGCCAATGCATTCATAAATTCGCTGTCTGCACCGCTTAAGTATGTGCCCTTGCCCTTTTTGTTCTTTTTCTTGTTATGAAGAACCTTTGAAAGGGTATCAGTCCACAAGCCCTGAGTATCAACACAGGAATGTGCGTGTGTTGAAAATACGTTGACAGATGCAATTTTTGCTTCGGGGTGTGCATATTTCATAAGGTCCGCAAAGCGTCTTCTTATGAGCTTGATGTCTGCATTTCCCGTGCCTATACAGTCAATTGTTGCAAAGAACGAGGTACCGCTTCCGGAATTGTCATCAAGTGCAATTATTCTTGCCTGCATCTTGTCGATTATCTTCTGAATACGGTTATTGAAGCCGTTATCGGGAGTAAGATAACCGCCGAGGTAGTAATCCTTTTCGGCATAGTCGTAGGGAGTAAGGTCTGCTATGGCATAACCGAGACTCCAGTGTGCGTTTTTTGCAGGTGTCTTACGGAATTTCTCCGTGCCCTTGTAGAAATATCTGCTGTCATAATCGGCGGCGTTTATAAAAAGGGGACCGTCGTTCAGAGAATCGGCAAAATTTCCCAAGAGCTTGTTTATTGTCTTTTCCGTAAAACGTACAAATTTTTTTGATGTAAAAAAATCTGACATTCTATTTTCTCTCCTTATAAAAGCCGTTTATTTTACGGCTGTGTTTTCCTGGTTTCTGTAAACAACAAATTTGCAGAAAAGATATTCTGTTATCATATTGCAAGCCATTGTTGCTGCGAGAACAATGTATTCAATTGCAGGCACGTCGGGGAAGCGTCCCGTAAAATAATTACCGAGAATTGTGGAAACGGGTGTGAATACAACATAGAAGCCAAACACCTTGAGCATTGCGACGGGTATATTTGCTGCCGATTTGAAGGTGAACTTTCTGTTGAAGGTGAAATTCCATATAACGGAAAGTAAAAGAGCAATAAGGTAAATAGGACCGTATTCGTTGGTCATTATTTTGCCGAAGGCTTCATTTTCCGTAATGAGATTCTGCATAAACTGAGTTTTCAGCAAAACCTCGTTCATCAGCGTGAAGCTTCCTATCTGAATGATGCCGGCAGATGCTGAAAATAATGCGAATTTTATAAATTGGAATACGTTTGTTTTATTGCTGTTTTCAGCCACAATAATCCTTCCTTCCCATTTTTTATAATTTTAACATATATTATTGTGATTTGCAATAGAAAGGTTGTTGCTAAATCCGTTTTTTTGTGGTATTATAACAAACAAAGAATTGCGAGGTGTAAAAAAATGAATGATTATCCTCTTTTTGTCGGAAAAAACTGCGAGGCTTTCAAAGGCTTTTATGAAGATGAAGCACAGTTCAGTAATATGAAGGACGGCAGAATTCCGTCTCTTCTCAGTATAAAAAACGGAAAACACAAGGGTACGGTTATTGCTGCTGCGGATAAGGCATCCTGCGGTGCGGACTGGGGCTATATTGAAATTGCCGTAAGAATCAGTGAAGATAACGGCAAAAGCTTTTCTCCCATGAAGACAATTTTTACCCCTCCTGTGAGAAAATATCCCTTTGACGGAGAGGAGTATACCTCTGCCTTTGCCATTGACCCTCTTATGATGGAAACGGATAACGGTAAAGTAATTATGCTTGTCGATTTTTATCCTGAGTGCAAAGGTCTTCACGCCGCAAGGCTTCTTGAGAAGGGAAGCGGATATGTGAGTACTGACAAGGGATTTGCGCTGAAGCTCTACTCGGGCAAAACGAAGCTTGACGGTATGTTTGTGAGAAAAGGCAAGGAATATACTTTACAGGCTGACGGTTTTGTATATGCTCCCGACGGCAGAAAAACAAGGTTTTATGTACCGAAAAAGCACTCTGCAGAGCACGGCTTTTCCACTATCGGTGATATGTATTACTGCTGCGGTGAAAAGCCTCAGTATATAGATGAGGCACCGCCTCTTATTCCGGAAAGCGTTTTCGGTGAAGACGTTTACGTGGGAAATATATATGTAAGCAAGGGCAAGTCAGTTTTTAATGAGAAGAGAATTGATTTTGTGCAGAAAAAAAAGATTTTTGATGACAACGGAAATCTTCTTTGTGTTGAAACCTCACCGGCTCCCTTAAGGGCGCCGATGCTCTCCTACATATTTATGCTTGAGAGTGAGGACGGCGGAAAAACCTTTTCACAGCCCGTTGATATAACACCTTATTATAAAAAAGATTCCGACGGAGTTTTTCTCGGCGTCGGTCCGGGTGTGGGAATTACTCTTAAAAGTGAAAAATGCAAGGGCAGAATACTTGCTCCCTGCTATATCCTTAACAAAGCTCTTGTTCTTATAAGTGATGACGACGGAAAAACGTGGAGAAGAAATAAGGGTGAATTCTGCGAAAATATAGATGAGTGTCAGCTCGTTGAAATGCCCGACGGAAAGGTTTTCTGCTTCGGAAGACCCAAGGGCGGCGGAAAGCTACCTTTAAGTGTATCCGATGACGGGGGAGAGACCTTCAGAAAGCTCCCTGCGGTTGCACCTGAGACACCTCAGTGTCAGCGCTCCGTTATAAATATTCCCGAAAGCTTTATACTTCCCGATAATCTTGAAAATGACGGAAGATTTATTCTTCTTGCCGCAGCTACAGGACACGGAGGTAAGGACAGGACGAGAACCGAGGGTAAGGTTTTTCTCGGAAGAATTGACGGTGAAGATGTAAAATGGATTAAAAGCTACGACATCACCGATAAAGAAAAGTATGCTTCCTTTGAAAAATATGCTGATTTTTATGCATATTCCTGCCTTTGCTGTATGGAGGATAATACCGTAGGACTTCTTTATGAGGCATATCCTTCCGGTTATATGACATTTGCTAAATTTACTCTGTAAAAAAATCAGGCACCCGCCGTTTGACGGGTGCCTTTAATTTTAGTCCTCAAGCTCAATTTTCCAGAAAACAATCTGCTTTCTTTTGTATGTATAGGTTATGTAGAGTGTGTTGTCCCTGCAGGTTATTGCAGGATAGGAGAATTCACCGTTGCCGGGCTCGGGAATAAGCACCTCCGTGAAGTGCTTTCCGTTGTCCTTAGAATAAGCAAGAGACAGGGGATGGCGTACACCCCAGTTAACGTCAACGGGATTATAGATAAGCCACAGTCTTTCGCTGTCATCCTTTACGCAGTCAATGCCCGAATTATTGTTTGGAAGTCTTGTTCTTGCAGGCTTTGACCAATTAAGACCGTTATCGTAAGAATCACTGCGGTAGAGCGCTCCCTTATTGGAACGCATAAGACAATGAACGCCATTGTCGGACTCCCATAAGGTAGGCTGGATAAGTGCTACATAAGCGCCCTTGTATTTCGGTCTTTCCATAAGTCCGTTGAATTGCCAGGTTATTCCGTCATCAAGAGACATATCGATAAACGGAATCCATTTTTTGTTCTGCTCTGTTGAAGCAGGACCGAGTACGGTACCGTTCTTAAGCTTGATGCACTTATTTTTTACGGGACCTCTGCCGCCCGAGGTATCTCCGGGGACAAGTGTTTCGGGACGGCTCCAGGTGTTGCCGTTATCGTCACTTACAATATATCTTGTTATCCAGTCGGGAATAGTTTCTCCGTGCTTGTAGTAGAGGATGATTCTGCCGCTTTCCTGCATATAGAGAACAGGATTCCAGTGAGCAATATTATCTCCCTCGCTTACAGAAACGGGAGTGCTCCAGTTGCCTTGGGTATCTCTTTTTGAAACCCAGATTTCAACACTGTTGTCACCTTCACGTGCTCCGCCGAACCAGGCAGCAAGCACGGTGCCGTCGCCGAGCGGTAAGACGGTTGATGCGTGACAGCTGGGTGCTTTTTCATTTTTCTGAAAAATAAATTCTTTCTTTGCGGATTTTATCATATTTTTCATTCTCCTTGTTTTTTCTATGCTATTATTGTAGCAAGTAATGTGAAATATTACAAGTTTCTTTTATAAAAAATAAATTTTTTGTGAATATAATTGCAAACAGAAAAACAAAGTGTTATAATATGTAAAAAATCAGGGAGGCTGAAAATATGAAATTTTATGCAAAAAAAGCTTTGGCAGTGATAATGGCTGTCGTTATGCTTATGTCAACTGCTGCAGTAATCGGCTTTGCCGCAGACGGAAAATGTGACTGTGAGCATTGTCCCTCAATCGTAATCCCCGGTATTTTCCAGTCCAAGGTGCGTTATCTTGACGAAAACGGAAACGAAATGCTGACAGCGGAGGGCAAGCCTTATCCCGCTCCCTTCTTTATGATGTCAACTGAGGATATCATCAAAGAAGCTCTTTGGGAGGCTCTTGTTCCTCTCGGAAGTCTTCTTATTGCTCAGAATGACTATGAAGATCAGTGTGCGAAGGCTGTTGCAAAGGTGCTCGGTGATGCACTTTTAAGCAATATTGCTCTTGACAACACCGGCAGAGTTATAAAGAATATACAGGCAGACAAATACACAACGAGTCTTGCAAATCTTACGGAAGAGCAGAGAGAATATGCTCTTGATCAGATTCCTCTTGATCTTTATGCTGAAATTGCAGGTATGGATCATCTCTATTTCTTCTCTTATCATTCAACCGGAAATATGCTTGATAACGTGAAGGAGCTTTATGAGCTTATTCAGATCGCAAAGGAAGAAACAGGTCACGACAAGGTTAATCTTGTACCCATAAGCCAGGGCGGCTCCGTTGAAAATGCTCTTATGCAGTATTATCTTGACAACGGTCTTGAATTTGCAGACGACGTAAACCGTGTATGCTACGTTGTTCCCGCGGCTGACGGTGCTTCCGTGCTCGGTGATATTTACCACTACGGTCTTCTTGATGATGACGATGCACTTTACGGCTATATGTTCCCCTCGCTTCTTGATAAGGATCAGGAAATGCTCGCATATCTCATTAATCTTATTCTCCGTATCCTTCCCAATGCAGACGTAAATAATATCATAGATACTGCGGTGCAAGTGCTTATTGAGGATTATCTCGAATACTGCACAATGCTCTGGGCTCTTGTTCCTTCAAAGGATTATCCCGAATGCCGTGAAATGTATCTTTCAGATCCTGAGGATGAAATTGTCCGTGCGCAGACTGATTGGTACTACAATGCTCAGGTAAATTCAAGAAAATATATTCTTGAATTACAGAAAAAAGGTGTTGAATTTTTCGACATTGTGGATTATAATGTTACAATGTATCAGATCGTTGATTGCTGGGATGACGTAAATGCAGACGGTATTATCCATCTCGATTCTGAATCCTTCGGTGCTACCGGTGTTGCTGTCGATAAGTCTCTTCCCGATGATTACGTTCAGGCAAATACATACTGTACGGACCCCGCACATAATCACATTGACGAAGCAAGACTTGTTGATGCCTCCACGGGTATCCTTTGCGAATCAACCTTCTATTTCAAAAATCAGAATCACGAGCAGACCGCACGTAACGACGTTATTATGCGGCTTGCAATAAGAATTCTTACGGATGATACGTTCGAAAACGTTTATTCCGACCCCGCATTCCCTCAGTTTAATTATGCACGTGACTCAAGAAGCATTATCAATAAGTATAATCTCTGGAAGGATTACGATACATCAAGACTTTCAGCAGAGGATGCCGCTGAGTTTGAGTACGCACTGAGCGAGGTCGAAAAGGCTATCAACAGCACTTGTATGCCTACAGAAGAATTCAATGTTGCAAAGGACAGATTCAATAATGCTGTCGACAAAATAATATACGGCGAAGAGCCTCAGGAGGAAGAACCTGATTTCTTTACTTCTCTTCTTGCGAAGTTTATGAAATTCTGGAGCGATATTATGCTTTTCTTCTTCGGAGGCAAGGGCTTCTCGGATATCTTCTGGTTTATGTAAAATATTTTCCATAAAGGAGTAACAGATTAATTATGAGTTCAGTTTTTACAGCATTTATGTATAAGCTTCTTACGATGTTTATTTCATTTACTATGCTTTTCGGCGCCGGTATATCGGAGCCCGGCACGGATGACCCCATAAAGGTTGATGAGAGTTCCGAAATGTCAGTAGTTCTCTGGGGTGACCCTCAGCTTGCTGACTATATGGCTGACAGACATCAGTACACAAAGAATGCAGCAATTGATCTTTCAAATGCAGAAGGCACATTCGATGCTCTTGTTCTTGCAGGCGATATCGCTGAAAACGGCAAGGGTGCAGAATATCAGCTCGTTCTTGACTATCTTTCAGTTGCAGACGATAAAATTGACAATCACATTTCTGCAGTAGGTAATCATGACGTAAGACTCAGAGCATACAGCCAGGTTGTATCAACCTTCAAGGAATTCTGTAATGCAACAAATGACAGCTTTGCAGATAATGCAGAGTTCTATCAGGAAGAAAAGCTTTCCTATACCTATGAAGTAAACGGATACACATTTATCGTGCTTAACACCGATAAGGCTGTATTTGAAGAATCATATTTCTCCGATGAATGCCTTGCATGGTTTGATGCTGAGCTTGCAGAAGCAACTGCTGACGGAAAGCCCGTATTTGTAATTCTTCATCAGCCTCTTAAGAAAACACATCAGGTTTGGCGGTCATGGAATTCTCCCAGTGATGAAGCAGGTACCGTAGGTGCTCAGAGCGATGCTCTTCAGGCTACAATGGAAAAATACAACAATGTGTTCCTTATCACAGGTCACCTTCATATGGGCTTCAGTAAGGAATGGTCCATTCACAAGACCGGCAAGTATGAAGGCGCCGAAGGTAATGTTACACTTGTAAACCTTCCCGGCATCGGCCCCAAGAATGCTGACGGTGAATACAACGCTTCCGGCACAGGCTACATTATGGAAGTGTATGAGGACAGAGTTGAGTTTATCGCAAGAGACTTCAATCTCGGTAAATATCTTCCTGATTTTGACGTAACTGTTGATCTTAAATAATTTTTAACTGAGCTGCTTGTCAACTTTTTACAAAAAAGCTGTTGACAAGCAGTTTTTTATCTGTTATAATATCGCAGTTGTATAAAGTTACAACTATCCTTGCCCCGAAATAAAGGGGCCAATGTCCAGAAGGAGGTGCATCTAAATGGCAAAGTATGAAACCGTAGCAGTATTCTCACTTAAGAACGGTGAAGAAAAGGCTAAGGAGCTCGTTGAAAAGTTCAAGGCTCTTATCGAAGCTAACGGCACAATGGAGGCTGTAGATGAATGGGGTACTCGTAAGCTTGCTTATCCCATCAACTACGAAACAGACGGTTATTATGTGCTCTACACATATGACGCAGACGTAGCTTTCCCCGCTGAACTTGACCGTGTATTCAACATCACAGACGGCGTTCTTCGTTCTCTCATTGTTGCAAGATAAGGAGATTTAAGTATGTTGAATTCAATCATCATTATGGGCAGACTTACTGCAGACCCCGAACTGCGCTCCACAAGCTCAGGTTTATCCGTAACTTCATTCACAGTTGCAGTTGACCGTGGCTATGTAAAGGCAGGAGAGGAAAAAAAGGCAGATTTTATCCCCGTTGTTGCGTGGAGACAGACTGCTGACTTTGTTTCAAAGTATTTCCACAAGGGTTCTATGATTGCTGTCCAGGGCTCACTTCAGAGCCGCAGTTATGAGGATAAGAACGGAAATAAGCGCGTAGCTTATGAAATAATTGCAGACCAGGTAAGCTTTTGCGGTTCAAAGGCTGACTCAGGTACCGGCAGTTACGATTCTGTAAGTCCTTCATCTTACAATAACAGCAGTGCTGATGATTTTTCATCTGTTGTAGAAGATGACGATTTACCCTTCTGATTCCTTTAAGATTTTTTAAGGAGGATATTAGTAATGGCTTTTGAAAAGAAAGATAACAAAGGCGGTCGCCCCATGAACAGAAAGAGCCGTAAGAAGGTTTGTACTTTCTGTGTAGAAAAATCTGATTTTATCGACTACAAGGACAGCCAGAAGCTTCGTCGTTTTATGTCTGAAAGATCAAAGATTTTACCCCGCAGAGTTACAGGCACTTGCGCTGCTCATCAGAGAGAGCTCACAGTAGCTATCAAGCGTGCCCGTCACCTTGCTCTTATTGCTTACATCAGCGACTAAGATTTTTTCCGCATCTTTACGATGCGGATTTTTTTTTGCATAAATTTTGCCCTTTTACGAAAAATATCCGTGAAAGGGCGTGTTTTTATGAAAAAAGCTGTTCCCGATAAGGAATATAGCGAAAAAGTGAAAAAGGTTACACCGAATTCTCCCATATTTAAGGATTGTCTGTTTGCATTTCTTTTCGGGGGATTTATGTGTGTTGCGGGTGAAGTGCTTTTTAATCTCTATAACAGTCTTCTGACCGATGAAAAGGTGTCAAGAACAGCAGTTTCAATAACTGTTATTGTTCTTACCGCAATTCTTACGGGTATCGGTGTTTATGATAGGATTGCGAAGGTTGCAGGGGCAGGACTTGCCGTGCCTATAAGCGGTTTTGCCAATTCCGTTTGTTCTCCTGCCATTGAGTATTCCACGGAGGGGCATATTCTCGGCACGAGTGAAAAAATGTTTTCCCTTGCAGGTGCTGTTATTGTTTATGGCTGCTCCCTGGCTTCCCTTTACGGGATGATATACTATTTCTTTCTCGGAGGTAATGTATGACAGGAAGAGTAATTGAACTGAAAAATAAGCCTTCAGTCATAGCTTCAGCTTCAAGTGTCGGAAAAACCGAAAGCGAAGGACCCTTGAAGGATGAATTCGACGTGGTTTTCCCTGATGACGGAATAGGGCAGACCTCCTGGGAAAATGCGGAAAGTGAGCTGATGTTTATCTCAGTCAGTAAATGCCTTGAAAAATCGGGGCTTTCCGAAAAGGATATCGGTATTATTTTTGCAGGTGACCTTATAAATCAGTGTACCTCAAGCACCTATGCAATAAGGGGCTTTAATACACCCTTCGGCGGACTTTTCGGCGCTTGCTCAACTATGGCATATTCACTTGCACTCTCAGCTCTGATGGTAGACGGGGGATATTCGGATTATGCTCTTGCCGCAACCTCCTCGCATTTCTGTTCTGCAGAAAAGCAGTTCAGATATCCGCTTGAGTACGGCAGTCAGCGTGCCCCTGCCTCACAGCGGACGGTTACGGGCTCAGGTGCATTCATTATAGGAAAAAGCAGACGCCCTGACATTATAATTCCACGGGTTCAGTTCGGAATTATAACCGATGCAGGTATAAATGACACCTCAAATATGGGTGCGGCAATGGCACCTGTAGATGTTAAAATAGAACCATAAATTAAGCGAAAAGCAACACAAAATCTTACACAAAATTCGACACGAAAGGTGGTGAAAAGCCCCTATTTTACTGGGGTTACGGGTATTTTAGGGTTAGCAAATTTATTGAAGACAGAATCCGTCAAAATCACTCGTTCACAATTTATTTACAATTAGCTTTTGAACCAAAAATCAGCATCATTATGCTGAATAAGAAAAATAAAAGGATGAATCACATGAAAATTACATACCGCGAAGTAAACGGTTATCTTATCCCGAATCTCAAACTGCCACCTGAAGAGACAAATGTTAGACTCGGCAAATGGGGAATGATGTATAAATCTTATCTCGAAAAACATAAGAAAGTAGTGTTTTCTTCTCTTCTTGTGGAAGGTAAGCTGTATCAACACTGTGCTGCGGTTGAAAAGCAGGCTAATGAAATGTTTGATATGATTGTGGAGCAGATGAAAGTGGCGGAGGGTGTGACTGAGGAATTAAAAGAGCAAGACCAAATGGAGTGGGTACAGCG
>JAZOWG010000024.1:0-1560 GCA_045659105.1 Acutalibacteraceae bacterium
CCTGCTCCCAAAGCAGGCGCGCTACCAACTGCGCTACACCCCGAAGCAGAGATTTTGCTGCCGTTATCCGACTGCCCGATTACTATACCACAAAAAAATGCCTTTGTCAAGAAAAACTGCAGGATTTTTCAGAAATTTTCCTATGGCTTGTTTTTCGGAGCTTTACTGCTGTTACAACTTGTAATATTTGTATGCAATATATGAAAAACAGAAGCTGATATTATTACAGTTTAGTCATAATTTCTAAAATTGTTGCATTTTCCCAAAGTAATATGTAGAATTAATACAAGAAGAATTTTTGTGAAGGGCGGTGCGGAAAATGAAACGCACAAAGCTTAAAATATTATCGTTGTTATGTGCAGTGAGTGTGAGCCTTACGGTTTTTTCCGGTGTCATTTCCGCAAATGCAGCCGTTTTAGGTGATATAAACGGTGACGGCCTTGTGTCCGCTGAGGATGCCCGTGAGATTCTGCGTCTGAGTGTAGGCGTTGACCCAATGACCGAGGAAATGAGGCTTCTTGCCGATATTGACTGCGACGGCACGGTGGGGGCAGAGGATGCACGTCTGGCGCTTCGCCTTGCAATAGGACTGAATACCGTCAAAAAGGGAAGAACAGCAGGCGGTGAAATTGCAGGCTACACCGAAAAAGGCTATATGATAGAGCTTATTGACGGCAAGACCTACGTTGACGGTGTGCTTATTGCCAACAAGACCTATTCCCTTCCCTCGGACTACAATCCCGGAGGACTTCTTCCCGAATGTGAAGAGGCCTTCGCCCTTATGCAGAAGGCAGCCGCAAAAAAAGGACTTAATATTTACGTAAGCTCAGGCTTTCGCTCATACTCCTCGCAGAAAAGTATATATAACCGCTATGTAAGCCGTGACGGCAGAGCGCTTGCCGATACCTATTCCGCACGACCCGGTCATTCTGAGCATCAGACGGGACTTTCTGTTGACCTTAACACCATAACACAGAGCTTCGGAAGAACCAAAGAGGGCAGGTGGGTAGCCGAGCATTGCCACGAATACGGCTTTATTCTCCGCTATCCCGAAGGAAAATCCCATATTACGGGATACTGCTTTGAGCCCTGGCATCTGCGGTACGTAGGCATAAAAACTGCAACGGAAATTGCTAAGTCGGGTCTTTGTCTCGAAGAATATTACGGCATAACCTCTTTTTATGCTGAATAATTAACAAAGTGTGAATATTTTGTTCATCCGATTGACTTATTTAATAATATTATGCTAATATTTTGTTAATAATTTGTTAAACGGAGGGAACAGCTTTGACTTTTAAGGAGATTATCAACAGTAAGGAAAAGGCTGCTGACTATATTGTTGAGGAAATTACAAAGGTAATCAAAACCTGCGGAAAGAGAGAGCCCGGCTCGGAGGGAGAAAAGAAATCCTGCGAATATATGGCAAAGGTGCTTAAAGATGAGTGCGGCTGTGAGGACGTAAAGATTGAGTCCTTTGAGGTTGCTCCCCGTGCCTTCTACGGCTACGTATATTTTGTATGTGCCTTTGTTCTTCTTGCTGTGCTTGCGTTTTTCTTTGTG
>JAZOWG010000025.1:0-9443 GCA_045659105.1 Acutalibacteraceae bacterium
TGCAGTTTCACTCACTCAATATGAGGTCATTCCTGACCTTAACGGTATGCAGTCAATGTTCCGCATTATGATAGAGGGCGCTGTATATGATATGGTACAGTGGATGCTATTGCGTGGTGCTGAGATTGTCGGATGTGACTATATGGAGCATGTTGTTGCCGATTTTATAAATGTAAAGTAAAATTACAAAATAAAAAGCGGGAGGATTTTTCCTCCCGTTTTCTGTTATATAAAGTAGATAAGCGATGCTAAAAGCACCTCAGCAATAAAGTATGTATACATATTGAACAGCTTTAATTTGAAGTTCTTCTTCTGTCTTCTGTCGAACATCAGAATTGAAATTGAAAAGTCCGATGCCACGAAATTAAGTGCACCCGTGATACCGCATACCGCCGCAAGGGGAGTGATGCCTGCCTTTACTGCCTCTATGCCGAGAATTGTTGCCTTGCACAGCATTGTGAGAATTACGATACCGTAAATAATAATCGGTATTTTCATAAAGCCGTGAAGGTTCATTTCCGACTTTTCTATAAGATAAATGAAAAGTCCCACAAGTATTACAATGAGAATAATTTCGGGAACAGAGTAGAAGAATTTTTCGGGGACTGTTGCCGTCAGGGAGCTGATGCCCGTTATGTATGCTCTTATGAAAAGAATATGGGATGCAAGGAAGCACACAAAGCCCACTGCCGTACAGGCAAAATGAAACCACAGATGCAAAAAAAGGTCTCCCAGCCACGAAAGAAGAAGAGCAAGCAGCATCGCCTTATCAAACTCCGAGCATTCACCCGTTATGGCTACGCATAAGGCACCCACCGCCATATAACCCGTAGCGCCAATCATTTTAAGAAGAAGAGACTTGGGACAGGCTCCGTCCTTCTGAGCCTTTACGTAAGGGTATGTAATTGCAACGGTACCAACGGCAATTAAAACCGTTAAAAGCTTAAGCATCATATTTTAGTCCACCCTTTTTCTTCTCTTGAAAAAGTATATCTGCACGATTATAACGACCGCAACAGCAGCAACGCAAAGTATGATTCTTACGGGCGTTACGGTAGTGCCTGCGCTTCCGTCCTCAAGGGAGGAGAAATTCTTGTTTACGTCGTTTGCCGCCTTGAAAAGCCCCGAATAACACTCCTGCATATCTCGAAGAGCTGAGGAATTGTCCCCGAGAAGCTTTTCTGCCTGAGCCACCGCATCCGTATATGCCTTTTTAAGGTCAGATAAAATCTCATCCTTGAAATCGGGAAGAGTGTGATTGGTTACATACTTGTCGTAAAGCTCCTGAAGCTCGCTTCTTGCTTCAATACAGCTTTCTTTATACTGTGAAAAGCGCTCCGCATGGTCTGTAATAATTACCGAATAACCACGGGAAATTAAGTCATCCCAGTACATCTCGCAGTCCTCTCTGTAGCCTGAAATCTCAGGTGTTGTGGGGTCTGCAATGATTCTTAAGCCTTCCCCGTAGGAGGAAAGAAGGCTTCTGTAGTAATTTATGCCGTAGCGGTTGCCCGTTTTTAGCTGGGCTGCCGATGCGGAGATTCCTTCAAGTCCCTTTACGTAGGACATAATATTGAAAATAACGTTGCCCTTTATTGAGCCTGCAATTACGGGCTTTTCGGAAAGCCCCGACACGGCTTCGTTTATTTCCTTTATCTTTCCGTCCGTCAGAATAACGCACATTGAAAGGGCATCCTTTTCCTTAAGTACTGCAGTTATCTCGGGAATAAGAGAAGCTGAGCATCTTATCACAAGAGGGATGTCGTTTTCCCTTGCACAGTCAATTGCTTCACTGAGGGTCGGAATCTTAACGTCCGTCACCTTTTCGTTACTGCCGCCGCAGGCGTTTTTAAGAAAATATGCCGAAAGCACCGAATAATCCGTATCCGCTACGGTGAAAATTTCATCAGCGTCAAGCATTCTCTCCGTTGTGTCATCGGAAAAGAGAATCAGCTGACCGTCAAGGGTGCGCTTTACGTCAACTGCCACAAAATCAATGTCTGTCTTTGCGGCTTCAATAATTGCGGGAATTGTGTTTTCGGGATATTCACCCCATTCACCCTTAGAAGAAACACCGAGTATTACCCCCGAAGGGTCGGAAAAGCTCTCCGTTGAAAGCATAATTCTGCTCATTCTCAGAGACATTGCATCTGCAAAGGGCGCAAAAGCCGTGAAAAGCACCGTCAGCGATATAAGTAAGGAGAGAAATTTTATTTTCATAGAAAAATTCACTTTCATTTAATACTATTTTCAATATTTTACCATATACTGCTTTCATATTACCATACAAAACTTACATTAACAAGTCCATTTTTTACAAGACTGTTGTAAATACAAAAACTTTGTATATATTGTAATCTGTATGAATTTTTATGTTTACAAATAATTGCCCCTGTGGTAAAATTATCTGTCGGAATACACTTTTTTTGAATGGAGAAAATAATATGTCCTTAAAGAAAAAAGCAGTTGTTGCAGGTGCATCCGTTGCGCTTGACGGCGTACTTAAATATATTGACAAGAGACCCGAGGACGGCTTTGTCAATATTCTTACATTTGCAGAAAAGCTTATCGGCAATATGTTTCCGCCCGAAAACTTCACAAAGCTCAAAGAGGGCGCAAAGGACCCCGATAACATATATGTAAAGCTCGGAAAGAGCATCCTTAATGATATTGACCGCGGTATTATAAAGCACACCCTTCTTTCCCTCGGTGTGGAGGCAGGCTATTTCGGCACAAAGGAGGTAAGAGCAAACCGTGAAAAGTATGACTGTAACATACCCTTCCAGATTCTTATTGACCCCACAAGTGCATGTAATCTTAAGTGCAAGGGCTGCTGGGCAGCCGAATACGGACACAAGCAGAGCCTTACCTATGACGAAATGAATTCCGTTGTAACCCAGGCAAAGGCACTGGGTACACATTTCTATATGTTCACGGGCGGTGAGCCTCTTATCCGTAAGGATGACATCATCCGTCTCTGCGAGGAGCACGCTGACTGTGCATTTATGGCTTACACCAACGGCACACTCATTGACGACAAGTTCTGCGAAGAGGTTAAAAGGGTAGGCAACCTTGCATTTGCTCTGAGTATTGAAGGCACTGAGGAAAGTAATGACTTCCGCCGCGGTGAGGGAGCTTATAAGAGAACCATGGAGGCTATGGCAATGCTCAAGAAGCACAAGTGCCTCTTCGGTATTTCCGTTTGCTATACAAGACTTAACGTTGACTACGTTACAAGCGATGAATTCGTTGACCTTATGATTGCAAGCGGTGTAAAATATGCCTGGTATTTCAACTATATGCCCGTAGGCCACGGTGCAGACAAGGAGCTTATCCCCACTCCCGCACAGAGAAAGTATATGTACTTCTGGCTTAGAAAAATGAGAAACTCCAAGACCGGCAAGCCTATGTTTGTTATCGATTTCCAGGATGACGGTGAATTTGTAGGCGGCTGTATCGCAGGCGGCAGAAACTACTTCCACGTAAACTCCGCAGGTGACATTGAGCCCTGTGTATTCATCCACTATTCAGACTCAAACATCCGTACACATACTCTTTTAGAGGCGCTTAAGAATCCTCTCTTTATGGAATACAGAAAGGGTCAGCCCTTCAATGATAACCACCTTCGTCCCTGCCCCATGCTTGAAAATCCCGACAAGCTCCGTGAGATTATAAAGAAGACGGGCGCAAAGTCAACCAACCTTATTGTTGAAGAGGACGTTGAAACCCTCTGCTCACGCTGTGATGAATTTGCTTATGAATGGGCTCCCGTTGCAGATGAAATCTGGAGCACCACAAAGCATCCCAAGACTCACACTCAGTACTACAGAGATAACGGCAAGGCTGTAAGACAATAATCTGCCGAATTTTCTTGATTGTGACCTGAAAATATGTTATAATAGCTGTGATAAGTGATTATCACGGCTATTTTTTTCGGAGGAATTTCAATGAATATAAAAAAAATCATTGCTCTTTTATGTGCTTTTATAATCGTTCTTGTTTCGTTATCCTCCTGCGGATATGAAATAAGCATAAGAAAAAAGGGGCAGGGAGACGAGCTTACAACCACAATTGTGCTTGACCCCAACACCTCACTTCCTCAGGGCGGCGGAAGCTCAGTTCAGTTCCCCGAAATCACAACACTTGCCCCTTCGGAAGCTACAACAAATGCAAGCGCAGGTATTCAGGTTGATACCACCTACAGACCGATGGCAATGTCGTCTCAGGACGTAATCACTCTCTATAAGAGTGCTATGAACGACGTTAAGGTCCGTGCTCCCGGTTACACCCGTACGGAATATCAGGAGATTTCTGACGTTTCTGCAGGTGACGGCAACGTTCAGCTTGTAAACAGAATTCTCAATCTTGTAGGCACGGAGCTTCTCAAGGATTCGGGTGACGAGCAGAAGACCATACAGATTATGGCTCACGATGATATTGCTGTGCGTGAGACCTTCCCCCTTTACAATAAGGACGTAGGCTGTGAGCTTACCGATATGTCAATTGTCAAATCCGCAACCTGCTATACTGACGGCCTCAGCTACAAAATTATCATCACCTTTGACGATCAGCTGAATCCCGATCATCTTTACAGCCCCTTTGCACAGATTATGACCCCCATTGACCGAAATGCTCTTTCGGACCCCATCGAGGAATATCTTGTTGTTCTCGATTACAATAACTATAAGTTCGATATAAATTACACCAACTGCGAAATCACCTGCATAATTGATAAACAGACCAACCGTATGACGTCCCTTAAGCAGAAGATGATTATGGATATTGAAATTGTCCTCAATCTTGACCTTATCCTCTTCCAGACAAAGAATGTAAAAGCAGAGGGACGGATAGTCAATTTCCTGGAATATTACAATTTCAACTGGTCATAAAAACAAATTCCCGTGGGGACGAAATGTGCCTCCACGGGATATTTTTTATTATGTTATATTATGAAAATTACAGGCTTCTGAGATATTTTATGCTCATTTCTACTGCGCTGAGCTCTGTGTTGCCCTTATCGGGGGCATCCTGCTCAACAATGAACCACTGAGCGCCCGATTCCTCGCCTGCCTTGATGATAGCGGGAATATCCTGCATACCGTGGCCTACGGGGCGGAAGGTGAAATCGTCCTCGTCGGCAGTTTCAGTGTCATCCTCAATGCCGATAAGCTCGTAAAGCTTGCCCTTGCTTTCCTTGCTCTTCTTAAAGAAGTCCTTAAGGTGGATAACGGGAGTTCTGCCCTTGTACTTGAGAATATAGGGTGCGGGCTCCTCACCGCCTATATTTACCCAACAGGTGTCAAGCTCGGGGTTGAGATATTCTGCGGGTACTGTTGAGTACATAATATCAAGACCGTATTCGCCGTCAACCTTAACGAATTCGAAATCGTGGTTGTGGTAAAGAAGCTGGAGTCCTGCTTCCTTTGCCTTCTTGCCGATTTCACCGATAATTCTCAGAGTTTCGGGATAATCGGGAGTGCCGGGACGGTACTTCTCTTCAACGTAAGGAATAACGATAAACTTGCATCCGTTTTCCTTGTAATCTGCGATAACCTTATCTAAATCCTCCATCATATCGCTGAGGGGCACGTGTGCGGAAACTGCCTTAAGGGAGTATTTTTCGAGAAGCTCCTTTACTTCTGCGGGAGTCTTGTCAAAAAGACCTGCGAATTCAACACCCTCGTAGCCCATTTCGGCTACCTTCTTAAGGGTGCCCTCGAAGTCCTTTGCCATTTCGTTCTTTACTGAGTATAACTGAAGACCTATAGGTAACATAGCAATTCTCCTTTATTGGTATTTAACTCATTTTACCACAGCAAAAGGTCTTTTACAATAGGAATTTCACCGAAAAAATCCCGTAAATCCTCTGTTGTCACAGTATCTCTTTCACGGATTCCGAGCCTTTCTCCCGTAATGTCTCCCGCATACTCGGTTGCCGTTATAAGTGCCGTTATGCACATAATGACAAATACAGACAGCAGAAAGCTCTTTATAATTTCAGGAAGCGTTTCGTCGTATCTCTTATTTTTCTTCATAAGCCTTTATAATCTCAGTCAGCACCTTTCCCGTAAGATATCCCGAATACATAGCCTCGTCGAGGGTATTTGCATCCGTACCCGTTTCAAGAAGCAGAGAGCATACCCCTAAATCCATATTGTATTTTCGCTGGCAGAAGTATAAGGGCTTCATAAGTCCCTCGAAGCCTTCCTCGGCGGTTTTCTGAAAAAGCAGTGCGAATTTAAGGTTATTTTCCCAATTGGGGAAATCCGTTATGTACCCCTCTTCTGCCCCCGTTATTATCATAAGCTGTGCCGCCTTTCTGCCGTCAATTTCAGCCGTGGGCTTTGCGTGCTCCGAGTCGGAATAATAAATTGCATCGCGGTGAACGTCAAGGACAATCTGTATTGTGGGATACTCCCTGAGATATTTTTCCACACTGACCCTTGAGCGTGAATATGCCCCCTCATAAACCTCGTCATAAATCTTCGTATCGTGAATGAAGCCTATGCCGTTTTCTTCCAGAACTCTGCAGATTTCATCCCCCACACGTATCATATTTTTCGCACTGTCGGTGCTTCTCGTTTTGTAATCCTCATAAAACACACCGTTGTCGGAAAGCAGATAGCTTTCCGTGGTGTGAGTATGGAATATAAGCACCGTAGGGGCGGCTTTGTCCGTTATTTTAATGTCGGGACCTTCTTCCAGAAGGGCTTCAAAATCAGGCTTTTTTGTGGCTGTTGTGTTCTTTATATGAATCCCGTCTGCGGTATCGGTAGCTCCCGATGTTCGGAAAAACACCTCCTTGGTATTTCCGGAAACGGCAGTATCTCCGAAAACCTCCAGGTATTCCTCCTCAAATTTCTTTACGTCTGCGGGCGTTTCGTAGAGAGAAGGGGAGTTATCTTTTCCTGCACCGACCGGTTTTTCTTCCTCAGGAGCTTTGGTTGCGGGGACGGTTACTGTGGTATCTTCGCTTTTTTTCATAATAAAGAGCGAGCATCCCTTATCAATAAGCTCTGTCACGGGAAGGGCAAACCTTATTGTAAGAATAAGAGACAGAAGTGAAAAAACTATTTTTATAAGTGGGGGAAATTCACCCCGTAAGAATCTTTTCACGCTCTCAGCCCCTTGTCGGAAAAATCTCTTCTTAAAGCTTATGCCGATGTCAGAGAAATTATTTCTTCACGGGTTAAATTTTTCTGTAAAGCGCAGTTTATTCCGAGAGCAATAAGCCTTGCCCCCCCTGAGGTGATAATGTCCGTATCCTTCGGAGTTACCATCATATCGGAAAAGCTGCTCTCATCGGGACTTTTTCCCGTAAGGTCAAAGCACAGTGTGGCGGCATCTACCACCGTGGGAATCCCGATTGCTATTACGGGCACGCCGAGGGATTTGCTGTTTATTGCCATTCTTCTGTTTCCTACCCCTGAGCCCGGCTCAATTCCCGTATTGCAAAGCTGAATTGCGGTGCCGAGCCTCTTCACGCTTCTTGCGGCAAGTGCATCAATCACAATAACGCAGGCAGGTTTTATCTTTTCGGTAATTCCCGAAATAATTTCCCCCGTTTCAATGCCCGTTTTGCCCGTAACACCTGCCTTTATTACCGCTACGTCGCGAAGAGAAGGGAGCTTCAGCTTTTTTTCAGCCTCCTTTGGTATATGTCTTGTTGCAAGAATACAGTCTGCGCACAAAGGACCTATGGCATCGGGCGTAATGTCTCTGTTGCCCAGCGCCGCCACAAGCACCGTACCCTTTTCGGGCAGAAGGTCACGGAGGCTTTGAATCAGAAGCTCAAGCCTTCCGTCGCAAAGTATATCCGAATCGGGAAAGGAAGCCGTTTCAAGGGTTACGTATATGCCCTTGGGCTTTCCGAGAGCCCTTTCACCCTCCTCTGAGGTAATTTCAATGGTTGTGGCACGGCAATCCTCATTCTCTTCAACTCTCATATTTACACCCTTTATCTCCCCGTCAGGGTGCATTTCGTGCCTTTCAAGGGCTAAATCTGTCCTTATATTCATAATATCACCGCTATTATCTTTTACAGCTTTGTAAATAATATACAAAGCCTTAAAAATATGAAAAAAACAGTTGATTTTCCCTTGACTTCGTGATATTATATAGCACGTATGAAGAGAAGGAGGTGTAATACTATGCCCAATATCAAGTCCGCAAAGAAGCGTGTCCTTGTTAACAAAACAAAGGCTGCTCGCAACAAATCCGCTAACTCTGCACTCAAGACTGCTATCAAGAAGGCTAACGTTGCTATTGATACTAACGCTGCAGACAAGGCTGCCGCTGTCAATCTCGCTGTAAAGAAGATCGACCAGGCTGCTGCAAAGGGTCTTATCCACAAGAACAACGCAGCTCGTAAAAAGTCTGCTCTTGTTACAAAACTCAACAAGGCATAAGAGTGCCGAGCTTTTTGCAGGCACTCCGCATTTTACGGAGCTGCTCCGAACTCACGGATAAACGGACCGTGTTAAACCGTTTATCCCAATTCTGAAAGGACGGTAATACTAATGAAAAAAGCACTTAAAATCATCGCTATCGTTATAGCAATTGCCGCTGCAATAGCCGGTATTTATGTTGTTGTTACAAAGTTCATCAACAAAAAGCAGAACACAACAGATGAAGAAAATTATGTATCCTGCTCTTGCGAAGAAGAGTTTTCTTCCGAGACAATAGCTTAACTGAGATATATAATCAAGACGGCGGCATATCAATGCCGTCTTTTTTTTGTCTGAATTCTTCTTTTTTGTTATAATTAAATATAAAAATACGGGTACCGGCAGATTTTTTGCCGATACCCTTTTCAGTTTATTCTTTAATCAGATTTTTTACGGTATATTCCGCAATACGAAGTCCTGCCTGAGAGGGGATGAAGCTGATGCTTGAGGGGGGAAGGCGCTTTTCATTCTCATTTTCGGGAATGAATTTCGGACTGACGGGGCTTTCGGGAGAATAAAGCACGGTGACCTTTTTAAGCCCTGCATCACGGTATTTTTTTCTCATAACACGGCACAAGGGACAGTATTCTGTTTTGTTTATATCCGTAATCGTAAAGAATTCACCCGACATTTTAGCCCCCGTGCCCATTGATGCAATAAGGGGAGTGGACGTTTGCTCGCACTTTACGGCAATAGCGGTCTTTGCTGCCGTGTCATCAATTGCATCAACACAGAAATCAAATTTTTTCGAAAAAAATGAATCTATATTTTCCTTAGTCACAAAGTCAGTGATAATTGTTACCTTGCAATCGGGATTGATGTCAAGAATTCTGTCACGGGAAACCTCTGTTTTGTATTTTCCCACGGTGGAATGAAGTGCGTAAAGCTGGCGGTTTATGTTCGAAAGAGAAACCGTGTCTCCGTCAACAAGGGTAAGTGTGCCCACACCTGCACGGGCAAGAGCCTCCGCCGTGTAAGAGCCCACACCTCCGAGAC
>JAZOWG010000026.1:0-3577 GCA_045659105.1 Acutalibacteraceae bacterium
CCTCTCTCCCAGTTGCTGACACTCTGAAATGTAACACCTAAGAATTCTGCAAGATTTTCCTGAGTAAGACCTTTTTCTCTTCTTAGCTTCTTTATGTTTTCTCCCAAGTAAATTGTCATAATCATCACCTCAAAAATTTACTGACCGGTCTGTCATAATAATACCCCGTAAACCTTCAAAAAACAATAAAATATTCTTTGAAGGAGATTCAATTGATGCTTGAATAATTCAAGATACACATTAAATATTACTCAATTACAGAGATGCATATTATTAATAATTCTTATTTGACATAGCAAAGGTTTGATGTTATCATAATTATTTAATGACATCATTATTTTCAGGATGTGATTTTTTTGGAAAATATACTTTATTTTGAAAAGCCTGCAAGGGATTGGGAGGAAGCTCTTCCCATAGGTAACGGCAGACTTGGTGCTATGGTATTTTCGGGCACTAAAAAGCTTCGTCTGCAGATGAATGAAATTACTCTCTGGAACGGAGATAAGTATCCTGATGCCGATAAAAAGGAAGCCTATAAGCACCTTCCCCAATTAAGAGAGCTTATCAATAACAAAGAATACTCCTCTGCGGCAGAGCTGCTTAATAAGGAGTTCATAAATAACGGCGGCGGCTTTGAGGGAGCATATTCAGGCTCTTATCAGACCTTCGGTGATATGTACATTAAAAACCTCAATAAGGAACAGAAGCCCGTCGGCTTCAGAAGGCAGCTTGATATTTCAGAGGCTGTCTGCTCAGATGAATATGAGACCGGCGGCGTGAAAATCACCAGAGAGTACTTTACTTCCGCTGTAGCACAGGCTACCTTTATTAAGATTTCAAGCAGTAAAAAGAGTTATCTTAATTACAGCTTAAGCTACGAGCTTGACCATATTGAAAGTATAATTGCAGAGAATAACACACTTCGTTTCAACGGTCACGCTGACGGCAATCCCGACCGCATCGCATTTGCGGGGCAAATTACAGTAAAAGCCGAGGGCGGTGCTGTTGAGGCTAAGAAGGATTCTCTTGATATTCTTTCTGCCGATTCCGTTATAATCTGCTTTACTGCCGCAACGGATTATATTCCCGATCAGTCGAAAAACTTCAAGGGTGAAAATCCCGTTGCAATCTGTGAAAATGTAATTGCAGATATAAGCCTTGATGATTACGATGCCATAAAGAAGGCACATGTTGAGGATTACAAGACTTTATACAATAAATCCTCAATTGAACTGACAAGTAAAACGGTAAGCGGTGTTACTCTTCCGAAAAGGCTTCATAATTTCAGAAAAAAGCACGATGATATCGGTCTTGTTGAGCTTCTTTTCAATTACGGAAAATATCTTCTTATTTGCTCAAGCCGTGAAGACAATGCTTTACCTGCAAATCTTCAGGGTATATGGTGTAAGGACTATAAAGCTCCGTGGCACAGCGACTATCACACGAATATAAATGTTCAGATGAACTACTGGTGTGCAGGGCCTGCAAATATTGTGCATTGCACAAGGCCCTTTGCGAATTTTATCTGCTCGCTTCCCGAAAACGGTTCAAAAACCGCAAAGGCTTACTATAATGCTCCCGGATGGACGCTTTATACGATTTCAAATCCCTGGTACTGGACGTCTCCCGGATGGGGCGGTGCCTGGTCGCAGTACCCTCTGGGCGGTGCGTGGCTTTGCAAGCACCTTGTTGAGTATTATAACTTTACGGGGGACATAAAGCTTCTCGAAAGCTTCTATGAGGTAATTAAAGAAAATTGTCTTTTCAATATCAATATTCTGTTTGAGGATGAAAACGGCTATCTCATGACAAGCCCTGCAACCTCACCCGAAAATGAATTCTGTGATGACGACGGCAATAAGGGTTGGGTCTGCAGAGGAACGGCAATGGATATAGAAATGCTTTACGAGAATTTCACGGATATGATTGACATCTGCGATATCCTCGGAAAAGATGCAGAGCTCCGTGATAAGCTGAAGGAACTTAAAGAGAGGCTTCTTCCTCTTAAGGTCGGAAAAGCAGGTCAGCTATGTGAATGGGAAGGAGACTGGGACCTTAACGCTCCCGAGCCTCACCACAGACACGTTTCTCACCTGTACGGTCTTCATCCCGGCACTATGATTTCACCCGAAAAGACACCCGTTCTTGCAGAAGCCTGCAGAAAGACCCTTGAGCTTCGCGGTGATGACGGCACGGGCTGGAGCCTTGCGTGGAAGATAAACTTCTTTGCCCGTCTTCTTGACGGCAATCATGCGGAAAAATTGATTTACAGACTGTTAAGACCCGTAAGGGACGGCTTAGTTACCCGTTACAGCGGAGGCGGCGGTGTTTATCCCAATCTTTTTGATGCTCATCCGCCCTTCCAGATAGACGGTAACTTCGGTGCGGCAGCGGGTATCTGTGAAATGCTTCTCCAGAGCCACGTAAGACTTGACAGCGGAGAATTTCTTATTGATATTCTCCCGGCTCTTCCTGACCATTGGAAAGACGGTAAAGTAAAGGGCTTGCTTGCAAGAGGAAATACAGAGGTTGATATAAGCTGGAGTGGTAATACTGTAAATGGAATTACCCTTATAAATAACATCGGAGCAAGAATTGCCGTAAAGGGAAGATACACCGTAAAGAACAGCGGTGCAAAGGTACGGTTTGCTGACGGTGTTACATATATTGATGCCGGGAAAGGCGAAAAATACGAACTTATCCCCGAAAGGAATACATTATGAAAGACTACAGAATTGAAACTAAATGCGTACAGGGCGGCTACACTCCCGGAAACGGAGATCCCAGACAGATTCCGATAATTCAGAGCACTACATTCAAATATAACACCAGTGAGGATATGGGTAAGCTTTTTGACCTTGAAGCAAGCGGATATTTCTATTCCCGTCTTCAGAATCCCACATGCGATATGGTTGCCGCAAAAATCTGCGAAATGGAAGGCGGCGCTGCTGCAATGCTCCTTTCCTCGGGTCAGGCAGCAAGCTTCTATTCAACCTTCAATATTTGTGAAAACGGCGGACATATGGTAGTTTCCTCTGCAATTTACGGCGGTACGTTCAACCTTTTCTCCGTTACAATGAAGAAAATGGGTATCTCCTGCACCTTTGTTGATCCCGATTGCTCTGATGAAGAGCTTGAGGCAGCCTTCCGTCCCGAAACAAAGCTTGTTTTCGGTGAAACTATTGCAAATCCTGCACTTAAGGTGCTCGATATTGAAAGATTTGCCGCTGCCGCACACAGACACGGCGTTCCGCTTATAATTGACAATACCTTTGCAACTCCCGTTCATTGCAGACCTATTGAATGGGGTGCAGATATCGTTATTCATTCCACAACAAAGTATATGGACGGTCACGGTGCTGCCGTCGGCGGATGTATTATTGATTCAGGCAAGTTCGACTGGACACAGCATGCCGACAAATATCCCGGTCTTTGTACTCCCGATGCCAGCTACCACGGTATTACATATACCGAAAAATTCGGTCTTGCAGGCGCTTATATTACTAAGGCAACAGCCCAGCTTATGCGTGATTTCGGTTCAACCCCCGCTCCTCAGAGTGCATTCATTCTCAATCTC
>JAZOWG010000027.1:0-7833 GCA_045659105.1 Acutalibacteraceae bacterium
GTAGAATGTCCCTACACTTCTTACAATCCTCCCGTCAGACCCTCCACAAACGAATACGATTTTACCTTCCTCGGATGGTCTCCCGAGATTACACTTGTAACAGGTGACGTTACTTACACTGCAATCTTTGATGTATATACAAAGATTCAGGGTCTCAGAATCGACCAGTCTGCAATATTCATTGATGTTGATGACAGCTCAAGCGTTACGGCTATTATTGCTCCCTCAACAGCTACAAGCAAGGACGTTGAATGGGCTTCACTCAATCAGAATATAGCTACGGTAAACGAAAACGGTAAGATTGTAGGCGTAAGCGCAGGCGAAACACTCATCCGTGTTCAGTCCAAGGACGGCAAGTTCAAGGCATTCTGTCTTGTAAATGTTGCTCCCGTAACTACAGATTACATCGTAGTTTCAGCTGCAGGTGTTTCCACAACAAGACTTCCCGGAGAGGCAGTTCAGCTTTATGCGACAATAATGCCCGAAAACGCCTCCAACAAGATTGTCAGATGGACCACAAGCGACCCCACAGTTGCAACGGTTGACGCAAGCGGTCTCGTAGTATTCGGTTCAACCACAGGCACAGCAGTTATTACTGCAATGTCCGACGGATATGCTTCAGGCTCAATTACCGTTACCTGCACAACCGATGATACACTCATTAAGGATGACGTAAAGACTTACGTTGTAATGTTCAATAAGTCCTCCTCAACGTATATCATTGCAGATAAGACCTATGAAAGCATCAACATTGTATGTAAGGAAGGCGATACAATCGAATTCCTTCTTACGGAGCCTCACTTCGTAACTCTTAACGCAACACAGTTTGAAAGAGATACCGACGGTGTTTACAGAATCAAGAATATCAAGGAAAACTACACCGTTATTGCTTCCGAGCGTCCCGACCTCGGCTTTGAGCCCGAAGAGCCCGGACAGAACGACGGAACAGTCAAGCTTTCATTCTTTGAAAAGCTCAAGAACTTCTTCAGAAGCATCGTAGAATTCTTCAGAGGACTTTTCGGCGGTTAAGACATCAGATAAAATTAAATCGGTTATCCTGAACGGATAACCGATTTTTTTGTGTATGAAGAAATATAAAGCGTCGGTGTAAGGTATCTTCCGAAACATTTTCCGCAGGAAAATACATCACTTGCCGCAGGCAAATATCACTGTCGCAAAGAGACAATATCACTCATTCCTCAGGAATGAATATCACTGAACATAATCTGATTTTGTCAGATTATGTTCTTATATGCCATTTCCATAGTTTTTGTAAGAGCTACGGCATCGTCAATTCCGAAAAGAGGCTCGCCGTCGCCGTTAATTGCATCGCAGAAGGAGTTTATTGCAGATTTACTGCCTTTGCCGAGTGCGGGATACATCCAACCGTCACCGTTGTTATAGCAGAGCTTGTCAAACACGCCGCCTGCAAGAATGGTACCGTTTGTACCTGCAATTTCAAGCTCAAAGGGATTTTTGCCCGTTACGAAGCCCGTTTCGCTGACACCGATAGCACCGTTTTCATAACTGAATACGGTTATGCAGTTATCTTCAACGGAATCACACATACAGTTTGTGAAAACGCTTGTGCACTTCACGGGCTCACCCATAAGCCAGTTGAGAAGGTACATGCCGTGTGCACCGAGGTCCATCATAGCACCGCCGCAGGTGGGGACGGGATCAAGGAATGAGGGAGGCAGCCAGCCGCGGCTTACACCGTCGTGTGCGTTTCTCATTCTCATATAGGTTACCTGACCGATAATATCTTTTTCGAGAGCTTCCTTTATCCATAAGAAATCGGCACGTGTTCTCCAGGGGAATGAAATGCAGAATTTGATTCCTGCTTCCTCTACAGCCTTTTTGACCTCAAGAGCATCGCAGTAAGCGGATGTCAGCACCTTTTCGGTGAATATGTGCTTGCCTGCATTTGCTGCCTTTACAAGAACCTCCTTGTGGATATTCGTTGCGGCGCATACCTGAACAGCCTGGAAATCCCAGGAATAAAATTCGTCGAGGTCAGTTGTGTATCTGCAGCCGAGCTCCTCGCCCTTAGCCTTTGCCGTTTCTGCATCGGGATCCCATAATGCCGTAATTTCAACGTCACCGCGGGATAAAAATTCTCTTACATAGCCGCCGAAATGTACGTGCCATGTGCCTGCAAGTCCGAGTTTAATCATAGCAAATTCTCCTTTATTCGTCGGTGCCCAGCATCAGGTCTGCCGTTTCACTGCTGATTGCTTCAACACCTTTTAATTTTTTTACAATAATGGAATTGCGCTTCTGAGCATCGTCAATGCTGACGGAAGCTTCATCGATTTTTTTCTTTGCCTTGTCGAGGGCAATTCCGAATTTATCATATTGCATTTTTGCCGCCGCAAGCAAATCCATAACCTCACCTGCTTTTCTGTTAAGGGCAACCGTGCGGAAGCCCAGAGCCAATGAGGACAGAAGAGCGGTGATTGTTGAGGGACCTGCCACCATAACGTTAAAGTCATTGTGAAGGCGGTCTGCAATATTTTCCTTTGAGGAGATTACCTCTGCATAAAGTGAATCTGTTGCAAGGTACATTACCGCAAAGGGTGTCGTAAAGGGAGTGTTTATGTATTTTGAGATTTCCTTTGCCTCGGATATTACCTTGCTTTCAAGTGCCTTCTTTGCGAGCTTCACACCCTCTGCATCGCCGGTATCGGCAGCATCGCAGAGCCTTAAATAGTCCTCCATAGGGAATTTTGAGTCTATGGGGAGGTAGGTCATTTTATCCGAGTCCGTATCGGGAATCATTACGGCAAATTCAACTACCTCACGGCTTATATCAGAGCGGTAATTCTTAACGTACATGCCCGGGATTATTCTGTCAAGAATTCCCTCAAGCTGACATTCTGCCCAGTTACCTCTTATTTTTACGTTGGAGAAAACTCTGTTAAGAGAGGTGATACCCGAGGACAGCTCCTTCATCTCACCGAGTGACTTGTATACGTTTGAAAGCTGCTCGGAGACGGATTTGAAGGAGGTATCAAGACGGGAGGAAAGGGTCTCGGTCAGCTTCTCGTCAACGGTAAGGCGCATCTGCTCAAGCTTCTGCTCGTTTGAAATCTGGAGCTTTGACACAGCCTCCGTAACAGCCAGTGTCTGCTGTCTGCCTGTTGTATCAAGCTTTTCTCTCATGTCCGAAAGCGCACGTACGGTATTCAGCTGTCCGTCTGCGGTTTTTTCGGAAAGCACGTCCATTTTTTTGCCCACGTTTTCAAGGGAAGCTGAAAGAAGCGTGCGCATAGCATTGTCCGAATTTACGCTGTCGCTTCTCATTGAGGCAAAATTCTCCTGAGTAAGCGTTCTTAAATTATCTATTTTTTCATCCGTTACGGCAGAATTTTCTTTTTTTGCGGTAAAAAGCTTTACGGCAATTACAATCAGAAGAATAACCGTAACAGACAGAAGAATTAAAATTGCAGTATCCATATCAGTCTCCTTTTTGAAACTATTCTAACATAATGTAATAAAAAAGAAAAGATAAATAATATAAAAAATCTTTTTAAAAGATATAGAAAAAATAAACGGAATCTGTTAAAATAAAAATGACGTGCGAAGAAAGGAGACGGGATATGAAAAGAATAATATCGTTATTGCTGTGTATTTTTGTTATGACGGGAATTTTATCGTCCTGCAATTCCTCCGACCCCGTTGTGCTTTTCTTTGCTGTAGAAAATCAGGCGGGTACCTTTGACCCTCAGATAGTCAGCGATGCTACGGCTTCAATCGTTGTAAGAAACTGCTTTGAGGGACTTCTCAGGCGTGATGAGAACGGTGAGCTTGTAAACGGTGTGGCAGAAAGCTGGTCCGTTTCAAAGGACGGTCTCAAATATACCTTTAAGCTTAGGGAGGATGCCGTGTGGCACCTTACCTCAAACGCTAAGGAGCAGCTGGGTGAAAGGCTTCCCGAGAATTTTGACCTTTCCGTCACCGCTTACGACTTTCAGTTTGCTATGAGAAGAGCTGTTGCCCCTGAAACGGGCGCACATCTTTCATATATGTTATATAATATAGAGAATGCTCCCGAAATCCTTGACGGCAAGAAGGCGCCGGAGGAATTGGGCGTTAAGGTAATTGATAAATATACCCTTGAAATAAGCCTTTCTCAGCCTCAGAGCAATTTCCCCGAGGTGCTGACGGAGCCCGTCTGTATGCCCTGTAACGAGACCTTTTTCAAGGGCTGTACGGGCAGATACGGCACGCTTATTGCATTTTCCCTTTCAAACGGACCCTTCTATCTTTCGAGATTTGATGAAACCTCATACAGAATAAATAAGGCCGGTGACTACTGCGGTGAAGCCGCCGCTGTCCCCGATTACGTGTGGCTTTATGTTGTTGACAGCGAGGAAAGGCTCCTTGAGGTCCTTGAAACCGACGATTATTCGGGCGGTATCTTAAAGGCAGAGACTTACGAAAAGCTGAAAATCAACAAAAAAATGACTGTAACGGAAACTGCAAATACAGTAAAGGGCTTTATTATGAATCTTTCTGACCCCGTAATGGGTGAAGAGAATATCAGAAAGGCTCTTCTTTCGGCAACCGATACTGGTGCAGTTGCAAAGAATATGAACAGGGAGCAGGCAAAGGGCATTATCCCTCCCGCTGTTGAAAAAACGGCGGTCAGCCACCCCGTTGCATACAGCGAAGAAAAGGCGCAGGTCTATCTTAAGAACGGTCTCGGAAAGCTTGAAACGGCAAAAATCGATATTTCCGTTCTTTGCGAAAAGCAGGATGAGGACAGCGTAAGGCGCGTTATGCAGGAATGGCAGAGAATTCTCGGAATCAACGTTAATTTCAGCGTAAAAACGGCTCAGCGGGATAAATTGGAGCAGGCTGTAAAATCGGGAAATTATCAGGTGGCTCTTTACAATCTCAGGTGTGAAACCGATGAGGCTTACGAGTATTTCGGAAGCTTTACTGCAGGCTCCCCCGGTAACGTAACGAAATTTGACGGCTTCGGCATGGAGGAGCTTATAGGAAAGCTTTATTCGACTGATGAAAAGGGCTTCCTTTCCGTTTATTCTTCAATTGAAAGCAAGCTTTATTCGGCTTCTCTCATAATTCCCGTATGCAATGAAAATACATATTTCGTGTGCACTGAAAACGTGCGAGGCGTAATATATTTTTCGGGAAACGATAAATTATATTTCCACAAAGCAACAAACGTTAAGTAAAAAGGAGATTTGTATGTCAGTTTTCAGACCTTTCAGAGCAGTAAGACCTAAAAAGGAATATGCCGCCGATGTTGCCGCACTTCCTTACGACGTTATGAATTCCGAAGAGGCAAGAATAAAGGTTGAGGGCAAGCCCTATTCCTTTATTCACGTTGACAAGGCAGAGGTTGACCTGCCCGTTGATACCTATCTTTACAGTGACGAGGTCTACAATAAGGCTGCGGAGAATCTTAAAAAGCTGGTTACGGACGGCATCTGCCTTACGGAAGACGCTCCCTGCTTTTATGTATACAGACAGATTATGGGGGATGTCTGCCAGACGGGACTTGTCGGCTGTGCATCTGCCGATGATTATATTAATGATGTTATAAAGAAGCACGAATTTACCCGTGCCGATAAGGAGGAGGACCGTATCCGCCACGTTGTCACCTGCGATGCAAACACGGGTCCCATTTTCCTTGCATATAAGGGTAACGGAAAAATTGATGAAATAATTGAAAAATATAAGGCCGGTGAGCCCGAATACGACTTTGTTTCCGAGGGTGACGTGAGAAACACCGTATGGGTTATAAGTGATGAAAACGACTGTGAGGCTCTTAAAAATGCCTTTGCGGACGTCCCCAATCTCTATATTGCCGACGGACATCACAGAGCTGCTTCCGCAGTCAAGGTAGCACTTAAAAGGCGCAAGGAGAATCCCGGCTTTACGGGTGAAGAGGAATTCAATTTCTTCCTTGCCGTTGCCTTTAAGGCGGATGAACTTAAAATTATGGACTACAACCGTGTTATAAAGGACAAGAACGGACTTACAACAAATGAGCTTCTCGGAAAGCTCTCCGAAATTTTTACGGTGGATGAAAAAGCGGAGCTTGTACGTCCCGACCGCCGTCACACCTTCGGCTTCTACTGTGATAAAAAGTGGTATAAGCTGACCCTTAAAGAGGGCTTGTGCGATGAAAATGATCCACTCGACAGCCTTGACGTTTCCGTTCTGCAGAAGTACGTTATTTCGGGAATTTTCGGAATCGATGACCCCAGAACCGATAAGAGAATCGATTTTGTAGGCGGAATCAGAGGTCTTAAGGAGCTTGAAAGACGCTGTAGTGAGGATATGGAGGTTGCATTTTCAATGTATCCCACGTCTCTTTCCGAGCTTATGGCAATTGCCGACAGCGGCAGGGTAATGCCTCCGAAATCCACCTGGTTTGAGCCAAAGCTCTTAAGCGGACTTTTCATTCATAAGCTTAAATGAGAGTTAAATAAAAAAAAGTTTAAAAAACACTTGCATTTTAATAAAATATCTGTTATTATGTACGATGCTGATTAAGATATTGGGGGTTACCCCGGAAAATAAAAGGGAGGTGCGCTCCATGGCAAAATGTGATTTTTGCGGTAAGGACGTTAAATTCGGTATTCAGGTTTCTCACTCTCACAGAAGATCTAACAGAACCTGGAAGCCCAACGTAAAGAGAGTTAAGGCTATCGTTAACGGTTCTCCTTGCAGAGTATATGCTTGCACTCGCTGCATGCGTTCCGGTAAGGTTGAAAGAGCTGTTTAATTTTACTTAAATGTAAAGAACGAAAAAGAGGCTGATTTCTTCGGAAATCGGCCTTTAGTCTTTGCTCTTGAAAAATTGTTGAAAATATGGTATTCTAAAGATAAAGGGAGGTATGAAAATGGAATTTGCACTGATAATAATTCTTATTTTTGTAGGATGGCTTGCTTTTGTTCTTTCGGGGGACCTTGCCGCAGGTGCCGCAATCGGTCTTGCCGTTGCCTTTCTTGTTTTCGCCATCTCGTCAATTGTAAGGTCTGATAAACAGGCGAAACAGCTCGAAAAAACGGAAAAGGAGCTTACGGAAATAAAGGAGCTTCTGAAAAATAAAGAATAAGCTTATAGAGGTGTCTGCATTATGCGGATGCCTCTTGTTTTTGCGTAAAATTTTTTAATATTTTTAAAAATAACTATTTATATTTATTATTTTATGTGGTAATATATACTATGTATAATTATGTCAGGAGATTAAGTATATGTTCGTAGATTCAGCGAAAATTAAAATAAAGGCAGGTAACGGCGGAAACGGTGCCGTTGCTTTCCACAGAGAAAAATACGTAGCCTCGGGCGGACCCGACGGCGGAGACGGCGGAAAGGGCGGCGACATCATTTTTGTTGCCGACGACCACCTTGCAACCCTTGCAGACTTCCGTTATAAAAGAAAATATACGGCTGAAAACGGTGCAAACGGACAGACGGGTAAAAGAACCGGCAAAAACGGTCAGAGCCTTACAATCCGTGTGCCCAGAGGTACTGTTATAAGAGAAGCCGAAAGCGGAGCGGTCCTTGCCGATATGTCGGGAGACGAGCCCTTTATCTGTGCAAAGGGCGGCAGAGGCGGCTGGGGAAATCAGCATTTCGCAACTCCCACCCGTCAGGCACCCCGTTTTGCACGTGACGGTTATCCCGGTGAGGAATGGGAAGTAATTCTCGAATTGAAGCTTCTTGCAGACGTAGGACTTTTAGGCTTCCCCAATGTAGGCAAGTCCACCCTTATTTCCGTTGTGAGTGAAGCAAAGCCTGTTATTGCGAATTATCATTTCACAACCCTTACCCCCGTTTTAGGTGTTGTA
>JAZOWG010000028.1:0-2022 GCA_045659105.1 Acutalibacteraceae bacterium
TATCCCCCGAGGACGTTGTAACGATTTATAAAAATCTCGGCTACGATGCGGTAACAATCGCAAATCATTTTTCCTTTAATTATCAGGACAGCGATAAGCAGACGGTTATCGACAGATTTTTCGGTGACTTCGAAAAGGCAAAGAAAAAGGGCGACGAAATCGGAATAAAGGTAATTCTTGCGGCAGAAATCCGCTTTGAGGAAAATGAAAACGATTACCTTATTTACGGCGTCACAAAAAAAATGATGGAGGAAATCTATGACCTTCTCCCCTACGGCGTTGACAATTTCAGAAAGGTTTATTCTATGCCCGACAGCGTATTCCTGCAGGCACACCCCTTCAGAGAAGGAATGGTAAGAGCAAATCCTGAAATTCTTGACGGTATTGAGGTTTTCAACCTCCATCCCAATCATAATTCAAGAGTCGGAATTGCCGCTGTATATGCAAAGGAAAATAATTACTCTATTGTAACTGCCGGCTCTGATTTCCACCACATCAACAGAAAGCATGAGGGTGTATCGGCTATACTTACAAAAACTCTCCCCGAGGAATCCTTTGACATCGCAGATATTCTCAGAAGCGGAGATTATCTTCTTGAGGCAGGCAGAAACCACGTAATTATCCCCTAAGGAGACTCCTTATGTCACTTATTGTTGAAAAACAAAGCTGAAAGAAATTTAAAAAATACGGCTTTTGTGACATCTTCAGGAACATAAAAAACATCTGAAAATTTCTTTTTAAGGCAATAACGGATTATGTTCACCAACTTATAATAATTCTATTGCCTTTTTAATTTTTTTCGGGTAGAATAATATTAATCTGCAGAAATTGTAAAGAAAAAAATCGTTTCTGTAAAAAAATAAATCAGGAGATGCTAAAACTATGAGTTCATCAAAAGCACCTGCAAATGCCGTCCGCCCCTTCGGCTGGGCAGACAAAATCGGTTACTCCCTCGGTGATATGGGCTGTAACTTCTCCTTCCAGCTTGTTTCCACCTATATGCAGCTTTTCTATATGCAGTATATCGGCATTGAAGAGGGCGCATACGCAATCATAATCATTCTTTCAAAAATCTTTGACGCAGTAAACGATATCATTATCGGTAATCTTGTTGATACCAAGAGAATCGGTAAAAAGAGTAAATATATGCCCTGGATTCTTCTGGGCGGAATTACACTTATTATCTTTAACGTTATGCTCTTCGCACCTGTGCAGAACTTCTCACAGTGGGGTAAATACATCTGGTGTCTCGGTGCATACTGTCTGTGGTCAATTGCATACACAATGGTAAATGTTCCTTACGGCTCTCTTCACTCCGTTATTACTGATGATCCTCAGCAGAAGGTATCACTTTCCACCTTCAGAAGCATCGGTGCCGCTCTTCCCGGCATCATCGTTATGATGGTTCTTCCCAAGGTTGTGTACGATACAAAGGTAAACGAGCTCGGAGAACAGGTTGACATTCTTAAAGGACCTATGCTTCTTCCCGTTGCTCTCGTTTTCGGTGTAGTTGCACTCGCCGCATTCTATGCTACAACAAAGCTCGTTAAGGAAAGAGTAAATCATAAGTCCGAAAACAATGCTGTAGGCTTCAAGGCTATTATGTCTGCCGTAAAGTCCTTCTTTACAAACCGTGCAATGGTAGGTGCTACAATTGCTTCGGTGGCATCGGTTGCGCTCTTCAACTCCACTATGTCTCTTAATAATATGGTATTCCAGTATTTCTTCCACGATACAGGCAAGATGGGTCTTGCAATGGTAGGAAGCTATGCTCCGATGATTATCTTTATGGCTCTTATGGGCAAGCTTACAAAGAAATTCGGCAAGAAAACCGTTATTGTTGCAACAATGCTTGTTGGTGCAATCTCAGGCATTGTTTCCCTCGTGCTTCCCATTACTCCCGACTCCAAGGGTATGATTCTTTATGTTGTTTGCCTTATGGGACTTAACCTCGGTAACGCAGGCTTCCAGATTTCCGTATGGGCTATCATTGCAGACTGTATTGAGGTTTCTTACAGACAG
>JAZOWG010000029.1:0-13201 GCA_045659105.1 Acutalibacteraceae bacterium
TTGTGCTGTATACTGTCATTGTTTTGAAAAACCACTCGGAGGTATACGGATGAAATTGCTTGAAGAAAAGATTCTTTCCTGCGGAACGGTGCTTCCCGGAAATATTCTTAAGGTTGACAGCTTTCTCAATCATCAGCTTGATGTGTCTCTGCTTTCCGAACTCGGCAAAGAGTTTTTCAGACTTTTTTCTGATTGTAATATCACAAGAATTCTCACGGTAGAGGCTTCCGGTATTCCCATAGCCTGCTTTGCTGCACAGCATTTTGATGTTCCCGTTGTGTTTGCAAAGAAGGGCCATCATAAAAATATCGGCAATGACGTTTATACCGCCGAGGTCTTTTCTTTTACAAAAGGTACAAGCTATACCATTTTTGTTTCGAAAAAATATATAAATCCGGGTGACAACATTCTTGTAATTGACGATTTTCTTGCAAACGGACAGGCAGTGCTCGGACTCAAAAAAATCGTTGAGGATGCAGGCGCAAACCTTACGGGTGTCGGTATTGCAATTGAAAAAGGCTTCCAGGACGGCGGAAAGGAAATCCGCGCTCAGGGAGTTAATCTTAAGTCTTTGGCAATCGTTGACTCTATGACTGATGACAGCATCAGCTTCAGGGATGACGGTTGAGAAGAATAAAAAAACTTTATTGGAGGAACCAAAAGTGAAAAAAGTATTCAAAGTACTCGCTCTCGTTCTTGCTCTTTCTATGGTAGTAGCTTTCGCAGCTTGCGGCGGCACAACCGAAGAGACAACAGCACCTGCTGACGAGACAACAACCGGCGAAGCTGCTGAACTCGACCTTTCCAAGATTAAGATCGGTTTCATCTGCCTTCACGACGAAAACTCAACCTATGACAAGAACTTCCTTGAAGCTGCAAAAGAAGCTAAGGCTGCTCTCGGTCTCACTGATGACCAGGTAGTTATCGTTACAAACATTGCAGAATCTGCTGCTTGCTACGATACAGCTGCTGACCTTGCAGAAGACGGATGCAACATCGTTTTCGCTAACTCCTTCGGTCATGAAGATTTCATGATTCAGGCTGCTAAGGAATATCCCGATGTACAGTTCTGCCATGCAACAGGTACAAAGGCTCACACAGAAGGCCTCAAGAACTATCACAACGCATTTGCTTCCATTTACGAAGGCAGATTCCTTGCAGGTATTGCTGCAGGTATGAAGCTTAACGAAATGATCGCTGACGGCAAGATCACTGCTGAGCAGGCTAAGATGGGTTACGTAGGTGCTTTCACATATGCTGAAGTTATCTCCGGTTACACATCCTTCTATCTTGGCGCAAAGTCCGTTTGTCCTTCCGTAACTATGGACGTTCAGTTCACAGGTTCATGGTATGACGAGCAGGCTGAAAAGGAAGCTGCTGTTACTCTTATCAGCAAGGACTGCGTACTTATCAGCCAGCATGCTGACTCAATGGGTGCTCCCACAGCTTGCGAAACTGCAGGTGTTCCCAACGTTTCCTACAACGGCTCTACTGTAGCTGCTTGCCCCAACACATTCATCGTATCCTCCAGAATCAACTGGGCTCCTTACTATGAATACATCATCAAGGCTGTAGCTAAGGGTGAAGAGATTGCTGTTGACTGGTGCGGCGGTATCAAGGAAGGCTCCGTAGTTCTTACAGACGTTAACGAAGCTGCTGCTGCAGAAGGCACAGCTCAGGCTATCGAAGACGCTAAGGCTAAGTTCCTTGACGGTACTCTCAAGGTATTCGCAACCGATACGTTCACAAAGGACGGCGCTGCTATGACATCTTACATGGCTGACGTTGATACAGATGCAGCTTACACAGCTGATACAGAAGTAATCAAGGACGGTTACTTCTCAGAATCCGAATTCCGTTCAGCTCCTTACTTCGATGTAAGAATCGACGGCATTACTCTTCTTAACGAAAAGTTCTGATTCGGTTAAATCAAAAGAAAGGCGGAGCTCTTTTCTGCTCCGCCTGTACTTGATTTTCTGACGGTTGATTTTTGAAAAAACATCAGTTTTCCGATTGGTGCTTTTTGAGAAATTAACAAAGGAGGAAACAAAAAGTGTCAGGTAATGCGGCAATTGAATTAAAGAATATTACCAAAACTTTTGGCCCCATAGTTGCAAACAAGGATGTGTGCCTTACCGTTAACCGTGGCGAGATTCTGTCCATTCTCGGCGAAAACGGAAGCGGCAAGACTACTCTTATGAATATGATTTCGGGTATATATTTCCCCGACCACGGCCAGATTTTTATAGACGGCAAGGAGGTTGTTATACGTTCTCCCAAGGATGCCTTTGACTATAAAATCGGTATGATTCATCAGCATTTCAAGCTTGTTGATGTGTTTTCCGCAACAGAAAACATTATTCTCGGTCTTGAGCAGAAGGGTAAATTCAATCTTAAAGCTGCAGCTGCTGAGGTTAAAAAGATCAGCGAAAAATACGGCTTCGATATTGACCCTCTCAAGAAGATTCACGAGATGTCCGTTTCCGAGAAGCAGACCGTTGAAATTATCAAGGTTCTGTACCGCGGTGCAGATATTCTTATTCTTGACGAGCCTACAGCCGTTCTTACGCCTCAGGAAACACAGAAGCTTTTTACAATCCTCAGAAGAATGAGAGACGACGGTAAGGCTATTATCATTATTACTCATAAGCTTCATGAGGTGCTTTCTCTTTCCGACCGTGTATCCGTTCTCAGAAAGGGTGAATACATCGGCACCGTAAACACCTCCGAAACAAACGAATCTGCACTTACCGAAATGATGGTAGGTAAGAAGATTTCTCTTAATATCGACAGAAGTGAGCCGCAGAATCCTGAGGAAAGGCTTGTTGTATCAGGACTTAACTGCATCAACCGTGAGGGAGTTAAGGTTCTCAATGACGTTTCCTTTACCGCATATTCGGGCGAAATTTTAGGTGTTGCAGGTATTGCCGGTTCAGGTCAGCGTGAGCTTCTTGAGGCAATCGCCGGTCTTCAGAGCCTCAATGAAGGCAGTATTATGTATCATGATCCGAAAACCGGCAAGGAAGAGAATCTCAGAAATAAGACTCCTCTGCAGATAAGAGATCTCGGTGTGCGCCTCTCCTTCGTTCCCGAGGACAGACTCGGTATGGGACTTGTAGGCAGTATGGATATTATAGATAATATGATGCTTCGTTCCTACCGTAAGGGTAAGTCAATGTTTCTTGAAAGAAAGGCTCCCAAGGACCTTGCAAAGAAAATTATTGACGACCTCGGCGTTGTAACTCCCGGTGCAACAACTCCCGTAAGACAGCTTTCGGGCGGTAACGTACAGAAGGTGCTTGTAGGCCGTGAAATTTCAGCGGCTCCCACGGTCCTTATGGCGGCGTATCCGGTAAGAGGCCTTGATATCAATTCATCCTACGTTATTTATAATCTTCTCAATGAGCAGAAGGAGCACGGTACTGCCGTTATTTTTGTAGGTGAGGACCTTGACGTGCTTATTGAGCTCTGCGACAGAATTCTTGTTATCGGCTCAGGCTCCGTTGCCGGTGTTGTTGATGCAAGAAGTACAACAAAAGAAGAAATCGGTCTTCTTATGACCAAATCCAAAACTGAGGAAAAGGAGGATGCATAAATGAAAAATAATGAAATCAAGCATTCTGAGCCTCTTTTTCATATTTCAAAGCGCTCTGACATTGTATGGTGGAAGGCGTGGCTCGTAAGACTCGGTGCAATTGTACTTGCCCTCTTTGTGTCTGCAGTTCTGACTGTTGTGCTTACGGGTGAAAATCCCCTTGATGTTTTCTCTTCTCTTATCAAGGGTGCAATCGGTACAAACAGAAGAGTATGGGTTCTTTTCCAGAATACGGCAATGCTTCTTTGCGTAGCTCTTGCAGTTACTCCCGCCTTTAAGATGAAGTTCTGGAACATAGGTGCGGAAGGACAGGCGCTCATAGGTGCTATGGCTACAGCCGCAGTTATGATTAAGCTGACAGGCGTGCTCCCTCCCGTGCTTCTCATTCCCACAATGTTCGTTGCAAGTATCGTTGCAGGTGCTGTATGGGGTCTTATTCCTGCTCTTTTTAAGGCAAAGTGGAATACCAACGAAACGCTGTTCACACTTATGATGAACTATATTGCAATTCAGATAGTGTCATATTTTTCAGGTGAGTGGGCAGTACCCAAGGGTTCCGGTAAAATCGGTATCATCAACGGAACAAACTATGAAGGCTGGCTTCCCGTTATCGGCGGAAAGAACTATCTTCTTAATATACTCATTGTGGCGGTTATCACAATCGGTATGTATGTCTATCTTAAGTATTCCAAGCAGGGTTATGAGATTTCCGTTGTCGGTGAAAGCCAGAATACTGCGAGATATATAGGTATAAACGTTAAAAAGGTCATCATAAGAACTATGATTATCTCGGGTGCGCTCTGCGGACTTGCGGGCTTCCTTCTTGTTGCAGGTACGGACCATACCGTAACCCGTGACACAATCGCAGGCAGAGGCTTTACCGCAATTATGGTTTCCTGGCTTGCTAAGTTCAATCCTCTTTATATGGTGCTCACCTCTCTTCTTATAGTGTTTATGGAAAGAGGCGCAATACAGATTTCCACATCCTGCGGACTTAACAACTCCTTCTCCGAAATTATAACGGGTATAATTATATTCTTTATAATCGGATGTGAATTCTTCCTTAACTATCAGATTAAATTCCGTGAAAAGGAGGGCAAATAAATGATAGCAGCATTTATACACCGTGCGGTAATGCAGGGTATTCCTCTTCTTTTCGGTTCAACGGGTGAAATTATCACCGAAAAAGCAGGTCACCTTAATCTTGGTATTCCCGGTATTATGTACGTGGGCGGTATTTCGGGTGTTATCGGAGCATTCTTTTATGAACAGTCTCTTGCAGACGGCGGTCAGCTCAACGGCGCTCTCGCAATTATGATTCCGCTTCTTGCCTCGCTTTTCGGCTCTCTCGTAATGGGGCTTATCTACAGCTTCTTAACGGTAACTCTTCGTGCAAATCAGAACGTTACGGGTCTTGCGCTTACTACCTTCGGTGTGGGTGTGGGTAACTTCTTCGGCGGTTCTCTTATTAAGCTTGTTGATACGGATATGCCCTCAATTGCTCTTACGAGAACAAGTGCATTTTTCAGTAAGTCGCTGCCCTTTGCAGATAAGCTCGGATGGTTCGGTGAGGTATTTCTTTCCTACAGCTTCTTGGCTTACACCGCAATTATTATTGCCCTTGTTTCGGCTTTTGTTCTCAAGAAGACAAGGGTTGGACTTAATATCAGAGCAATCGGTGAGAATCCCGCAACAGCAGATGCCGCAGGTATCAACGTTACAAAATACAAGTATCTTTCTACCTGTGTCGGCAGTATGATAGCAGGCCTTGGCGGTCTTTACTATGTTATGGACTATGCAACGGGCGTGTGGTCAAACGACGGCTTCGGCGACAGAGGCTGGCTTGCAATTGCCCTTGTTATTTTCGCAGTATGGCGTCCCAATGTGAGCCTTATAGGTTCAATTCTCTTCGGTGCGCTGTTTATCGTTCACAACTATATTCCCAATCTCTCAATGAGCGACCAGGAGCTTTTCAAAATGGCGCCTTACGTTGTTACGCTTATCGTTCTTATCGTTATCTCTATGAGAGACAAAAAGGAAAATCAGCCCCCCGCATCCCTCGGTGTTTCTTATTTCCGAGAAGACAGATAAACTTAAAGGGGATGTAAAAAAAGCGAGGACCGCATAAAACTATATAGAACAAGGGGTTCTTAAGGTTATAAAGCCTGAAGAACCCCAAAAGTTTAAATAAAAATCAAAAATCGGTAAAATTTTTATGTTTTATGCTACGAATAAACCTCACCTCTCGACGTACCTTTGTACGCCTTCGGGCAAACAAAATCAAGACAAAGCCTTGATTTTGCTCGGTTTATCCGTTCTTCATCATTTTTTTCTATCCCCTTAAAAGGAGCTGTAAAAAAACTTTCATTTTTTTACATCTCCTTTTTTTCTTCATTAAGTGCCTTTTTTTGGTAAATTGTCGCAGAATATTGCTTTTATTGACTCTGCCTGCTATTATAATTACAGAATTATTAACTGTTGAAAGGCGGATTAATATGAAGATTACAGCTTTGTTTATGGTATTTTTGCTTTGTTTTTTATCTGTGATTCCCGTGTCGGCAACGGAAATTCCCACGGAAGAAATCAAAACCCGTTATATCTGTGATGCTGACGAAGACGGTGTTGTATCAGCCTCGGATGCCAGACTGATACTGCGTTATTCGGTAGGACTTACATATACGGAAGGCTTCGGGTGGATGGATGGCTTAGCGGCAATTTATTGTGATGCGGATAAAAGCGGTGCAGTAGATTCGGCAGACGCCAGAATTGCTTTGAGAACTGCGGTACAGCTTGACGAGCCGGAAAGCAGAGCTTTTGTTGTAACCGAAAGTGAGGCTCAGTCCTGTGCTGCCGACGGATACATAAAAGCGGAGTGTGCTGTTACGGGTGAAACGGTTTATATCAATTTCGGAAAGGCTCCTCATTCATTTTTGGCAGAGGACAGATGTGCCGGTAAGGGTGTCTGCTGTGAATGTCAGCAGATGATTACCTTTGCGCCCCAACACGAATTTTCAGTTGATCCCTGCAGAGGCACAAGCCGGTGTATTGAATGTAACTATACGGTTTATTCTGAAGGTCACCACAAGTATTCTAAGTATTTCAGATGCAGTGTGTGTGATATAGACTTGTATGAAGAGAGCAGCTATATTTTTGCTGAATATCTTAAAAATAACGGTGTTAAAACAAAGGATGCTGACGGCAGAACCGTTTACGTATATGAAGAATCGGATGAATACTTTTTGTACGGCCTTCTGTATTATACCGAAGGAAACGAGGTCGTTTCCTATTGCGGTATGGCAGTTGAGGCTGAGGGTGAGGTTCTGTATTACGATTCCTACTATGATATTCGCGGGAAGTATATAAGCATTGATTGCTCCACGGATGAAGGACTTATTGCATCCTGCGGCTCAAAGGTTGATATTGAATTTATTGAAAACGGTACGGAATACGGTATTGATTTAAGCAGATATCAGTCAATTCCCGAGCTTCAGGGACAGGAGGAAGCCTTTGAAATAATTGCAGGCTCTATGTCATTGATGAACTTTGTATGGATAAGGGATTTTGCTCAGCGTATAGATTGTCCCGATGCTGACCTTCTTTTCAGCGATAATCCTGCTTTCTGGTAAAAAATACATAACGGCAGCTGCCTGTTACAGCCTTTACGTTTTTGCGTAAAGGCTGATTTTTTTGACAGAATTTCTTGATATTTTTGTATAATTATGTTAAAATATTTGCGATTGGACTTTCAGGAGAGTGTAAATGCGAGTATTTGTAAAAACCGCCAGGCTTCTGTGCGTTTTGCTTTTGATTTCAGCCGTTGTTACAGGCGCTTCGGGCTGTACGTCACATAGCTTTGGCAGTATTGTTATAAATTCAATAAGAAGCTCGGAGGGCGGAAGTAATTCCTTCCGTGTTCACGACAATTCGGATAATGTGAAGCTGGCATCAAGTGAATCGGCAGAGCTTTATCTTAATAAGAATAACGGGGGAATATCTCTTGTTTCCCTTTACACGGGAAAAAAGTGGACGTCACTTCCGGCTTTTGAAAATTCCTTTGCTGCATCCTTTTCGGCAAAGGTAACTGACGGGGAAACGGTTTATATTCTCGATTCCTCTGCAAGCATTAAAAATAACAAGCTGTCTGTTGAAAAGACGGCAGACGGTGCTGTTGTGACCTATGTGCTCAGGTGGGATGCATTAAGTATAACCCTTCCCGTAAAATTTTCTCTTAACGGTGCAGCTTTGGAGGTATCAGTTGATACGTCGTCTGTTGTAGCGCTCAGTGACGGACTTACGCTTTTAAGTATTGCAATGCTACCTTATTTCGGCGCGGTCAGATATACCGAAGCTGATGATTATTCTGCTTTCGGAGATTATTTCCTTCTTCCCGACGGCTCGGGTGCGCTTATGCATACCGCTCTTGAGGATGAAAATACCGGGCTTACTTTTTCTGTTTACGGCAAAGACTGTTATGAAGAGAATATTCCCGTGTCTCTCGGTGCTTACGGTATAGTGCAGGGCGGAGCAGGCCTTTCAGCTACTCTTACGCAGGGTGAGGAAAATGCGCTTATCCGTGTTTTCAGAGCAGGAAATGATGAAAGAGATGTAAACAGAATTTATCCCGAATTTATTATAACTCCTGTCAGCGCAGAAAAGGGAAAGGTAAATGTCGGCAAATCCTACAGCGGAATAATTGCCGTGACCTATGAGGTGCTTTCTTCTGAGAAGCCTTCATATACCGATATCGCTTATTCTGTGAGACAGTCGCTTATAAGAGCAGGCTTTATGCCGGACGCAAAGTGTGAAAACGAATATCCTCTGACCTTAAGCATTGTTGCAGGCACGGACGGAAAAAGAAGCAATATAACGGCAGATTATCAGCAGATTGAAAATCTTCTCGGGCTTCTTAAGGGCAAGGGTATAAATGAAATAAATGCCGTTTTGTCAGGTGTCTTTAAGGGGGGACTTGCCGCATCGGCTGCGGACAGAACGAAGCTTATCAGAGCACTCGGCTCAAAAAATGACCTCCGTACTCTTCTTAATTTTTCCGCTTCGCAGAATTTTAACGTCTTTGCGGAAATAAATCTGCTTTCGTCAGAAAGCTCTCTTTACTCCGAAAAGGGTGTTTCCGGGGAATATAAAACTACTGACAGAAAAAATCCTTTAAGTCCGTATATCGGAGACGAAGGCTTCACAATGAAATATCTCGGCATAAGAGGTATTTCGGAGGGCACAAATAATATCCTCAGCTTTGTCGGTAAAAACGGCTTTTCAGGTATTGCCGTTGCTGACAGCAGTATTTCCTGCCACGAGGAAGGCGGCTCATATACAGCATATAATTCATCATTACAGAATAATTTTTCTGCAGTATCCTCCGAAGCAAAGCTTATGCTTTCGGGTTCTCCCGTAAACCTCATTAAAAATGCGGATTTCCTTTATAACGTTCCCTTCGGAACAAGGGTTGAGGAAACAGCTTATTATACTGCTGTTCCTTTTATTCCTGCTGTAATTCACGGGACTTACGTATATGCCGGTGAACCGCTTAATGCGTCATCCGTATCCGTAATAAACCTTCTTAAATCTGTTGAATACGGTGCGGTGCCCCATTACAGCTGGAATTTCAATGAGAATTCGGATAAGTATTACGAATACTCTGTAAACGAAGCCGTAGAGTTCTGTCTTAAAGCAAAAACAGAGCTTTCAGACCTTACAGCTAAAAGAATTACGGGACACGAAAAAATTGCAGACGGCGTTTACAGCACCCTTTTTGAGGGCGGTGTGCGTGTTTACGTAAACTATAACAATTACTCGGTCATAATAGGCGAGGTTTCCGTAATGCCTTATGACTACTTAAGAATAGGATAAGTAATATGGCAAATGAATTTGATGCACTCACACAGGACGTGGGTATCGGGGGAGTCCGGTCAAGACTCGGTATCCGTGTGCTTTTGTGTTATATATTAAAGAACGTAAAAAGCGAGGTTTCAAGAACCGCCTTCGGTGAAATTTTGAGAAGCAGTGAGCTTGTGAATTTCTTTGAAATAAACCCGGCACTTGATATGCTTTTTGAAAGCGGGCTCGTGACGCGTACGGAAAAAGAGGATGACGATTATTTCAGCATTACCGATGAAGGTATATCCGTTGCTGATAAGCTTCAGACGGAAATTCCCTTGACCGCAAGAGAAAAGGCACTGGCTGTTGCATTTAAGGTTGTGGCTCGTGAAAGACTGAAGGGCAGTGTAGATTACGTTATTGAAAAAGCCGAAAACGGCTGTTACGTGACTCTTACCGTCCGGGACGGGGATACTCTTATGCTGGAAACCAAGCTTTTTTCGGCAGACGGCATGCAGGCGCAGCTTGTGGGGGAAAACTTTATGAAGCACCCCGAAAAACTTTATGAGGGCATAATTGATGCCCTTGCACGCTGAGGTAAGAATATGTTTGAACAGATTATAAATATAGACAGAATGGAGCAGGCGGTGAGCCTTTTCGGAAGCTTTGATGAAAACGTGAAGCTTCTCGAAAGAGAGTTTTCCGTTGAAATTGTGAACCGCGGCTCTCAGCTTAAAATAACGGGTGAGGATATAAACGTCACCAAAGCTACCAAGGCTCTTCAGGGACTTATAATGCTCATAAATAAGGGTGAACAGCTGACCGAGCAGAATGTGAGATACTGCATATCCCTTGTTAACGAAGGAAATGACGACAAGCTTCCTTCAATCTCATCGGACTGTATATGCATCACCACCTCCGGCAAGCCCGTAAAGCCCAAGACTCTCGGACAGAAAAAATACGTTGATACAATAAATAAAAATACAATAGTTTTCGGTGTAGGTCCTGCAGGTACCGGTAAAACCTATCTTGCTGTTGCAATGGCTGTAAAGGCATTCAGGGCAAAGGAAGTAAACAGAATAATACTTACGCGCCCCGCAGTTGAAGCAGGTGAGAAATTAGGCTTTCTGCCCGGTGATCTTCAGCAGAAGGTTGATCCATATTTAAGACCCCTTTATGATGCACTTTTTGATATGCTGGGTGCCGATAATTTCCAGAAATATCAGGAAAAGGGCAATATCGAGGTTGCTCCCTTGGCATATATGCGAGGCAGAACCCTTGACGACAGCTTTATCATACTTGACGAGGCACAGAATACTACTCCCGAGCAGATGAAGATGTTCCTGACACGTCTGGGCTTCAATTCGAAAATTGTCGTAACGGGTGATATTACACAGATAGACCTTCCCGACGGTAAGAAATCGGGACTTAAGGAAGCTGTTAAAATTCTTAAAGGAATTGAAGATATAGAAACAGTTCGCTTTACGGAAAAGGATGTTGTACGCCACAGGCTTGTGCAGGACATCATCAAGGCATACGAAAAAGGCGAAAAGAAACGTGATTAAGATATCGTGAAAGGAAGATTATTAAATGGCAAACAAAATCAAAGTAATCATCACAAACGATCAGAATACCGTAAAGGTACCTTCAGGAGTAAGACTTCTTATAAGACGCTGCTGTAATGCGGTGCTTCTTATGGAGGAATTTACCGAATCTGCCGAAATCAGCGTCCGCTTTGTTGACAACGAGCAGATAAAGGAGCTGAATAATGAATACCGTGATATAGATAAGGCTACGGACGTGCTTTCCTTCCCCCTGGGTGAAAACGGTGTATATGACCATAATCCCGCAAGCGGTGCGGCGCTTCTCGGTGACATCGTTATTTCTATGCAGAGAGCTATGGAGCAGGCGGAGGAATACGGACATTCTCTTGACAGAGAGGTTGCCTTCCTGACTGTTCATTCAATGCTGCATCTTCTGGGCTATGACCACGTTAACGGTGGGCTTGAAGCTCTTCGTATGCGCGAAAAGGAAGAAACCGTACTTACTCAGCTGGGTCTTAAAAGAAACGGCGCTTACTATCTTGACGAGGAATAATTAATTATGACAGAACAGAAAACTGCATTTATTGCAATTGTCGGCTGCCCCAATGTGGGAAAATCCTCCATACTTAACAGACTTTTAGGTGAAAAAATTGCTATTGTTTCTCCGAAACCCCAGACTACACGTACAAGGATTATGGGTGTGCTGACGGATGGGGAGACACAGCTTGTTTTTACCGACACTCCCGGTTATCATAAGCCTAAGACCAAGCTCGGTGAAAAAATGGTAAAGGCGGTAGGAGAGGGAATTCACGACGTTGATGCATGCCTTCTTGTGGTTGAGCCCAAGGGTGAGGTAAGAGAAGAGGAGATTACGCTCATCAAAAAGCTTAAAAGTGCCGATATTCCCGCTATTCTTGCCATAAATAAGGTTGATACTATTGAAAATAAAGAGGACTTATTGGCAAGAATTCTCGAATTCTCGCAGCTTTATGATTTTACTTCAATTGTTCCCGTGTCTGCACTTGACGGCAACGGACTCGGAGATCTTCTCAAGGAGCTTAAGGGCTTAGCCTTCCCCTCTCAGCATCTTTTTCCCGATGATACTCTTACCGACCAGCCTGAAAAGGTTATTGCCTCAGAGTATATAAGAGAAAAGATTCTTAAATTCACGGATAAGGAAATTCCCCACGGCACAGCGGTGGCAATTGAGCGATTTAAGGAAAGAGAAGACAGTGATATCCTTGATATTGATGCTACAATTTACTGTGAAAAGGAAAGCCATAAGGGTATAATTATCGGCAAAAACGGTGCTATGCTCAAGAGAATTTCAACGGCTGCACGCCACGATATGGAAAAATTCTTTGACTGCAGAGTTAATCTCAAATGCTGGGTCAAGGTCAAGGAAGACTGGCGCAACCGTGAGGGCTTAATTCATAACTTCGGTCTTGACTGATGGAAAAGTTTACTGTTGACGGAGTTGTAATAAAAACCTCGGTAACAGGTGAAGCAGACAGAATCGTATGGGTGCTTACCCGTGACAGAGGTGTTATACGTGCTTTTGCAAAGGGTGCAAGAGGTACGAAAAACCGTCTTCACGGCGGCACCTCTCTTTTTTGCTACTGCGAGTTTACATTCTCCGAGAAAAATAATGTTTATAATATAAATGAGGCACTGGTAAAAGAAGTGTTTTTTGACCTCAGGAAAAGTATGGAGATTCTGACCCTCTCCCAGTATTTCTGTGAGGTAATAATGAAGTGCGTGCCCGATAAATGCGATGAAGAGATATATCTTCGTCTGCTTCTTAACAGCTTTCATTTTCTTGCAAAGGGGGACAAGGACCCTCTCCTTGTGAAATCTGTTTTTGAACTGCGGCTTTCTTGTATTGCAGGCTATATGCCGTCTATTATTGCGTGTGATAACTGCTCGGAATATGAAACGGATGTAATGTATTTCAACTGTGCCGACGGCAGACTTTTCTGTAAAAGCTGCGGAAGAGGTATGGCAATTCCCGAAGTCGGTGTTGCCGTAATTTCCGCTATGCGACATATATGCTTTTCTGATTTTTCAAAGATATTTTCCTTTGAGCTTCAGGAAAACTCGGTAAGAATTCTTAGCAGACTTACAGAAAGCTACCTCAAATCAGCTCTTTCTCAGGATTTCAGCCTTCTTCGTTATCTGGATGATATAAAAGACTGATTTTTTCTTTTTTTCTGAAAATTTTACAACAAAC
>JAZOWG010000030.1:0-3845 GCA_045659105.1 Acutalibacteraceae bacterium
AATTTTCAGGTAAATTAAAAAGGTCGGTGTTAGAATACTCACAGGAAAAGAGATTTTCTATTTTTCCCGTTAATTTAAATTCAACCAATTTTTTGAAGGTGTCACGGCTTTTTTCGTCGCAGAGCCTCTCATACACAATTGAAAGCTCTTTTTTATGTGCTTCAAAAAATGCGGTATCGAACACATTTTCCCCGTAAACGGGCACGTCGGGAGCGGAAATTTCGTTGGTTTTTGCGATTTCCCTTACAAAGGACAGAACCTCTTCACGGCACGAGCCGAAGCACATAAGAACCCTCATATCGGGAAAGCGTTCTCTGAGTGCATCAAAGGTCTCCACCTTATAGCCTCTGAAAAAGCGGTCGCGGACAAAGGCGGCACTTGAAAAAATACCGCTGATTTTTATATTGTCACGTTCAAGGATGTCAATTATACGGTCCGCACCGTTTCCCGTGCCGTAAAGCACCACGGGACGGGGGTCGTTTTTAAGAGAGGACCATATATCTGTAATTTCAAAATTCATACCGTTCATTTCGTTTTTCCGTTTTTTATTTTATTTTAACATATTAAGACGGGAATTTCAATTCGCTTGTCACACAGCAATGCGGTAAAGGGAATTTTAAACGCAAAAAGGGGTTCCCGTGAAGGAACCCTTTTTTAATTATGCATAATTTTATAAAAAAATTATAAATCCGTCAACTGATTAGTTGGGGAGGTATTCTTCCTTTTCGAAGTTTCTTACGAAATCGATGCCTGCGAATGCTTCCTTGATACCAGCGATAACTTCCTCGATGAATTCGAGTACGGAGTTAAGGAGCTCCTGAAGGTTGATGTTTTCCATTATGTGTTGCACCTCTTTTCATTTGTTAATAAAAATAAAAGTATCAGTTAAATTACTGAGCCTGAGTTGTTGTCTCTGTGGGGAAGAAGTGTTCCTTCCAAGCGCCCATTGAATCTACGAGTTCGAGAATCTTTGCGAACCAGTACTTAATCCAAGCGAAAAAGCCTTCCATTGTGTGCACCTCACTTTACGATAGACTGTAAAAAATTAGATAAAGTTAAAAATTAACTTATGCTTCGGGAGTTGTGAATTCAAGATTGCCCTTGAAACCGCCGATGAACTTCTTGAGCTTAGCTGCGAAATCCTTTACGAAACCAACGATATCGTCGATGATCTTTTCGATTGTTGCAAAATCCATTATGTTGCACCTCACTTTAATGTAAAATGAAAATTAAGAAAGTTTTTCTGAATAAAATTATTCAGCAGCTGTTGTGCCTTCAAGCATTGTGCCGAGGTTGCCGAGCCAATCGAATGTCTGCATTACACCCTTGATGAGCTCCTTGAGCCATGCTGCAAGGTAAGCGATGAGAGCTTCTACGTTCATTATTCTGACCTCACTTTCGTTGTAAATTTGTATAATATTCCTGAGAATATTTTTACGCTATTATATTACCAAAACAAAATGACTATTTCAAGAGTTTTTTGGCACATTTTACATTGTTTACATTTATAACAAAATGTTGCAAAGATTGAGTTGATAACAGTTTAATATTTTGTTCATTTTTCAACACTTGTCTGACAACTTGACGGATATTCATTAATTTCCCCATTAAAATGCAAACAATTATGAACAAATTATTGCAAAACCGGGGAGAATAATCTCAAAATCATAATACATTCCGGACAAATTTCCACTCAGCGCAAGGGAATTTGCATTGTAGGGGTCACCGAACTCAACAAAAAGAATCAACCCTCAGGGGCTGTATGGGACGACAACCTTGGCGTCCCGCAAGCAGAAAATAAATTCACAGCAGCAATGTCTCGAAGAGACAAAAATTACAGTTTCTTTTTGTAGGGGACGACAACCTTGGCGTCCCGCAAGCAGAAAATAAATTCACAGCAGCAATGTCTCGAGGAGACAAAAATTGCAGTTTCTTTTTGTAGGGGACGACAACCTTGGCGTCCCGCAAGCAGAAAAAATAAATTCACAGCTACAATGTCCCGAAGAGACAAAAATTACAGTTTCTTTTTGTAGGGGACGACAACCTTGGCGTCCCGCAAGTAGGAATAAAAATTACAGAAGTTAGCCCCTGAGAGGCACATTTTTATCAAACACGAAAATTAACACGAAAATTGTAATTTCATCAGGGCGGGACGCCAGGGTTGTCGTCCCCTACAAGGTAAAATACATTTTGAAGTTCTACGACAATTAAGCACAAACAATGCCTTTATAACCGGCGGGACGCCAGGGTTGTCGTCCCCTACAGCCGGATTTATTACGTCACAGCCTCAAGGGAAATTTCAAATTATATTGCATTAAAGTAAATTCTGTGATAATATAGAGTGTATTTAAATGTAAAGAGGTAGACACAGTATGAAGCTTGGTATAGTAGGATTACCGAACGTCGGTAAAAGCACACTTTTTAATGCGCTGACAAATGCAGGTGCACAGGCGGCAAACTACGCCTTCTGCACAATTGAGCCCAACGTGGGCGTTGTTTCGGTGCCCGATTACAGAATTGACAAATTAGCAGAAATGTACTCCCCCGACAAGATTACGCCTGCAACAATTGAATTTGTTGACATTGCAGGTCTTGTAAAGGGCGCATCAAAGGGTGAGGGTCTCGGAAACAAGTTCCTTTCCCACATCCGTGAGGTTGACGCTATCATCCACGTGGTAAGATGCTTTGAAAATGACGACATTATGCACGTTGACGGTGAAATTGACCCCGTAAGAGACATCGAAACCATTAACCTTGAGCTTATTCTCTCGGATACGGAGATTCTTCAGAGAAGAATTGACCGTGACACAAAGGCTATGAAGGGTGACAAGTCCCTGGCAGGCGACGTGCAGTTCTTCAATTACCTTAAGGAGCAGCTTGACAATGCGGTGAATGCCCGTGCTGTTGAGATGACCGATGACCAGAGAGAGCTTATGGCATCCGTTGCACTTCTCTCCTCAAAGCCCGTTATATATGCTTGTAATATGAGTGAAGAGGACTTCTCAGGCGACATCAATGAGAACAAATACTTCAACAAGGTCAAGGAAATTGCCGCTGCTGAGGGCAGTGAGGTGCTTCCCATTTGCGCAGAGCTTGAGGCACAGATTGCAGAGCTTGAGGGTGAAGAAAAGGAAATGTTCCTCAGTGAAATCGGCGTTGAAAAGGGCGGTCTTGACAGACTTATTCAGAAGAGCTACGACCTTCTGGGTCTTATGTCATACCTTACTGCCGGTAAGCCCGAGGTAAGAGCCTGGACAATCACAAAGGGCACAAAGGCTCCCCAGGCGGCAGGTAAGATTCACTCCGACTTTGAAAGAGGCTTTATCCGTGCAGAGGTTATCTCCTTCGATGACCTGATGGCAAACGGCTCTATGGCGGCTGCCAAGGAAAAGGGTCTTGTAAGAAGTGAAGGAAAGGAATACGTGATGCAGGACGGCGACATCGTTCTGTTCCGCTTTAACGTTTAATATGGAAAACAAGGGCTTCGGCAGAATATCCCCTCAGGATACCGAGGAATTCATTGAGGTGAGCGTAACGTTCGAGGAGGGCGAGGTCGTCAAGGCGGATTTCTCCTGCTCGGATGATGAACATCTCAGAGACTGCGGTGAAACGATTTGCCGTATGATTATGTACCACACGGCAGAGGATATTATGCAGGTTACAAACAACGTGGTATTTTATAACACGAAAAATGACCTTCCCCGAGAAAAATTGTACCTCGGTGCAATGGCGGTTATGGCGGCAAAAAAAGCCGTCGCAGACTGGGGAAGAAAGCACGGAATGAAATTCGAGAATACAACAGGTTGTTCGTGTTATTAATTCGGATTTCGGAGATACCGAAAAGG
>JAZOWG010000031.1:0-6680 GCA_045659105.1 Acutalibacteraceae bacterium
ACACATCTTTTAGATAAGGCAAAGCATTTCATAGGACTTATTACGAGGATTCTGAGAAAACTGAAATAAGGAGCGGTTACAATGGCTTTACGTCAGGACGGCGTTTTCAGAAAACAGGGCGCATTCCCCGATAACGAGGGATATGAGAGGCTTATTGCCCGTCTCGATCCCATTTATAATAAGGAAAACGACTGCAGAGATCCCTTTGAAAGAGACTACACGAGAATTCTCCATTCTCTTGCCTACAGACGGCTTAAGCATAAAACGCAGGTATTTTTTAACATAGAAAATGACCACATCTGCACAAGAATGGAGCACGTTTCCCACGTGGAATCCGTAAGCACCACAATTGCAAAGGAGCTGGGGCTCAACGTGGACTTAACCCGTGCTATTGCCATGGGGCACGACCTGGGGCACGCCCCCTTCGGACATCAGGGCGAAAGGGAGCTTGATGCAATTTCGAAAAAGTACTTAGGCAGAGGCTTCTTTCACGAAAGAAACGGTCTTCACTTTGTAGATAATATAGAGCTGCTTGAGGACGACTATAAGGTGTCACGTCCCCTTAATCTTACCTATGCCGTGCGTGACGGAATAATTTCCCATTGCGGTGAGGTTGACGATAACGGACTCAAGCCCCGTAAGGAGTATATTGATCTTAATGATTTTGTAAGAGTCGGTCAGTATCAGCCCTATACCTGGGAGGGCTGTGTTGTTAAGCTTTCCGATAAAATTGCCTACGTGGGCCGTGATATAGAGGATGCAATAAGGCTTCGCTTCCTTTCCAAGGAAAACATCGACACCCTTTCCGATATGGCGAAGGCTTACGATAAAATGGCTATAAACACCACGGTTATAATACATAATATGATATATGACGTGTGTGCAAATTCCTCCCCCGAAAAGGGAATTTGCCTCAGCGAAACCTTCCACGAGCAGTTAAAGGATATAAAAAAATTCAACTACGAGCATATTTACCGCAATCCGAGGCTTGATACCTTCACGAAATATGCCCGACTTGTAATTGAGCAGATTTTCCTTGTGCTTCTTGATGCATATAAGGGCGAGGACACGGTAAACGAGCTTCGTAAGCGTGCGGAAATCTACCCCGAGCTTATGGGAGCATTTGCAGACTGGATAAGTAAATTCTGCGAAACAAGTCTCGATATGTTCTCAAATATGACTGAAAAAACCGTAAAATGCCAGAACAGAAAAATTTACGGCAGTCTTGAGACAGAGGATATTTATAAGGGCGCAATAATTGACTACATATCGGGTATGTCAGACAATTATGCTATAAAGGTTTTTAATGAGCTTATAACTTATTAAGGAGAGAAAACTATGAAAAATGTAAGAAAATTATTATGTGCTGTTCTGAGCATCATTATGGTGCTGACAGCCCTTCCCGCAGCAGGTGCGGTATCTTATTTTGATGTCCTGTGGGCTGATACCGAAGAAGCTCAGATGGGCATTATAATCCAGCCGGGAAAGACGGAAGCTGAAAGAAACTTTTCCTGGTATATGGATGAAGATGAAACCGACTGCTCACTGCTTCTCAGCACAAATCCCCTTATGCTTGATGCTGAAGTTTTTGAGGGTGTGGCAATAGACGACCGTCACGGAAATTCCGTTGCAAAGGTTACCGTAAGTGACCTTGAAGCAGGCGAAACCTATTACTATACCTGCGTTTCAGGTGAAGAAAAGAGTGATGTTTATTCATTTGAAACTGTAGAGGGTGACAGCTTTTCCGCTTTATATATGTCGGACATCCATATTACTCTCGATGAAGAGGCGGGTGACACTAAGGCTACTGCCTTCGATTTTGCAGACCTTCTTACAGAGGTTACGGATAAGCACGATGTAAATATCCTTCTTTCTGCAGGCGATCAGGCAACGGACGGTCTTCTTGAAGAGTACAAGGGTCTTACCTTCTCTCCCGTTTCCCGTTCTCTTGCAATTGCTACTGCAATCGGCAACCACGACAGAAAGGGAATTGCTTACAAGTACTTTACAAATCTTCCCAATGAGGATGAGGGCATCATCAGCTCCCCTCAGGGCGGTAATTATTATTTTACAAAGGGCGAGGTTCTTTTCCTTGTTATTGACTCCAACAATTCAAGTGCAACAGACCACCGCAATTTCATTGAAAATGCCGTAAATGAAAACCCCGACCTGAAATGGCGTGTTGTTATGATGCACCATGACCTTTACGGCGGCTCAATTGAAAGCAGAGAAAGTGAAAACGTTCTTTTAAGACTTATTCTTTCCTACATTTTTGATGAATTCGGAATTGACCTTGTGCTTACGGGACATTCCCATCACTACAGTATTTCGGATGTGCTTTATAACGGACAGACTGTAACCGAGATTAAAAACGGTGATACAATAAACAATGCAGACGGTACCGTGTATATGGTATCAGCATCCGTTGCACGTGCCCGTGACAACGACGGAGAGGAAATCCCCTACAGCGACCGTGTTTCTATAGGTATGGATCACTATGGAGATAAGCTTTACAATATTATAGATTTTTCCGAAGAGGCAATTACCGTCACTACCTATGAAAGAGGTGAGGATGAGGCTTATGCTTCCTTTACCCTTACAAAGGACGATGACTACACTGCTCCCGGAATCACATATTTCAGAAGACTTGTGGGCAGACTTCTCAGCGGAATCGGTACAATTGTTGCCGTATTCAACAATATCGGAAGATATTCCGATCTTACAGAAGACGGCTTTAACGTAGATTTCTTTGAAACAGTATTTTAATGAAAGGAATGTTATGAGATGAAAAAGTCAATCAGTATTCTTTTATCCCTTCTGATGCTGCTTACGGCAATGCTTCCTGTAAGTGCCGCAAGCGTATTAATGGCAACGGAAACAACTCTTGAAGCAGAAGAAACAACCCTTGAGGGCGGCGAAATCGCCGAAGAGCCTGAAGAGGAGAAGGATGAAGCTGTTTACGATGAGGCTCTTGTTGCCCAGTGGGAAAACACAGAAGAAGCCAAAAGAGGTATTACAGTAAATCCCGGCAAGACCGAAAGTGAAAGAAACTTTTCCTGGTATATGGCAGCAGATGTAACGGAATGCCGTGTTGAAATCAGCGAAAATGAGGATATGTCCGATGCTGAAAGCTTTACGGGTAATATCATCACAACGTATCAGGGCGATAAGGCTGCAAAGGTAACAGTTACAGGTCTTGAGGAAAACAAGACTTATTACTACACCTGCGTATCCGGTGAAGCAAAGAGTGAGGTATATTCCTTCTCTACAGATGATGATACCTTCAGCGCACTTTATATGTCCGATATCCACGTTTATGACAATCCCGAGGATGAAGAGAGCCTTAAGAATACCTCCCTTGCATTTGCAGAGCTTCTCGGCAAGGCTACTGCAAAATCTCCCCTTAACCTTATTCTTGCAGGCGGAGATCTTGCAACAGAGGGTCAGCGAGTTGAGTACGAAGGACTTACCTTCTCAAAGGCATCCCGCGAGCTTACATTCGCAACAATTATGGGTAATCACGACCGCCACAGCTTCGACTACAAATACTTCAGCAATCTTCCCAACGAAATGTACGGACCTATGAGCAGCTATCAGTCCGGTAACTACTATTTTGAAAAGGGCGGCGCTCTCTTTATCTGTCTTGATACAAACAATGCATCTGCTCAGGCTCACAGAGCAACAGTCAAGGAAGCAGTCAAGTCACATCCCGATGCAAAATGGCGTATCGTTATGATGCATCACGACCTTTACGGCGGATCAATTCCTCACAGAGAGACTGAATGTAATCTTCTCAGAATTCTCTTCTCTCCCTTATTTGATGAATTCAACATTGACCTTGTACTTATGGGACATTCCCACCACTATTCAATTTCCGATGTTATTTATGACGGAGAAAAGGTTGGAGAAATTGAAAACGGCGGTACCGTAAACAATGCAAAGGGTACGGTTTACTTCGTTTCCACATCAATCGGCAGACCCGAAGAAGAGGGTGAAGAGGCTGTTGCTTACAGCGACCGTGTTGCAATAGGTATGGATAAGCTTACAGACAGCTACTACAATATTCTTGATTTCTCACCCGAAGCTATCAAGGTAACAAGCTACAACCTTGAAACAGACGAAGAATACGTAAGCTTTACCCTTACAAAGGATGACGATTACGAGCCCGAAAAGATAGGCTTCTTCAGAAAGCTCGGCGGTATCCTTGCAGGCTTCTTAAGCAATTTCTACGGTATTTACTGTAATTCCGACAGATACTTCGGACTTAAAGATGACGGCTACACGGGTGTCGGCTTCTTCGAGTACGTATTCTAAAGAATAACTTGACTTTTTCTGCGGAAGATATATAATATTTATTGTTAATATATAAAAACGCTGACGGAGAAGCAGAGAACCGGCATTTTCCAGAGAGAACCGCAAAAGCTGAAAGCGGTTTATCTGTCTGTTTTCATTTTGCTACCGCTCCCGAGTGCTGACCGTAAAGATTCAAGGTCAGCCGGTTAAGTACCGTTAAAACTTTTCAGAGCGGGCAGAGATTTTCTGTCAATACGGGTGGAACCGTGGAGCATATCAGCTTCATCCCAGTTTTCAGGGATGAAGCTGTTTTTTTGTGTGTAAAAATTCCGAAAAAACAAAAAGGATGATTAATATGGTAAACGTAAAACTCAGAGATGACGTTAAGCAGTTTGAAGCAGGCATTTCCGCCGGCGAAATTGCAAAGTCAATCGGCGCAGGTCTTTATAAGGCTGTCTGCGTATGTAAAATTGACGGTGAGGTAAAGGACCTCCGCACAAAAATCGAGAACGACTGTGAGGTAGAATTCCTTACCTTCGACGATGAGGACGGCAAGAAGGCATTCCGCCACACAGCCTCCCACATTCTCGCACAGGCAGTAAAGAGACTTTACCCCGAAGCAAAGCTTGCAATAGGTCCTGCAATCGATAAGGGCTTCTACTACGATTTTGACGTTCCCAAGGCTTTCTCTCCCGAGGAGCTGGAAAAAATTGAAGCAGAAATGAAGAAGATTGTAAAAGAGGGCCTTGAGCTTACACACTTTGAAATGACTCCCGATGAAGCAATTAAATTCTACGAGGAGCAGGGCGAAATCTATAAGGTTGAGCTTATTAAGGAGCACGCAGACAAGGGTGAAAATATCAGCTTCTACAAGCAGGGTGAATTTACCGAGCTTTGCGCAGGTCCTCACATTCCCGATACTTCAAGAGTAAAGGCATTCAAGCTTACGTCCTGCACGGGCGCATACTGGAGAGGCGACGAAAAGAACAAGATGCTTCAGCGTATTTACGGTACTGCCTTCACAAAGCAGGCAGACCTTGATGTTTACCTTGAAGCTCTCGAGGAAGCAAAGAGACGTGACCACAACAAGCTTGGCCGTGACCTTGAGCTTTTCACAACCGTAGAAACAATCGGTCAGGGACTTCCCATTCTTCTTCCCAAGGGCTGTGACATCATTCAGACTCTTCAGAGATTCGTTGAGGACGAGGAAAGAGCAAGAGGCTGGGTAAGAACAAAGACACCTCTTATGGCAAAGAGCGACCTTTATAAGATTTCAGGACACTGGGATCACTACAAGGACGGTATGTTTGTTATGGGTGACGAGGATAAGGATGACGAGGTGTTTGCCCTTCGTCCTATGACCTGCCCCTTCCAGTATCAGGCATATCTTAACCGTGCACGCTCCTACCGTGACCTTCCCATGAGACTTGCAGAAACCTCAACTCTTTTCAGAAACGAGGCTTCGGGTGAAATGCACGGTCTTATCCGTGTACGTCAGTTCACAATCTCCGAAGGCCACCTTATGTGTACTCCCGAGCAGCTTGCAGACGAATTCAAGAGCTGTCTTGAGCTTACAACCTTTATGCTTAAAACTCTCGGTCTTTATGAGGACGTTTCTTACCGCTTCTCACAGTGGGATCCCGACGATAAGGAAAAGTATATCGGCACTCCCGAGCAGTGGGATGAGGCTCAGGGTATAATGAAGGAGATTCTTGATAATCTCGGCATCAGCTACAAGATAGGTATCGGTGAGGCTGCCTTCTACGGTCCCAAGCTCGACATTCAGATAAAGAATGTTCACGGCAAGGAGGATACCCTTATTACGATTCAGATTGACCAGATGCTTGCAGAAAAGTTCGGTATGGAATACGTTGCGGCAGACGGTACAAAGAAGAATCCCTATATCATTCACAGAACCTCAATCGGCTGCTATGAAAGAACACTTGCTCTTCTTATTGAAAAGTATGCAGGTGCATTCCCCGTATGGCTTGCTCCCGAGCAGGTTCGTATTCTTCCCATTGCAGACCGCCATCAGGATGCCGCTTACGCTGTCAAGAAGGCTCTTGAGGAGGCAGGCATCGTAAAGGTTGACGTTGATACAAGAAGCGAAAAGCTGGGCTACAAGCTTCGTGAAGCACAGCTTGAAAAGATTCCCTATATGCTTGTTGTCGGTGACAAGGAGGCAGAGGACTTCACTGTTTCCGTAAGAAAGCGCGGTCACGGCGATCAGGGTGTTATGGCTGTTGCAGACTTCGTAAAGCTTATCACTGAAGAAATTGATACAAGAGTAATCTGGTAAGTCTTAACGACATACGAAGCTGTGTTAAAATTCTATTACTTTGCAGGAGATGCTGATATGAATAATGTTTTTTCTGACAAAAAAAATG
>JAZOWG010000032.1:0-13571 GCA_045659105.1 Acutalibacteraceae bacterium
GATTCCGAGCCGTTAATTTTTACGTAGGGGTCGGTTGTCATAGGTCTTACTCTGCTGATTGTCTCTGTAGTATAAAGCCCGTCAGTTGAATATCTTGAAACCTCAATTGCAGTTGTGCAAAGCTCAAAGGCACCCATTGTAAGAGTGTTTGTTGAGCCGTCGATTGTTGAGTTGTTTGAGTAACCGACATAACCGGCGTTCATATACGTGAAGTTGAGAGTTTCTTCTGTGTATCCGTTTTCACCCGCCTGAGCTGCGTCAGGAATAGGAATACGGATTTCTTCGCCCTTTGCAAGGTAGTTTACCGCACCGCCGATATAATCATCGTAATTGCTTGAATGGTTATGACCGAAAAGGAAAATGATATCAAGATATTTACCGTATTCGTTAAGCACATCGAAAATCGGCTTACCGTAAAGGTTATCACCGTAATCATCACGGCTCATATGGTGAAGAGGCAAGTGAGTAACCACAAACACGGGACGTGTATCTGCCGAATTTTTAACCTCTTCAAGATTTGCGGCAATATCCTGCGCAAGGGTCTGTATCTCCTGATAATATGCTTCACCACGGTTATTACCGAGCTGAGAATTTTTGAAATTATCCTCGTTTATTGAATAAACAAGAATATTTTCAAACTCGTAAAAGCCTGTCGGGGTAAGCACATCATTTGCCGAATCGTGGTTACCCTGCACGAAAACCATATTGCTTTCATTGTAACCGGGATATAAATTCTGCACCGTATCTATTACCTTCGGCACCTGAACGGCAGGGTCATCAGAACCGGAAGTATAGTCACCTGCAAACAAAAATGCATCAGGCGCTTCTGTTATTCCGTCCTCCTGCGCTGCTTTCATCATATATGTAAAATTATCATAAGCCGAATCCGACTGAAAGTCCGAAGCGGTAAAAACCGTTGCATACGCGTCTTCTGTTTTATATTGTGCATAAGCAACCGTCGTCAATGCAGGGTACATTGCCGAAAGTGCTATAACAACGGAAAGCAAAAGCGATAAGGCTTTTTTCATATAAATATCCTCCACGAAAATTCTGCAGTAATTTTAAATACACATATATATAATAAATATAAAATAAATATGGAAAAAAATCAACAGATACTTGTATTTATTTTTGCCATTTATACACATTTCGACAGTTTGCTGAAATTTTCCGCACAAAAGCACGTTTCTTTGCCTAAATTACACAACACAAACATACAATTATGTCGAAACAGAAAACAAGATATTTACTGAAACTTATCATCCTCTTCTCCGCCGATTACGGAAAATAAACGGTATTTCACAGTCACGCAAAAAAGGCCGTAAGTCCTTGACACGTAAGGGCTCACGGCGCTTTTCACAAAATATTATGTTTTTTAGCTTTACTGCAATATTCTGATGTTTTTCTGCAAAAAAAGCAACGGGATAAACGGAAAATTTTTCCGTTTTTACAGCAGATAACACTATTCCGTGTATAAGACAACGGGGCCGTACAGACCTCCTGAAACAAAGTCCTTTGCATAAGAGAGCTCTGCTTCAAAATACGGAGATAATTCCTTTACGCTCCACTTATCAAAATAAGCTGTATGCAAATACCAGTTTGCAGCTGTGTTGGTGACGACAATTTTCAGCTTATTCTCTTTTTTCAGCAGATTTTGGGAGATTTTAAGCTTATAAGGCGGCATAACAGCTGTGCCGAGACATCGGTCATTGAGGTAAACCGAAGCAGAAAAATGCACATCACCAAGGCTGATTTCCCCTTCCTTTCCGACTTTTTCCTCAGGGAGAGTAAATGCCGTCTCGTAAGCACAGCTTCCCGAATAGGCACTGCCTGTTAAATACGACCAGTCACCGAGCCTTACGGGCACTTCCCTTTCGGTGTGATTTATATTGTAAAAGCCGTTTTCATCACATAAAAGCTCGGTTTCTTTTCGTAAAAGAAACTCATCGGGAAGATTAATTTTGTTTGCAAATTCCTTTTTTTCTTCTGCCGGAAGCTCCTCATCCGTAAGCAATATCACAGCCGTTTCGCCTATATGAAGAGAAAGCTTCAGGATACCGTTTTCTGTCTTAAGACGCTGCATTTTGCCGCTTTCGGGATCAAGAAGATACCCCTTTGAAGAGGGCAGGTGAATGCGGTAATCTCCGTTTTCTCCCATCTCCTTAAAAAGGCAGAAAATTTCCGCATTATCTGAAATCCTTCTCATTGCCCTTAAGCCCTTGCCCTCAATATGAACAACGGGCGTAAGAGAGGACAGCTCATATGAAACCTGACCTCCCTTTTCGGTGAATTCTTTAAGCTTTTTTTGCGTATCCTCGGGGATAAAAGCACCTTCCGGGATAACAATGCTTTTATATTTTGCTTTGCCGATATGTAAATATCCGCCGTCGGTTATTTCTGCTGACTGTATAACATCGTCATCTGCAATGTCAAAATCAACCGCCATATCCTCGAGCCTTCTTCCGACTGCTTCGAATTCCTTTGCGACTATGTCCTCGTTCAGCCTTCCCCAGAAATCGGAAACGGGATAATAAAGTGCAGTGTCACACACCCGTTCACCGACAGAAGCTATATAGGAAAGCCTTTCCGTGTAGCAGTTAAACTGTCCGAGATCTCTGTAATAGGGCTGATTTTCGGTAAAAACAGGAAGCTCCTGAGCAAGAAGCTGCCCCTTTCTTCCCAACGGGAAATTAAAGGGATTGAATATATTTATTCCTCTTACAGCCTGATAGCCAACGGTAAATCTCATTATATCGTAGGTAAGTCCCGGACCTGCAACACCGAAAACCTCACTCATCGCAAGCTTTGTACCGTTCTGTGCGGCGGCAGATGAAGCGTATCTCGGAAAAAATCCGTTGTAAGCAACCATATCGTTTTTTTCTGCAGCTTTGTTTTCAGGGTAAAGCTGACGCCATATAACGTCTATTCCGGGAATATCAAAGCACCGGAGTGCCCTCATTAAATTAAAGTTTCCGCCCCCGTTCATACAACCGTGGGGGCTGTGGTCCTTGTCAAGATGTCCCGTAAAAAAGAAGCCGTTTTCATTTGCCCATTTTTTGCAAGGAAGCAGATAATTCTCACAGAAGGCACGGCTGCACAAGTCGTACCAACGGCGAAGAACATAAACGTTTTCTGCGGTCGGCTTTTCTTTTCCTTCTATAAGTGAACGGTACGGCAAAACAGATTCTCCGTACATTTTTTCATATTTATCGGTTAAATCCGCACTAAAGGGACGAAGCGGCGCCTTGGGCTCATCGGTAAATACGGCAGAAAAATTACGCGTTGCCGATGCATATTTTTTATGAGTAATTTCAATAAAATATTCCGTGGCATCCGGGTTCAGCAAATCAGGATAGCTGCCGCCTGCAGAATATTCGGGATGGTCTCTTACTACCCTTCCGCAAGCACTGCCCGAGGGCCAGCCGCCCTCATCGTAAATCCAGCAGCTCATCCCCAGAGCGGTGCCTTTATCAATTGCATAAGCGCAAAGCTCAAAATATTCATCGGACAAATATTCGGGGGAAAGATATGTCGGCATACTGTCCGGACGGAAGCTCTCAGGCTCGGGAAGAATATAAAATGAGCGTATTCCGAGTCTTTGCATTTCCGAGAGCTGCTCATCTATAATCTCACGGGTACAGACATCATTCCACACCCAGATATACACGGGAGAATATGAAGCATCGGGAGAAAGGAAGCTCTTTAATTCAAATTTATCATTATTTCTCATTGCAAGCACCTTTAACATTACACGTTTTTATTGAATCTTCCCTGCTTTTTCAAGCACCTTACAAAGCACTTAAGCACAATAACCATTGCCGCATACAGCACGGCAAGCAGAACGGGATATACCCTTATTCCGAACACACCGCTTATAAGACTTACTGCAGGGGGCGCCAGCATTACACCTGTATAAGCAAAGGCAATCTGTGAGCCCATAATTGACTGCGATGCTTCCTTGCCGAAATTATGAGGTGTCAGGTGTATCATATTCGGATAAATTGAGCCGTTGCCGAGTCCTATAAAAAACAGACCTATGACACTGACTATACCCGGTAAAGGAAGAAGCATAATTACAATTGCGGGAGCAAGAATGACCGTACCGATACCGATACGCTTCCAGGTGCTTATTTTATCGGAAAGCACACCCGAAGCAAACCGCCCGATTGACATTCCGACGTAATAAATTGTAAGCGCCAACGCACCGTGCCCTGCCTCAAAGCCTTTTTCTTCTACAAGATATGTGCTTCCCCATACTCCGCAGGCATATTCAATGGCATTGGTAACAAGCATAATGATCCACACCAGGCGCACCTCAGGCATTTTTGCCATCTGAAAAACTGAAAGATTTACGCTTTTTACCTCTTCCTCTTCCTCAGTTGCAGAGGTTTTTTTCCAGAGCGGAACGGAAAGAATCAGCAAAGCTGTAATTCCGAGCTGTACATAAAAGGCATAGCGGTAGCCGCCGCGCCAGCCGATGCCGCTTAACGCCTGCGACATAAGATAGGGACTCAGCGACACGCCCACACCGTAAAAGCAATGAAGAAAATTCATATGGCTTGCCTTACAGTGAAGTGCAACATAGTTATTAAGTCCCGAGTCTATGGCACCTGCACCGAGCCCGAGCAGAACGGCAAGCGGAAGCATAAACCAGAAGGATGAGGTAAAGGAAAAGCCGAGAAGCGACACGGCAGTCATAGCCGTACTGAATGCTGTAACCTTAGCGGTGCCCAGCTTATTAAGAATTCGTGCACTGAACATACTTGACAGTACCGTGCAGCCGGAAATAAGAAGCGTGATAACACTTACCGCTTCAACGGGTATATTAAGCTCAGAATGTATTGCAGGCCAGGCAGAGCCGATAAGAGAATCAGGAACACCGAGTCCTATAAATGCTATATATATCACAATAAGAAGTACAGTTGCCACTATTAAATGCCTCCGTTGAGAATATAATATTATCAATCAAACAATTTTTCGTTTATCTCTCCGATTATATCACTCCGTTAAGACAAAAAGCAACCATTTTACGCCGATTGTCGATAAAGAAGTATTTGTTTCTCAAACAAGCTTCCTCTCAGCCGCAATTTGTTTTATAACTTTTCAGAGCAAATTTTTATCGGATGCTTCACAGAAGCTTGTATTGTGTTTTTGCCGAAAACAACGTTTTCTGTCTTAATCACAACCTCGGGATAAATAATATCCCCTGCATTCGGTTCGCAGTCAAAACAAAGCTTAGAGCTTTTGAAATCTATATTTTTAAGTGTAATATTCTCCGTAGGATAATTTGAACGGAAAAGTATATCAACATCGTTTTCCGTGACAATATTTTCGAGAGTAATTCCGCCCTGAGGAACACATTTACATCCGGGATATACACTCCGTGCATACGTGTCATAATTAAGACTTACCGCAATTCCCGTATCACGCTTTTTCTGAAGCCTGCAATTGCGGATTGTTATGTTACGGCAGCCGCAGTCAAGCTCTTCCGTATTGCGTACGGCTACCCAATTTATTCCGTCATATTCCGCAATCCCTTTTTCGTGGCAGGGCGGAGTATATGAGGGGTAAAGCCTTCCGTCCTTCGGATTCATAAGCACACGGTAGGTTTTACCGTTAACCGCAACAGTGTCCGAGTGCTGTACCTGCATTCCCTTTTGCCATCTTATCCAGGCACCGCCGAGAATCCTGCAAAAAAATCCGGTTGTAGACTCATCATCCATATCAATACAGTTTTCAATAATTCCGTTTTCAATCCAGCCTATATGAGTGTTGGACGTAGCATAATCAAAGGCGTTGAGAGCTATGGGGTCATCAAACGTACGGAAACGGCCGTTCCGGATTACAAATCCGTTACCCCAGCCAAGATGAACACCGTCTTTATTTCCGGTAACAAATAAATCATCAAGATAAATATTCTTAAATGCACTTATCTGAACAGCATAATCCTTTTCAAGCAAGCCGTGGCACTGAAACCCCTTAATTGTCAGATTTTCAACATAAATCATCGCAACCTGAGCACGCAATCCCGCAATACGGCTGTTTACTCCGAAATCATTGCTTTCAATACCGTTACATTCAAGATGCAGTCCGATAATTTCAATATTGCTGTTATATTCGCCCTTGACTGCCCCTTTGTTTATAAAAGCACAGCCGTTAATACCGCTGACGCTTGCTTCACGACTGAGAATTACGCCGTCCGAAAACACTATCCTCGTATTATCACCGATTTCAATTTGCTCGGAAATTGCATAAACTCCGGGAACGGTAACATAAATTTCGCCTCCCTTATCAATCGCCTTCTGAAAAGCTTCAGCGTTTTTTTCCGGTGCATTTTCCGGCAAAAAACCAAATTCATTAGCATTAATCATAGCTTTCATCCCTACTTATCAATCTTGTTTGTTTCTTTCATGCGCAAGCTCAAAATTACCGTCACGGCATTTGTCCGCTGTTTCAAAAAAAATAAAAAAACTGCAAACTTAGCAATAAACAATATATATCGGGGAATTGGTGACAGTAAGCCTTCTGCCGGTTTTGATTTCGTTTCCGTACATATCGAAAGCCTTGTAATTACCTTCGGGGGCGCTGATTTTACACTTTTTCCCGAGACTGTAGTATACTTCCGTTTTCTTTCCGTCGGCATTATATTCGTCAATAACAAGATTCTTTTCGTTTGAAATATTTCCGACAAAATCCGCATTGCCGAGGAAGCGAATAACCGTTGCATAGGAAATCGCGGCTTCTTCAGGCTGAAGATATTCATTGAAAAATGCAAAGTTATTTATATCATTTTCGGGTGTAACGGTTTTTCTGAATGCAAAGGAAACAAATCCTTTTGCTCCTGTTGAGCGGGTGTAAAGCGCCTTGCAGGCGATAGTTGAAGCATCTGCACCGCCGACACCGCTTTCACTGTTAAAGCCGCCATCCGTAAGTCCTGCATTATGTGAGAGTCGCAGAATCTGTGCCATATAATCGTAGTAATTATCAAGTCCGTCGTGGTTATGATAACCGAAGCTGTCAAGCAAGCCCTCATTTATAAGCTCTGCAGATTTCTGATAGTAGGCTGAATTAGTTTCTTTCTCTGCAGCTGCAAGTCCGCCCGAATAAATATAAGCGGACGGATTTTCGGCTTTAAGTATTGCTGCCGTCTTTTCAAGAAGAGAAAAATATTCCTCATCGGTTCCTGCAAAGAAATGCCAGTTAGGCTCATTCCATATTTCCCAGAGAATGTCGGCATTATCAGCATAATGACCGGCAGCTTTGCTTACAAAATCACTCCAGAGCTCAATATCAGGCGGACAGGTCCAGCCCATTGCTTCATCGTAAGCCTCTTTATATTTTTCGGAAGCCGACCACTCCCCTGCATTGTAGCCTAAAAGCCAGTTATATTTCATGTCCCGGCTGTTTACCTTGCCGACGAGCAAATCCTGTGCAGAGAAATTCAGCTCACCGTAGGCTTCAGTCTGCATACCGCCCCAGCCGACACTGTCTTCACGCACAAGATTCACACCGAGATATTCTGCCGTATCAAGGATTCTGTCAACAGATTCCTCAGCAGAGTAATTCGGAAGCTGAAAGCCCTCACCCCAGGTGTAAGCACGTGTTATATAGGGCTGAATACCGTAATAAAAGCTGTCGTCTGCCCGTTCATTTTTCGGAAGCACACCGACATTGAATCGGTATTCGGTTGTATCATAAAGCTTTACCTCTACCGTAAAAATTCCGTTTTTATCGGAAGAAAAACTGAAGATGTTATAGGGTAAAGCACCGTCAAAGACAACATATCCCCGTTTGCTGAAGCCGCTCTGTTCACTTCGGACAGAAACTCCGGCTCTCTTGCCGTCAAGTGCTTTATTCAGACACTCAATAACAACCTTAATTTCATCTTGAGGCTCAAAAAGATTACCCTCACCCGTAACACCGAAGCGTATACTCTCGCTTTCTCCGTTTATGTAATATTCAGTTTCCGTGTCCGTTTGTGTAATTATAAGCTCTTTTTCAGGACATAAACCGACAAAGAACATACCGACAGCAAACACCGCAGACAGTAAAAATGAAATAATCTGTGTCATATTTTCTCCCTTAGACCAAAGCTTTATTTTGCTTTTATTACTACCGCCTGATCTGCCTTAATATCAAGGCAGATTTTTTTGTTTTCTACAGCAGCATCGCAGATATATTCATTGCCATTTGCAGTAATGTTATAGACGGATGCTGTCGTAAAATCGGCATCAGGTACATTCCATTCACCGTTTATTCCGTTCTCGGAATAAGCAATAAAGGTTCTGTTATCCTCTGTAAGAGGCAGAATTACATCATTTCCCTTTTTAAGGACAATTCCGTTCTTTGTAATTGAGCGATTCTCAGCACATGATACAACACCGTCAGAAAACCGGACGGTATATTTCTTCTCATACTCTGCATCGGGATTTTCTGTGAAGCCGAGTCTTTTATATCGGTTAAGATACACATAAGGAACGTGATAAGTGCAGAATTCCTTTATAAATGCAGGTGCCCAATTTTGGGCATCCGTGCCGTATTTCTGCCATATATCTTCTCCGTGCATTGTACCGTAAAATACGGGAAGCTGTGCCGTATCATTAAGATGACCGCTATAGAGCGAGGGCGGAATATCGATGCACTCTTTCATACTTACCTGACTTGTCCACCAGGTTGCAGGGATTTTTCCGAGAGTATGCATAGGAACACTTTCCCACGGAATTTCCGTCATATCCTCTCCTGCCGCAGCATACATTTTGCGGTTTGGATGGGTAATTGATTCGTTACGGAAATGTGCTTCTCTGTAGGTATATTCGCTTGTAACCTCTATACCCTTTTCATAAATATAGTCAAGCATCAGATTTCTTGCCTCGTTCTGCTCATCGTGGTAGGTCTTAGGATTAAGGCTTTCGGCAATACATAAATTATCAAGGTGAACAGTACCTGCCTCTGCGGCAGGAATAACCTCAAGGAATCTATCAAAGAGTCTTTTGAATATACCGCTTTCCCAGAGCTGCTTATATGAGGTCTTGTAGCAGTTTCGCTTATTCAGAATCTGAAGCACCGCAGGCTCACCGTTAATGTCATTACAAAGGGCATTTGCTGCCTTCAGCTCGCAAAAAATTCCGTCTTCTTTAACTGCATCTGAGATGTTTATATGTACACTTATAACTGTATTATATTTCTTTGCTTCCTCATAAAGCCACATAAAGCTTTCTCTCGCAGAAGCATCGCAGTCGCGCTTGAGATACTCATTGACAGTATCCATTTCAGGCCAGCAATCATCGTGACCGAGTCCCTGCCAGCCTACAAGATAAATAATCTTCTGAATCCCCTGCGTGATATTATCCACAGTCTTTACGATTTCAAGCGCCTGTTCAAAGGTGATATACACCTTAGAACAATTGTTATCAAAATCGGGTTCGGAAAGAAACATCTTCATCCACAGTGTCTTTGAATAATCGTAATTAAACTTATAAGCCATAGCTGCATCTCCTTTTTAAGCTTTTGTAATACTGTATTAAATAATGCTGAATTATGCCTTCATCAATTTCTCTTTGATTACCTCGTGTCTGCTTTCAATTTCGGTAGCCGGCATAGAGGCATAGCTTTTCTATATATCTATTCCTGTAATCTCACGGATTTCCTTTGCAGCAATATCATTGAGCCTTCGGTTTCCGCTTACGGAAATATACGCAGAGGCACCTGCCGCCTCACCGATGCCTATGCATATGGGCATTACCCTGAAATTTGAATGTGCCATATGCGTACCCGAGATATTTCGTCCGCAAAGTAAAAGATTTTCTTTAATTTCGGGCAACAGACAGCGGTAAGGAATTGTATATCCTTTATCCTGGCTGAAATGCTTTTGCACACCGGTTTTATCGAGACCTGCTCCCGTAATATTATGCACGTCAAAATTGAAGTAGGCATCCTTTACAACATAGTCGTCAAAGACTCTTGCTTCGAGAATGTCCTGCTCAGTCAGGGTATATTTGCCCTTGAAATGTCTTGTTTCTCTGATTCCCATAAGAGAAGCGGAGCTGATAATATAACAATTCTCGTACCCCGGAACAAATTCACGAAGATACTTCACTATATCATCCATCTGCCTGCGGCAGGTAAGTGTAGCCCTTGTAAGATCCTCTGCATTTGTACCGTCAATATCAATTGCATTTGTCATATTGCAGGTAACAACACCGGGAAGAGTTGATTCATAGGTAAGAATGTGCCCTGCTGGATACGGAATATGCTCCTTTGCAAGAGCCTGCAGCTCTCCCTTCGGTGTATCATAGGTTGATTCAAAGGAGCCTAAAAACACCGCCCTGTCATAATCAACACCGCCTATTTTGAACATAAGTGTTGCAGGCTGCATTTTATTATCACATTCACGGCCTAAAACAAATTCTGCACCCGCTCTTGCGGCAATATCACCGTCACCCGTAGCATCAACAGTAATTTTTGCATAAATATCGGTTTTTCCCGATTTGTTGATGACGGTAGCCCCGAGAACTTTATCTCCGTCACAGATTGCATCCTCTGCAAAGGTATAAAGCATAACCTTACAGCCGACCTCACAAAGCATTTCAAGATAGAGTGTTTTCAGCTTTTCGGGATCTATAAGGTTGGTGATTTTATTTTTGAATTCACCTTCATTGTTTTCGGAGGTTCTTTTAAGGATTTCAAAATACAAGGGACTTCCGCAGCTACCGGTCCAATGGCTCATAAGTCCCGACGTTGAAATTCCGCCGATATCACCGTTTTGTTCAACGAGAATAACCCTTGCACCGTTTTTTGCCGCAGTATATGCCGCAGCAAAACCGGCAGGACCGCTTCCGAGAACAAGAACATCAGTATGCGTTTCAAACCTTTCAATCATATCCGTTTCCCCTGAAAAATTTTATTTATGAATTGATTATATCACAGAAAAACATATATTTCCACAATTTTTCTCTGTCATTTCCAATGGCGCAAAGTTATTGGTCCCGATATCAGTAATTGCTCTTTTGCAGCAAGAAAACCGCTGAGAGCATTTTCTCAGCGGCTTGTACTATCTGTATAGGCTCAAAATTTTTATATATCAATTGCTTTCTTCAACATTGAAGCCCTTTTTAATGAGGAAGAACAAGGGAATTATCACGAAAACAGAAACGATTGCCGCATAAACAAACATACTTGATGAAGGTACTATAGTATCAACACCGTATTCATTTATATAGGTAACTGCTGAATTACGGCAAGCTATATCACCGAGAGCCGGACCGCACACCATGGGAATCAGCACGGTAAATATCATTCTGATGCCCTGGAAAAGTCCTGCCTTACCCTCGGGAATGAAGTCCTTTATGGATGCATTAAGCTGAATACCCATTACAAGATTTCCTACTACGGCAGGTACAATTCCTATAAGGATAATGTGTATATTGGTTGAGGTCGCAAGGATAACAAGACCTGCTGTTGCTAAAATTGCACAAGGCACAAGTCCCCTTGCCTTATTTTTAGCGGAAACCTTAAGAAGCATCACCATGCTTGCTACAAGAATCACAACCATAACAATAAAGGTGGCTATTACACTTGGTGTAATGAGATTATCGCCGTTATCGGGAATTACAACGTACTGCAGATATACAAGAAGATAAGGGAAGAATACCTGATATGAAACACTTGAAAAGCCTATGGCTAAAAATGTAAGGTAAAGTCTTGAATTCTCCTTGATAACAGAGGGTCTGAAGCCGTAGAAAAGGTCTGCCCAATAGCTTGATGAGGCTTCATTTCCGGTGTTCTTTTTTTCGGGATTCTTGATAAGGAACAGTCCTGCAACACCGCAGGCTGTTACAAACAGACCGAGATATAAAAAGAAATTCTGATAGGAAACGGCACCTGACTGAGCGAGGCTTCCGACACCCATAACAACAACCATTGATAAAAAGCCTACAAATGTAAATGCAGTTTCAATAGTCGGTCTGATTTTAGGTGTGGAAATATCCGTTACCCATGCATTGAAGGCAGCATCGTTACTTGTAGAGCCCATATAGGTCATAATGATGTCCATTATGATTATTACCCATACGGTGCCGGTAAGAATCTTGGCTTCATCGGTAATGCCGAAAATTGCCGCAATATTATCCTTTGTGATAAAGCCGAAAATTGCCGTAACAAGACCCCAGAGTATGTAACCGACGGAGATGAACAGCTTTCGGTTTTTCATTTTATCGCTGAGCGTTCCCATTACAAAGGTGGTGAGCACCGCAGCGACAGCAGAAAGAGCAACCATACGGCTGATAGCAGTTGTAGGAGCCATTGAGCCTGCCATAGCCTCTGCAGATGCGTTTGCATAAACGGAATTATAAAGGAAGGTATTGAAATACATATTTTCAATATTCCACGCAATACCGCCCATAAAGCTGAACAGGCACATTGTAAACCAGGTTTTCTTAGAAAGCTTTTCCTTAATCATAATCACATTTCCTTTCACGTTTAAAGAAAAAACGAAAACATTCAGTTTGACAGATTATATCACTATTTCCAAATAATATCAATGCTAAAGAAACAATAAACTGATGCCTGCAGGAAAAATTGTATCAGAAAACAAAAAAATTACATCCGAAATAAGAAATGCATTGCGGACTCACACAATGCAATTGACATATGAGAATTCAGGAAATATAATTAATCTGAGCATATTGGGGAATGTGCTCGGGAAAAGGTTATAAACAGGAGGATTTATTTATGGATTTTATGTCGTTTTTTAATTCTATTAATCCCCGCTTTATTATGCCGTTTTTTACGATGCTGAGCGTTGTTCTGACCTCAGTTTTCTCAGTATTTGTACCTTCCGAGCCACAGGGACACATTTTTACTCCACCCGAAAAGACGGAGGCTGTGACAGAGGTTTTTGAAATAACCGATGACTATGTTATCGTTATTTCCGAAAATGCAAGTGCGGCAGAAATTACTGCAGCAAATCTTCTTAAGGATACCTTTAATGCAATAAACGGAACAAGCATCTCTATTATCACGGATAAGGAAGCTCAAACCGAAAAAGAAATCTCTGTAGGTAAGAACAACAGAGAATACGATGATGCTGTTGATTATGCCGCTCTCGGTGCTGAGGGTGTGTGCATAAAAACATCCGGTGATGACATTGTCATTACGGGCGGAGATAAGAGAGGAACACTCTACTCAGCCTATACCTTCCTTGAGGAATTTTTCGGTTACCGCTGCTTCACAACAGAATTAACCGTGATACCCGAGGCTGAAAAGCTTCTTGTTCCCCAAAATATTGATTATACCTACGTTCCTCCCTTTATGTTCAGACAGACTGACTGGTACGGAACGACAAGCAAGGAATACAAGGTTGCAAACAGACTGAATGACGGCACTATGGCAGAGGAGCTCGGCTTCGGTGTCGAATATGCAGGTCCCTTCTGCCACACATTTTCAAGTCTTGTTCCCACTTCCCTTCTTGAAACCGAGCCCGAGCTTTTTGCTTTGGGTGTCAGAAACGGAGAAAGAACAGCTGATCAGCTTTGCCTTACAAATCCGAAAACTCTTGAAATTGCAAAAGCAAC